>NZ_JAGGMS010000001.1:7028500-7329166 GCF_017875555.1 Amycolatopsis magusensis | reverse complement strand
TCGGGTTTTCCCACGGCACGCCAAGGATTCCCGGTTCGACGAGGTGCTCAAGCGGTGTGTCCGCGGCAACATCGGCCTGCTCGCCGATGTCGCGTCGGGCCGGGTGCACCACGAAGAACCCCAACTCGGGCACGCACTGGCCTTCGCCGAAGTCGTCGCCGACCAGGGTTTGCCCTTCGAGGACCTGGAGCGCGCCTACTGGGTCGGCCTGGAACAGTTCTGGCACCGCTGGCTGGCCATCGTCGGCGAGGCCGCCGCACGCGGGGACGGCACGGTCGCCGAGCTGATCGGCGACCGGACCCCGGCCGTCTTCGGGTACGTCACGCGGGTGCTCGGCCTGGTCAGCGCCCGCTACGACGAGGCCGCCGGCGAACTGGCCTGCACCGGGGAGGAACGCCGCCGCGCGCTGGTCGGCGAACTGCTCGGCGCCGCGCCGCCCGCGCACACCCAGTTCCTCGACGACGAACTCGGCTACCGCCTGCGTGCCTGCCACCTCGCGCTGCTCCTGCAGGGCGACCGGCCGCACGCCGAGCGGCGGCTGGCCCGGCTGCGCCACGAAACCGACGCGCAGGCCGCGCTACTGGTCCAGCGCTCACCCGGGCTCTGGGCCGGTTGGCTGGGGTTCCCCGGGCGGGTCGACCCGGCCACGCTCCGGATGATCCGGCAGGCGGTGTCCCGGCACGGCGAACCGGTGGTGGCCGGTGGCCCGGCCCTCGGGCTCGCCGGTTTCCGCCGGGCCCACGAAGAGGCCGTGCGCGCGTTCGCGTTGCGTGAAGTGCTCGCCGATCCCGGCGATTTCCTCTGGTACACCGACGTCCGCCTCGAAGCGTTCCTGCTGGGGGATCCCGCGGCGGCCCGGCGGTTCGTCGCCGAGGAACTCGGTGAACTGGCCGAAGCGAACGAGCGCGCCGACCGGATCCGCGAGACCCTGCTCGCCGCGCTGGCCAGCGGATCGCAGGCGCGGGCGGCCGCCGAACTCGGGGTGCACGAGAACACCGTCCGGCTGCGGATCCGCACGGCCACCGAACTGCTCGGCGACGCGTTGTCCGAGCGCCGCACCGAACTGCTGGTCGCCCTGCGGCTGCGCCGCGCGCTGGGACCGCAGGCGGGCAGCGGTTCGATGGACGCCGTCGGCTGAGCTTGTGGGAAACCACGCGTCCCGGTGTCCGATTCCGACATTGGGCCGCGCCGCCCGCCGACCTAGCTTGGGAAGCATGCAGGAGGAGACCATCGGCGGGCTGGTCGAACGGGTGGCACTGGCCTACGGTCCCCGCACCGCGGTCGTCGCGGGTGGACAGCGGATCACCTACCGCGAGCAGCTCGGCCGCATCCGGCGGGCCGGGCGCGCGCTGCTCGGCCTCGGCCTGGACACCGGTGACCGCGTGGCCATCCTGATGAGCGATCGCCCCGAACTGCTCGACGTGTACTACGGCGCGCTCTGGGCCGGGCTGGCGGTGGTCCCGCTCAACAGCCGCCTCGGCGTGGCCGACCACCAGTACATCGTCTGCGACTCGGCGGCGGAGGTCCTCGTCCACGACGCCGTCCACGCGCGGCGCGTCCAGCAGATCCGCGGTACCTCGGGCGTCGAGCACGTGGTCTCGGTGGACGACGAGGCCGTGCTGACCGGCGGGCACAGCTGGCAGCGCCTGTCGTGCCACCAGCCGGACCACCCCGGCGCACCGACGGTGTTCCCCAGCGACCTCTACGGCATCTACTACACCGCGGGCACCACCGGGCAGCCCAAGGGCGTGGTGCACACCCACCGGACCGTGCTGGCCGCGTTGTTCAGCCAGCTCAGTGAGCTGGGGCTCGACGAAGGCGACCGGTTCGCCCACGTCACACCGCTCTCGCACGCCGCCGGGGCGTTCGTGCTGCCGGTGTGGCTGCGTGGCGGCACCAACGTCCTGGCCGGGCGGTTCGACCCCGATGAGCTGGTGGACACGATCGCCCGCGAGCGGATCACCGCGACCCTGCTCTCCCCGGACATGCTCGCCGGGCTGATGGACGCCGCCCCCGCGGCCGGCGCGAAACTGCTCTCGCTGACCACCGTGGTCTACAGCGGCGGCCGGGTCGAGCCGGAGCGGCTGATCGCCGCCATGGACCGCTTCGGGCCGGTGTTCGTGCAGTTCTACGGGCTGACCGAGGTGCCGAACCAGGTGACCGTGCTGCGCAAGCGCGACCACGCCGCGGCGGTGGCCACCGGCGACCCGGGCCCGCTGTCCTCCTGCGGCCGCCCGGTGGCGATCGCCGACGTGCGGATCGAGCACCCCGACGGCAGGCAGGCCAGGGCGGGGGAGCGCGGCGAGGTGGTGGTCGGCGGGCCGCACGTGATGCTGCGTTACTGGAACCGCTACGCCGACACCGAGCGCGCGCTGCGTGGCGGTCACCTCTACACCGGCGACACCGGCCACTTCGACGAGGGCGGCTTCCTGCACCTGGCCGACCGGCAGCGCGAGACGATCCGGTCGGCGGGTGTGACGGTGTACCCGAAGCAGGTGGAAGCCGGGTTGATCACCCACCCGGCGGTCCGCGACGCCTGCGTCTTCGGCGCCCCGGACGACCGCCGCGGCGAGGTGGTGCACGCGGTGGTGGTCGCCGATCCGGACGCCACGGTGTGCGCCGAGGACCTGATCAGCTGGGTGGCCGAGCGAGGCGGCGAGGCGCTGGCGCCCCGCCGCGTCGACTTCGTGGACGCCATCCCGCTCACCGAGGTCGGCAAGCACGACCGCCCGCGCCTGCGTGGCCGCGCGAGCTGAGCGTCCACAGTGGCCGCCTGGGCACTAGCAGGAGGCGGAATCGGTGTGCTTGGTCCCGTTCGCGCGCAGCCCGTTCACCCGGTCCTGGACACCGGCCGGGGAGAGCACCTCGTTGGCCGCGTAGTAGACCCAGTCGTTCTGCGTCTGGTAGGTGCTGCGGCCGCCGGAGTGCGCGGCGTGGTCGATGAACCACTCCTGGAAGGCGAGCATCATCGGCGTCTCGGGGTAGACGTGCCCGTCGTGGGTGGCGACGAGCTGATCCCCGATGAAGTACCGCAGCGTGCCCCCGGAGACCTGCACGGTCAGCGTCCGCCAGCCGGCGAAACCCGAGCGCACCGCGGTGCTGCGGTTGTCCGCCACCCACGGGTCGGGCTGGTAGGTCTCCCAGCTGGTGAGGAACATCGTCGCGCCGGATTCGCCCCAGCCGCCGTTGGGCAGGTATTCGAAGTCCAGCTCGCCGTAGTTCGGGTCGTTGGGGAAGGCGAGCGGGGTGATGGTGAAGAAGGTCTGGACCAGGTGGTCGCCGTCCGCGCCCGAGACCGGTACGTCGCTGAACCGGACGCGCGCGGAATAGGTGCCTTCGTAGAACTTCCGCTGGTGCATCACCTCGGCCTGGCTGGTCCCGCCGGTGGTGCCGTCGGTGTGCGCGGAGAGCTGGAGCACCGGCTGGCCGTCCACCACCGGGAAGGTGGCGTTCGCCGCGGACCAGTTCCCCACGCCGGGCCCGCCACCGCCGTTGCGCAGCTGCCAGCCGCGCTGCGCCAGGCGCGGGTCGGTGTGGGAGTCGTAGGCGAAGTCGTCGAACAGCACACCGGCGCAGGCGGCCGGTGCGGCAGTGGCGCCGGTGGCGCCGGTGGGGATGGCCAGCGCGGTGGCCAGCAGCGCGGCCACGGCCACGGGAATTCGGCGGTTCATTTTCACGCCCTTCGGTTACGGGGGACTGGAGAAAACGCGCCGGAGAATTGTGGCGGTGATTCGTCCGGTCTCCCATTAAGGCGCGCCGGAGCGGCCGGTCGCAAGCCCGGCGGGGCCGATGTTCGAGGTTGACCGTTTGCGGACGGGAAACGGTCAGCTGTTCGAGATCGCGGCCAGGCCGATCTCGGCACCCGCCGCCCGCAGGCCGTCCAGTTCGGCCGGGTCGGCGGCCTCGTCGGTGACCAGCCGGTGGATCCGCTCCGGCGGTATGGTCTGGACCATGGCGTCCGAGCCGATCTTGGTCGAGTCGGCCAGCACCACCACCTGTTCCGCGGCCGCGGCCAGCGCGCGGTCCGCCCCGGCCACCGCCGGGTTCGGGGTGGACAGGCCGCGTGCGGCGGTCAGCCCGTTGCCGGAGAGGAAGGCGTGGCGCACCCGCAACTGCGCCAGGCCGGCCTCGGCCGCGCTGCCCACCGTGGCGAAGATCGACGCCCGCAGCGTGCCACCGGGCATGAGCACCTCCACCCCCGGCGCCTGCGCGATGATCTGCGCCACGAGCAGGGAATTCGTCACCACGGTCAGCTCGCCGGTGCGGGTCAGGCGCCGCGCCAGCGCCTGCGTGGTGGTGCCGGGGCCGAGCGCCACCGAATCGCCGGGGGAGACCAGTTCGGCGGCCAGCGCGGCGATCGCCTCCTTCTGCGCCCCCGCCACCTTCGCCTTCTCGGTGCAGCTCGGCTCGTAGGAGGTGCGGTTGGTCGCCACCGCGCCACCGTGCCGGCGCGCCAGCAGTCCCTCGGCGGCCAGCTGCCGCAGATCGCGGCGCACGGTGACCTCGCTGGTCTGCACGATGCGCGCGAGCTCGCGCAGGGAGACGGCTCCGTTCGAGCGGACGAGTTCGAGAATGACCTGACGGCGTTCGGCGGCGAACATGGCCGCACGCTAACGGAGACAAAAGCGGATTCCTAGCGCCGAACCGAGGCCATCGGCGAATGGCGATTACCTCCGGTGTTCGACACCTGCGCCGAACGGACCCTTGCGCATCCGCTTTCCATGGGGTTTGCTGCAGATCGTCCCCGTTGTGCGCAAACCCCCGATGACAACGTTGACATCCAGGTTGACATGAACGTTGACATCACCTCTGCCGATTATCGGTGAATAGCAGCCGAGGAGTGCTTGGACGATGTGGCCCGGCCGGAGTTCCGCCGCCCTGCTCCTTTCACTGGCGATCGCGCTGTCGCTGACCGCCGTCCCCGCTTCGGCGGCGACCGGCTGGACGGTGACCGGCCCGTCGTCCCGCTCACCACTGACCGCGCAGCTCACGCTGGAAGCGGGGCAGCTCAAGCTGTCGGCCGCCCGCGCGGGCCGGACCGTGCTGGCTCCCGCGCCGGTCGGCCTGCGCACCGAACGCGCCGACCTGAGCAAGGACCTGAAGGTGCTCGGGCAGCAGCAGCGCGTCCTCGCCGAGCGCTACACGATGACCACCGGCAAGCGGAAAGAGCGGGCGGTCCGCGCGCGGGAGACCCGGTTCCGGCTGGCCGCCGGGGACGCGCGGTTCGAGCTGGTGCTCCGCGTGTCCGATGACGGTGTGGCCTACCGCTACGTGCTGCCGGACGAGGGCGGCACGGTGGTCACCGGGGAGGCGTCGGCCTACCGCCTCGACCCGGCCGCCACGGCCTGGCTGCTGCCCTACAACGCCTGGTACGAGAACCAGCGGGTGGAGACCACCGCCGCCGGGGCGCCGGCCGGCGAGTTCGGCCACCCCTCGCTGTTCCAGTCCGGTGCGGACTTCGTGCTGCTCACCGAATCCGATGTGGACGGTTCGTATTCCGGGAGCAAGCTGGTGCACGAGGCCGGTTCGCCGACCTACGCGGTGAAGCTGGCCGACGAGCGGGTCACCGCGCCGGGCGCGCTCCGGACGCCGTGGCGGACCGCGATCATCGGCGACCTCGCCACGGTGACCGAGTCGACCCTGGTCGACGACCTGGCCGCGCCGTCGAAGATCGAGGACACCTCGTGGATCCGGCCGGGCAAGTCCGCCTGGTCGTGGCTCAGCGAGCACCAGAGCCCGCGTGACTTCGACCGGCAGAAGGTCTACGTGGACTTCGCCGCCCGCAACGGCTGGCCGTACGTGCTGGTCGACGAGGGCTGGAGCGAGGACTGGGTGCCGGAGCTGACCCGCTACGCCAGGGCACGCGGGGTCGAGGTGCTGCTGTGGTTCCACTGGCAGACGCTGGACACGCCGCAGAAGCGGGCGGAGGTCCTGCCGAAGGTCAAGGCCTGGGGCGTCAAGGGCGTCAAGGTGGACTTCATGGAGTCGGACAGCCAGGCGCGCTATGCGTGGTACGACGAGATACTGGCGGAGACCGCGGCGCTCGAGCTGATGATCAACTTCCATGGTTCGACCATTCCGCACGGGCTGGCCAGGACCTGGCCGCACGTGATGACCATGGAGGCGATCCACGGGCAGGAGCAGTTGCCGCAGCCGGCGAACAACCCGGTGCACCCGTTCACCCGCAACGTGGTCGGCTCGATGGACTTCACGCCGGTGGCGCTGGAGGTCGGGCCGCGGACGTCCAGCGTGGGGCACGAGGTGGCGCTGCCGGTGCTGTACGAATCGGCGTGGCAGCACTTCGCGGACAAGCCGGAGGCCTACGACCGGCACCCGAACACGCTGCGCTTCCTGAACCAGGTGCCGACCGTGTGGGACGAGACGCGGTACCTGAGCGGGCACCCCGGTGACGAGGCGGCGCTGGCCAGGCGGAGCGGCGACCGCTGGTTCGTCGGCGCGATCACCGCCGGCCCGGCGCGCACGGTGAGCACCCCGCTGTCCTTCCTCGGCGAGGGGGAGTGGCTGGTGGAGACCGTGCGGGATGTCCCGGGCTCACCGCGTTCCGACGTGCAGCGGGAAAGCCGTGTGCTGCGCGCCACGGACACGCTGAGTCACGCGGTCCCGGCCAACGGCGGTTTCGCCGCGATCGCCTGCCCGGCGACCCCCGGGCGGACCACCTGCGACAAGCCCGTCCAGCACGTCCCGGGCACCTCTCTGACGATCACGCCGCAGGACGCCGGTGACCGCTCGCCGGGCTCGACGTTCGAGATCGGCGCGGAGTTCACCGCCGACCGTCCGGTGCGCGATGCGGTTCTGGCGCCTTCGGTGCCCGAGGGCTGGTCGGTGGCCGGAAACCCGGTGTGGGACAACGAGTTCGTGCCCGGCGAGGTGCTGAGTGGCAAGTGGACGGTGACGGTCGGGTCGCGGACGGGGAAGCACGAGATCCCGGTCGCGGCGGACTTCCGTGACCCCTCACTGGACGCGCCGGAGGTGCACGTCGCCAAGGCGGTCTCGGTTTTCGTGCCGCCTCCCGTGCCCGCGGACGGTGCTTCCGTGAGTGAGCTGCCGTTCGTCTCCGCGAGCAACGGCTGGGGCCCGGTCGAACGGGACCGCTCGAACAACGACCAGGTAGCCGGGGACGGCAACCCGTTGACCATCGGCGGTGTGACCTACGCGAAGGGCCTCGGCACGCACGCCGCCAGCGAGGTGACGGTCTACCTGGGGCGTGGGTGCCGGAGCTTCACCGCCCTGGTCGGCCTGGACGACGAGACCACCGAACCCGGCTCGGCCACCTTCCAGCTCCTCGGCGATGGCGAGGTGCTGGCCGAAACGCCGGTGCTGCGCGGTGGCTCACCGGCGGTGGCGCTGAGCGCCGACGTCACCGGAGTGCGCATGCTGACCCTGCGCACCACGGACGGCGGTGACGGCAAGAACCACGACCACACCGACTGGGCCGAGCCGCGGTTGAGCTGCTGACCGGCAACCTCCGGGGAATACCGGGATGAATCGTTTCATTCCGGCAGGTAGGTCCGCACCCCCCGCACCCAGGAACGCAGCTCCCTCAGGCCCCCATCCAGAAGCCCTGCAGCCCGTGCCTGCACCAGTAGATTCCCCGCCGCGGTCGCCTCCGCAGGCCCCGCGTGGACCGGCAAGCCGCAGGCATCAGCCGTCAACCGGCACAGCAGTTCGTTGTGTGCGCCCCCGCCCACGAGGTGCACCGCTTCGATCGGACGGCCCGACAGGCGCACAGCATCCGAGAGGGCGTCGCGGTAGGCGAGGGCCAGGCTGTCCAGGACACATCGGGCCAGCTCGCCGGGATCGCGCGGTTCGGGTTGCCCGGATTCCCGGCAGGCGGCGGTGATCCGCGCGGCCATGTCCCCCGGAGGCAGGAAACGCGGGTCCGTCGCGTCGACGATGCTCCGGCCCGGCGTGGCCCTGGCGGCGGAGTCGAGCAGGTACCCCAAGCCCAGGCCCAGATCCCGCTGCACTTCCTGCAGCAGCCACAAACCCATGACATTGCGCAGGAAACGGACCTTGCCGTCCACGCCACGCTCGTTGGTGAAATTAGCCTGCCGTGCCTCTTCGGTGAGCACCGGTTCGTCCAACTCCAACCCCACCAGCGACCAGGTCCCACAAGAGATGTAAGCGAACCGGTCGCTCGTCGCCGGGACCGCGACCACGGCCGAGGCGGTGTCGTGCGAGCCCACGGTGTACACCGGACATCCCTCATAGGACCCGGCCAAGACGCCAGGATCCCGCAGCGGCGGGAAAAGTTCGGCGGCCAGCCCCAGTTCCGCGAACAGTCCTGCGGACCACTCACCCGTGCGCGGGTCCAGCAGCCCGGTGGTGGAGGCGTTCGTCCGCTCGGTGCCCTTCTCGCCGGTGAGCCAGTACGACAGCAGATCCGGGATCAGCAGGATGTCCGCCACGGACGACAGTTCCTCCGTGGCGAGCTGGAAAACCGTGTTGAACGGCTGGAACTGGATACCGGTGGTGGCATACAGCCGCGCGGGCGGCACCACGGCGTGCACCCGCTCGACCCCCGCCGCGGTGCGCGGATCCCGGTAGTGCACTGGATTCGCGATGAGCGAGCCGGAAGCGTCGAGCAGGCCGTAGTCGACCGCCCACGAGTCGATGCCGATGCCGTCGAGCGTGCCGTGGCGGTCGGCGGCCGCGCGCAGGCCGTCGGTGAGTCCTTTGTGGAGCTTGCGGATGTCCCACCGGAGCAGGCCGCCTTCGGACACCGGCTCGTTCGCGAACCGGTGCACCTCCGCCAGTTCCAGCGTGCCCGCACCGAGTCGCCCGGTCACCACCCGGCCGCTGGACGCGCCGAGGTCGACCGCCGCGAAGACCGCGGCCATCAGCGGAGGAAGGCCGCGGCGACCCCGGCGTCCACCGGGACGTGCAGGCCGGTGGTGTGCCCGAGTTCCCCGGCCGCCAGCACGAAGACCGCGTTGGCCACGTGTTCCGGCAGCACCTCGCGCTTGAGCAGCGTGCGCTGGGCGTAGAACGCGCCGAGGTCCTTTTCCTCCACGCCGTAGACCGCCGCCCGCTGCGCGCCCCAGCCCCCGGCGAAGATGCCCGAGCCACGCACCACCCCGTCCGGGTTCACGCCGTTGACGCGGATGCCGTGCTCGCCCAGTTCGGCGGCGAGCAACCGCACCTGGTGCGCCTGGTCCGCCTTCGCCGCCCCGTACGCGACGTTGCTCGGCCCGGCGAACACCGCGTTCTTGCTGACGATGTAGACCAGGTCGCCACCCAGGCCCTGCGCGATCATCTGCCGCGCCGCTTCACGCGAGACCAGGAACGAGCCGCGGGCCATCACGTCGTGCTGCAGGTCCCAGTCCGCCGCGGTGGTCTCCAGCAACGGCTTCGAAACGGACAGCCCCGCGTTGTTCACCACCAGGTCGATCCCGCCGAACGCGAGGGCGCCCTCGGCGAACGCGGCGGCGACCTCGTTCTCCTCGGTGACATCGGCGCGGACCGCGATCGCGGTGTCCCGCCCGAGTTCCGCGGCGACCTCCTGCGCGGCGTCGAAGGCGCGGTCGGCGACGACCACGCACGCGCCTTCGGCCGCGAGCCGCCGGGCGGTCGCCTTGCCGATGCCCGAACCGCCGCCGGTGACCAGCGCGACGCGACCGGCCAGCGGCTTCGGGGCCGGGCGGCGGCGGAGCTTGGCTTCTTCGAGCGACCAGTACTCGATCCGGAACTTCTCGCTCTCCGGGATCGGCGCGTAGGCCGACACCGATTCCGCGCCCCGCATGACGTTGATGGCGTTGACGTAGAACTCGCCCGCCACCCGCGCGGTCTGCGCGTCGGCACCGAAGGAGAACATGCCGACCCCGGGCACGAGGACGATCGCCGGATCGGCGCCGCGCAGGGCGGGGGAATCCGGCTCGGCGTGGCGCTCGTAGTAGGCGCGGTAGTCCGCGCGGTACTCCTCGTGCAACTCACCCAGCCGGGTGAGCACCTCGTCCAGCGGCGCGGTCGGCGGCAGGTCGAGCACCATCGGCCGGACCTTGGTGCGCAGGAAGTGGTCCGGGCAGGAGGTGCCGAGCGCGGCCAGGCGCGGGTGTTCCGCCCCCGCCAGGAAGTCGAGCACCACGGCCGAGTCGGTGAAGTGCCCCAGTTGACGGCGATCGGTGGACGCGAGCCCGCGCAGGACCGGCGCCAGTGCCGCGGCCCGCTCACGACGGGCGGCCTCGGGCAGCGGCTCGTACTCGGGGACGCGGGCGCCGAACGGGTCCGCGCGGCCGTGTTCGGCGAGGAACTCCGCCGCGGTCCGGATGATCTCCAGCGAGCGTGCCTCGCACTCGTCCGACGTGTCACCCCATGCGGTGATGCCGTGGCCGCCGAGGATGCAGCCGATCGCCTGGGGGTTGGCGCCCTTGATTCCGGCGATGTCCAGGCCCAGCTGGAAACCCGGCCGCCGCCACGGCACCCACACCACCCGGTCACCGAAGCAGCGCGCGGTCAGTTCTTCACCGTCGGCCGCGGTCGCCAGCGCGATCCCGGAATCGGGGTGGAGGTGGTCGACGTGCGCGGAATCGACGAGGGCGTGCATGGCGGTGTCGATCGAGGGGGCCGCGCCACCGCGGCCGTGCAGGCAGTAGTCGAACGCGGCGACCATCTCGTCCTCGCGTTCCGGTCCGGGGTAGACGCCGGTCAGCCCGCGCAGCCGGTCGAGCCGCAGCACGGCCAGCCCGGGTTCGGTGAGGGTGCCGAGGTCACCGCCGGAACCCTTGACCCACAACAGTTCCACCGGTTCGCCGGAGGCCGGGTCGGTGGCCGTACCCTTGGCGGAGGTGTTCCCGCCGGCGTAGTTCGTGTTCGCCGGGTCCGCCCCCAGCCGGTGGGACCGCGTCAGCAGCCGGTCGACGGTTTCCTGGCTGGGCTCGGTCATCACTTCTCCTGCGTCGCTGGAGTGAACTGGCCGGGTTGAAACGTTTCATCCGCATGTTAGGGTTCGGTGTGACGGAGAGCAAGTATGGTCGGCATTAAGGACGTCGCCCGGATCGCCGGGGTGTCCATCGGCACGGTGTCGAACGTGGTGAACCGGCCGCACGTGGTGTCGGCCGCGACGCGGTCCCGGGTCCTTTCGGTGATCCAGGAACTGGGGTACGTCCGCGACGAATCCGCCCGGCAGCTGCGGGCCGGGCGCAGCCGCACGCTGGCCGTGCTGGTGCTCGACCTGGGCAACCCGTTCTTCGTCGACGTGGCGCAGGGCGCCGAGCAGGCGGCGCAGGCCGAGGGCCTGAACGTGATCACCTGCAACAGCGGCCAGCGGGTCGACCGCGAGGCCGCGCACCTGGCGATGCTCGCCGAACAACGCGTCCGCGGGGTGCTGCTCAGCCCGGTCGGCACGGCGGGGGAGAGCCTGGAAGCCTTCCGGCGCAGCGGCATCCCGTACGTCTTCGTGGACCGGAACGTGCCGAACTCCGACGCCTGCTCGGTGTCGGTGGACGACGTGGCCGGTGGCGCGCTGGCCGCCCGGCACCTGGTCGAAGCCGGGCACACGCACCTCGCCTTCGTCAACGGGCCGCAGCTGCTGGCCCAGTGCCGCGACCGTGAAGCCGGAGCCAGGGCGGCGCTGGCCGAGGCGCCCGCGCCCGGCCGGACGTTCACCGTGCTGGAATCCGAGGCGCTGGACGTGGCCTCCGGGCGGGACGCCGGGGCGCGCGTGCTCGGCATCAGCCCGCGGCCGACCGCGGTGTTCTGCGCCAACGACCTGCTCGCGCTCGGCGTGCTCCAGGCGATGGTCGCGGCCGGGGTGCGCGTGCCGGAGGAGATGGCGATCGTCGGGTACGACGACATCGAGTTCGCCGCGGCGGCCGCGGTGCCGCTGACCTCGGTCCGCCAGCCCGCCACCCGGCTCGGTAAGACCGCCGCCGAGCTGATCATCGCCGAAACCGCCGACGACGCGGTCCCCGGCGAGCACGAGCACCAGACCGTGGTCTACACCCCGGAGCTGGTGGTGCGCGATTCCACCCGGGTGCGCCGCGACCGGGTCAGCAGGTAGGTCACCGCGACCGCCGCAGTGGCGGTGATCAGGCGGTTCACGTCGACCGCCGGCACCCAGCGCACCTTCCCGCCCTTGATCTCGTAGGCCCCGGTGGGGTGGGCGATCACGCCGAAGCCCGCGCCCTGTGCGCGACGCCCGTCGAGGCCGTCGCCCCCGCCCCCGCCGCCCCAGACGGTGGCCGCTGGGATGACCACGACACCGTCCTTTTCGCACGGTTCCCCGTAGACCCGCTTCACGGTCAGGGAATTCCAGGCCGTGCCGATCAACTCGGGGATGTTCACGACGCTCCCCTGGCCACGGTGTGCAGCTCGACCTCGGTCAGCCGGCCGCCGTCGACCACGGCGGTGAGGTAGGTGTGGTGCGGCTGGCGGCGGCGGTCGGTGGGGGAGCCGGGGTTGAGCAGGCGCAGGCCGGTGCCGGTCTCGGTGTCCCACGGGATGTGGCTGTGGCCGAAGACCAGCACGTCGGTGTCCGGGTACTCCTTGGCGCAGCGCGCTTCCCGGCCCTTCGCTTGCCCGGTCTCGTGGACCACGGCCAGGCGCAGCCCGTCCAGATCGGCGCGGGCGACCTCGGGCAGCCGCGCTCGCAGATCGGGCCCGTCGTTGTTGCCGTACACGCCGATCACCCGCTTCGACCGCCGCTCCAGTTCGTCGAGCAGCGCGAGTTCGATCCAGTCGCCGGCGTGCACCACCACGTCCGCCGCCTCGGCCTCGGCCCACACCTCGGCGGGCAGCGTCCTGGCTCGTGCTGGCACGTGCGTGTCGGCGATGATCAGCAGGCGCATGCTGTCCACCTTAGGGGCAGAATGACCGCCATGGCGGCCAAACGCAGCGCCGGGCTCCTCCTGTATCGCGGGGGCGCGGCGCACACCGAAGTACTGCTGGGGCACATGGGCGGGCCGTTCTGGGCCCGCAAGGACGAAGCCGCCTGGTCGGTGCCGAAAGGCGAGCAGGAGCCGGACGAGGAGCCGCTCGCCGCCGCGCGCCGGGAGTTCGAAGAAGAGCTCGGGTTGCCGGTCCCCGCTGGTGAGCACGTCGCCCTGGGGGAGGTCAGGCAGTCCGGCAAGGTGGTCACGGTCTTCGCGCTCGAAGCCGACCTGGACCCGGCGCTCGCCGTGCCCGGCACCTTCGAGATGGAGTGGCCGCCGCGTTCGGGCCGCATGCAGGAGTTCCCCGAGATGGACCGGTTCGAGTGGTTCGAGCTCGCCGAAGCCGAGCGGAAACTGGTGAAGGGGCAGCGGGCCTTCCTCGGCCGCCTGGCCGAGCGCTTGACCTGAACCTTGGTTCAACTCCTAGCGTTCGCGGCATGACCCCTTGGCTTGACGCAGTGACCCAGGACGGACTCGCGGCGCTGGGTGCCCGTGCCGCGGACGCGGACGTCGTGGCGCTGGGCGTGTCCTGCCGCAGCGCTCATGAACTGTCCACAATGGCTGATGAGATGGTGCGGTACCTGGTGCGCGAGCACGGTTACCGCGCGGTGCTGTTCGAAGGCGACGACGCGGCGAGCGTGCTGCTCGACGAGTACGTGCGCACCGGTGACGGCGACCCCCGGCGGGTGCTCGCCGGGGCCAGGTCGTTCCTGCGGGCCGAAGAGGTCCTCGGCACGGTCCGGTGGCTCCGGTCGTACAACGAGGCACACCCCGGCGACCCGGTGCGCGTGGTGCATCCCCGCGAGGAGCCCGGCGTCCCCGCGGACCAGGAAGCGATCGAGCGCGTGCTCGCCGACGGCGTCACGCGGTGGCGCGACCGCGACCCGGCGAAGCTCGTGTACTGGGGCGGAATGGCGCACACCGCACCCGGCGACGTGCCGACGGCGGGCCGCCTGCTGCGTGAGCGGTGCTCCTACCTCTCGGTCGGCCTGACCTTCCACCACGGCGAACCGCTGGACTGGCTGCCGGTGCTGCCCGGGGACTTCCTCGAAGCCACGCTGGACCAGGCGAAGGCGGACACGTTCCTGCTCGACCTGCGTGACGCCCCGGCCGCCTGGGCGGACGCCCCGGCCAGGACCAGGCTGGTCGGACCCCGGTACGACCCGGCCCACGACTACCTCGAAGGCACGCCGGCGGGCTGGTTCGACCTGGTCCGGCACACCCGCGAGGTAACCCCGGCACGCTTGTTCGCCTGAGGTGTCGGTCTTCGCCCGGTCCGTTCGTCGAAGGGGTGACGGAAAGGGGAAAGATCATGAAGGTAAGTGCTCAGGACGGGCGGCTCCACTTCGAACGGCAGTACGCGCACGAGGTCGCCAGGGTGTGGCGGGCGCTGACCGACGACGCCGAACTGTCCACGTGGACCCCGTGGCGGGTGCGGGCGGAAACCGTGCCGGGCGGCAAGGTGAGCCTGGCGTTCGGCAAGGGCAAGCCGGTGCAGGGCGAGGTGGTGGCGGTGGAGCCAGGGCGGCGGCTCACCTGGCGGGCGTTCGGTGTCCTGATGGACTGGCAACTGCGGGACAGCGACGGCGGCTGCCTGCTCATCCTCGAGATGACCGTCAAGGACCCCGGGCACGTCTCCCAGAGCGCCGCCGGGTTCCACATCTCGCTGGACAACCTCGAAGCCCTGCTCGACGGGCGCGAGGTGGTCAAGGCGAGCAGCCCGCCGGAGGAGCCGAGGTTCCCCGAACTGGTGAGGCACTACTCGGACGTGTGGTGACCGGAGTTCAGGCGTCGGCGGGCAGGTGACGCGCGAGGTGCAGGCCCACGCCGAGCACCAGCGCGAGCATGCCGGTCAGCACCAGGGTGGCGTTCGCGGTGATCACCGCGAGGGCGAGCAGGAAGCCGGCGAGGACGTCCACGCAGATGGGGAACACTTTCCCGATGCTGAACCGGCGTGGGGTGCCGATCCGGCGGAAGGAGGCGGCGAGGGCCGGTTCGGCGGCCTCGAACCACTCTTCGATCTTCTTCAGCTGCTCGCGATCGTGGTGACTCAGCATGGGATCCAGCCCTTCGCGCGATGCCGACACCGCCGGGTACCCATTCGGGGCAGTCGTTACACGTCGGTTCGGGTGAACCGCACCGGGGAAGGCGGATACAAGGTGTGACTTCCGGCTGCGCGGGGTAGACGGGCGCACCGCCACCGATCTTCGTGCCGTCCCCACCGACGAAAGGCATGTCCCGTGAGCAGCCTGATCGACTCCGACGTCGAGTACCGGTTCGACCGCGGTCTCCGCGGTTACCTCGAAGCCGTCACCTCGGCGCTCGGGATCGGCCTCGAATCGTGCACGGTCGACCTGGACACCCCGGTCTCGGCCTACATCGCCATCGACTGGCGGCTCGGCCGGTTCCCCGGCCGCGACCTGGCCCTGATCTGGGACGAGCAGCACGGCTGGGCGGTGACGATCGAGGCGGGCTGCGGCGAGGACGTGATCGTGCTGGCCTACCTCGGCGGGGAGGTGCTGCCGGACCCGCGGGCGGTGGTCCGGTTCCTGGCGGCGCTGCGGGCGGACGACCACTCGCTGGGGCAGCCGGACCCGCCGGACCTGCGGGCCCCCGGCCGCCACCACGAACTGCTGGACCGCCTTAGCTGACGGCTCAGCCGCGGGGTACGACGGTCCTGGCGCGTGCGAGTGCCAGTACCTCGTCCACGCTCCACTGGTCGTTGATGTGCTCGCCGTACTTCGCGGCGAGCACGGTGCCGTCCGCGGCGATCAGGAAGTCGGCGGGCAGGCCGAGCCTGCCGTGTTCCTGCTTCGGCGCGGGCAGCCGGTCGCGCCGGAGCAGCCCGGCCGCGATGCTGCGCAGGACCGGTAGCCACGCCCGAGGGTTCAGCAGAGCGCGCCGCCCGGCCTCCACACCGAACTCGCGGTAGAGCCGCTTGCCCGGATCGGCGACCACGGCGAACGGGATTTCCGCAGTGTGCCGGCGAAGTTCGTCCTCGGGGGAGTGGAAGACCGCCACCTCCAGCACCCCGGCCGCGCTGAGTTCGGCGTGGCGCCGGGTCACCGACCGCAGGTGCACGTTGCACACCGGGCAGCCGGCGAACCGCCGGAACTGCAGGTGCACCAGCCGTCCGGCCAGCGGGATCGCCACCGGTTCCCCGTCGACCACGTCCACTTCGCGCGGTGCCAGCACCGTGCCCGGCTCGATCCGTCCTGCCATGACGACCTCCCAGAGTTAAGCGTGCGGTGTACGCCTACGAACGTAGGCGCGTCTGTCGTACGCTGTCAATCGACATGCCCCGCCCACGTTCGCTGACCCCCGCCCGGATCGCCACCGCCGCGCTCGCCGTGCTCGACCGCGACGGCCTCGCGGCGCTGTCGATGCGTGCCGTGGCCGGCGAACTCGGCATGGGCACGATGTCGCTCTACCGCTACGTCGAAGACCGCGACCAGCTCGAAGGGCTGATCGTGGAACTGGTCCTCGGCGGCATCGACCTCGAACTGCCGCCGCGCACCTCGTGGCGCAGGCGGCTGACCACCCTCGCCGAGCGAATGCGCGCGGCCGTCGGCGGTCATCCCGCCGTGGTGCCGCTGCTGCTCACCCACCGCCACCGCGCACCGTCGTCGGCCCGCTGGGGCGAGGCCGTGCTCGGGGTGCTGACCGACGCCGGGTTCACCGGGAAGCGCCGGGTGGTCGCCTTCCGCGTGCTCATCGGCTACCTGCTCGGCGCGTTGCAGGCCGAGCACCTGGGGCCGCTGTCCGGTCCGGGCACCGACGCGCTGGCCGCGTTGCCGCCCGCCGAGTTCCCCTGGCTGAGCGAGACCGCGCGTGACGCGCGACGCCTCGGCGCCGACGAGGAATTCCGCGGTGGACTGGCGGTTGTACTGCAGGGTATGGGTGTGAGCGAGGAGGACAGGGATGACTGAGCAGGCCGGGGACGTCACGGTGACCCGTGACGAGGCGGGATCCCGCTACCAGGTGTTCGTCGGCGACCGGGTGGCCGGGTTCGCCGCGTACCGGGAAGAGGGCGAGCAGACCGTCTTCACCCACACCGAGGTCGGCGCGGAGTTCGGCGGGCAGGGACTGGGCAAGGTGCTGGCGGCCGGCGCGCTCGACGACACCGTCCGGCGTGGACGGACGATCGTGCCGCTGTGCCCGTTCATCGCGAAGTACCTCCAGCGCGCCGAGGGCTACGAGGAGCACGTCGACTGGAACGCGCACCGATGACCAACCTGGACCGCGGGCCCGAGGTGACGCCGTGCCACTCCGCGGCCGGTGCCGGGGCCGTCGCGGAGTTCCACGAGCCACGCGCGGTACCGCTCGGCGGGGTGCGCGGGATGAAGGTCGACCGGGTGCTGCCGCAGCGCGCGCTGCCCACGGTCGGCGCCTGGTGCTTCCTCGACCAGTTCGGCCCGGAACGGGTCGAGATGAAGGTGCTGCCGCACCCGCACACCGGCCTGCAGACGGTCACCTGGCCGCTCGCCGGGGAGATCCGGCACCGGGACTCGGTCGGCTCCGACGTGCTCGTGCGCCCGGGGCAGCTGAACCTGATGACGGCCGGGCGTGGCGTGTCGCATTCGGAGTTCTCCGTGCGCGAGGAGGCAGAAACCCCAGAAACCCCAGAAACCCCAGAAACCCCAGAAACCCCAGAAACCCCGGAAACCCCACTGCTGCACGCCTTGCAGCTCTGGGTCGCGCTGCCCGACGGCGCGCTGGGCATCGAGCCCGCCTTCGAGCAGCACACCGACCTGCCGCACCACCGGACCGGCGGCGTGGACGCGACCGTGCTGATGGGTTCGCTCGGTGACGCCGTTTCGCCCGCCACCACCCACACCCCGTTGCTGGGCGCGGAACTGGCCGTGGCCGCCGGGGCGGAAGCCGTGCTGCCCCTGCGTCCCGACTTCGAGCACGCCGTGCTGGTGATCGACGGCGAGGTCGAAGTGGACGGTGTGCCGGTCGGTGCGGGCCCGCTGCTCTACCTCGGGACCGGGCGCACGGAACTGGGCATCACCGCGACCGCGGCCGCGCGGGCGCTGCTGCTCGGCGGCGAGCCGTTCCCCGGTGAGCTGGTGATGTGGTGGAACTTCGTCGGACGCGGTCACGACGAAATCGCCGCCGCCCGCGCCGACTGGGAGAGCGGCACCCGCTTCGGCGAGGTCGACGGCCACGACGGGCAGCGGATCCCGGCCCCGGTCCTGCCGGGCGTCCGGCTGACCCCGCGCCGCCGCCGGTAACCGGGGTCAGGCGCGGAAACGGGCGGCCAGCAGCAGGGTGTCGTCGAGGTGCGTGACCACTTCGTGCATGTCGCGCACCACCGCTTCGGTCAGGACGTCGACCGGTGAATGCGCGTGCCGCCGGGCGGTTTCGCGCAGGCGCTGCTCGCCTTCCTCGGCGTCCTTCCGGCTTTCGGTGAGCCCGTCGGTGTGCAGCAGGAGCAGATCACCCCGGCGCAGCCGGTGGCGCACGAGGGTGTCGCTGCCCGGGGCCGGGAAACCGATGCCGCGCCCCGGGGTCGGCAGGAACAGGCAGTCCTCTTCGGACACCACGAGCGCGGGCGGGTGTCCGCCACCGGCCAGCCACAGCTCACCGGTCCCCGGGTCCAGCCGGGCCACCTGGACGGTCGCCCGCAGTCGCGGTTCCCCGGCGAGCACGGTGTGCGCGGTCCGCTCGATCAGCTCCTCCAGCGGCCGCCCCTCCAGCGCCAGTGCCCGTACCGCGTGCGTGACCTGCAGCGCGTGCCGCGTGCAGGTGACCCCGTGCCCGACCGCGTCGACCACGGTGATGTGCAGGGTGCCGTCCGGCAGCAGGAACCAGTCGTAGAGGTCCCCGCCGGTGGGTGCCTGCGGATCGGCCGGGTCGTACCGCACGCCCAGCTCGACCCCGGGCACCACCGGCGGCGGCGGGCGCAACGCGTGTTTGAGTTCGCGGAAGATCAGCGCGTGCGCCTCGCGCAACTGCTCGTCGCGTTGCTCGAGGTCGACGTACATCGCCAGCACACCGCTGTTCGTCTCGGCGATCTCGTGCTTGAGCTGGCGGTGCTCCTGCTCGATTCCGTCCATGCGCGCCAGCACCGCCCGCAGTTCGTCCTCGGTGGCCAGCTCCTCGTCCGTCGCCGGGGCCCCGAACTCGGCGGAGGCGGGGTTCACCGGCGCAGGGAGCCTCCAGACCAGCTTGCCGGGCTGTTCCGCCTCGGCGGGCAGCGGCAGTTCCGGCAGGCCGGCCGGGGGAGCGGTCAGTTCCACGGTGATCACCAGTACGGCCGGGCTGGTGTCGCGCTGGACGGTGGCGCTCAACGTCAGCGGTGACCCCGGCGGCGCGGCGCGCGCCACCATCGTCGCGGCCAGCACCAGCCGAGCCCGCACCTCCAGCCCGATGCCGTGCCGGTCGCACAGTTGCCGGAGGTTCGCCCGCAGCTGCGGCAGTCGCTGCCGCGGGGAGGTGGTCCGCAGTTGCCAGGTCACGCCGGCTCCCCGGGGAACTTGACCGCGAGCACGGCCGAGTCGTCGCGGGTCACGCGGTGGCGGTGCACCAGCGAACCGGCCAGCAGCGAGGGCACCAGCCCGGCGCTCGTGGTGGCCGCGGGCAGCCAGTCGCCGGAGATGCCGTCGGAGTGCAGCACCACGGTGGTGCCCGGCGGCAGCTCGACCGGGCGCACGGTGGCCGGTGGCAGGCGCAGGCCGACCACCCCGGGCAGGCTGAGCAGCTGCCGCGCCGAACCGCCGGCCAGCACGGCCGCGCTGACGTTGCCGATGCCGAGGAACTCGCCGCGGGTACCCCGCTGCCGCAGGACCGCGACCGCCGCGCCCCTGGTCTGCCGGGCGCCGCGGTGCAACTCGGTGAACAACGCGGGCAGCGGGCGGGCCGGGTCGCGGTCGAAGGCTTCGAGCACCGCGGCGGACGCCGCGGCGGCGTCCGGCCCGTGCCCGAGCCCGTCCACCATGAGCAGGGTGAAGCCGGCTCCGGTCTCGCGCACGGCGGCGAGGTCGCCGCTGACCTCCTCACCGGGGGCCGGCACGTTCACGTGCGCCACCGGCGGGGTGCGGGTGGTGCCCGGGGCCAGCACCCGCGCGCTGATCAGCGTGCCCTCGCCCGGCACGGTGTGCACCGCGAACTCGGCCGCCATCCGGCGGATCGCGCCCAGCCCGGCGCCGAGCGTGCCGGTGGTGGTGTGCCCGTCGGCCAGGCAGCGGTCCACGTCGAGCATGCCGGGACCGGTGTCCGCGGCGATGATGTCCACGCCGGTGCCGTGCAGCACCGGGGAGATGTAGAGCTGGCCCTCGCGGGCGTGCTTGTCCAGGTTGCTGGCCAGTTCCGAGGCCACCACCGCGGCCTGGTCCGGCAGCGACGACGGCAGCCCCGCCGCCTTGGCCACCGTGCGCGCCACCCGCGCGGCCACGTGGACCGCGCTGACGTGGTCCACGCGCAGGTGCCGGGTGAACTCGCCGGTGGCGAGCGGGGTGCTCATGCCCAGCGCTCCACCACGATGGTGGTCCCGCGGCCGGGTTCGGTGTCGATGGCGAAGCTGTCCACCAGCCGCCGGGTGCCGCCGAGGCCGTGGCCGAGCCCCGCGCCGGTGCTGTAGCCGTCGCTGAGCGCGGTGTCCACGTCCGGGATGCCCGGGCCGTGGTCGCTGACCACCAGCCGGACGCCCCGGCGCCCGCCCGCGCCGGTCAGCGGCACGATGCGCAGCACCCCGCCGCCACCGTGGATGTAGGCGTTGCGCACCAGTTCGCTGGCCGCGGTGACCAGCTTGGTCTGGCCGACCAGGTCGAACCCGGCGGCCACGGCCGCGGCGCGGACCGCGTGCCTCGACCGCAGCAGGTCCCGCTCGTCGGTGATGGCGTGGCGCTCCTCGGGCGCGGCGCCGGTGGTGGTCTCACCCTGCGGCATGGGCCTCCGCCCGCCGGGGCCGCTGTTCCCAGCCCAGCCGCGCCATCGCGCGTTCGGCGTTGAGCGCGGTCTCCACACCGGACAGTTGCAGGCCGAGCTCGGACAGGGTGATCGCCACCGCCGGGCGCATCCCGGCCACGATCATCCGCGCGCCGAGCAGCTTGCCGGTGCCCGCCAGTTCCATCAGCACCCTGGCCACGAACGAGTCGATGATCTCCAGCCGGGAGATGTCGATCACCACGCCCCGGCTGCCCTCGGCGGAGATGCGGTCGACGAGCTCACCGGTGAACTCCAGCGCCGTCTTGTCGTCGAGGTCGTTGAGGAGCCCGGTGAGCAGGATGTCGCCCAGGCGCAGGATGGGCACGGGGCCGGTCACCGGGCACCCGCGAGCTGCTCCGGGCCCGAAGCCCCGTCCTCGGCCTCGATCACCCGCATCGCCTCGGCCAGCGCGTCGGCCAGCGTGCTGCGGGTGCTGATCATCGACAGGTCGATGCCGAGCTGGGTGATGGTCTGCGCGATCGCCGGGCGGATCCCGCTGATCAGGCACTCCGCGCCCATCAGCCGCACCGCGCCGACGGTCTGCAGCAGGTGCTGGGCCACCACGGTGTCCACGGTGGGCACCCCGGTGATGTCGATGATCGCCACCCTGGCCTCGTTGGCCTGGATGGACTCCAGCAGCCCGTTCATCACCACCTGGGTGCGCGCGCTGTCCAGGGTGCCGATCAGCGGCACTGCGAGGATGTGGCGCCACAGCTGGACGACCGGGGTGGACAGGTCGAGCATCTGCTCGTGCTGCACCCGGATGATCTCCTCTCGTCCCTCCACATAGGACTGGAAGGCGAGCAGGCCCGCGGTGTCCAGCAGCCGGTTCACCTCGAGCGCGGTCTCCAGCAGCACGGCGGGCTCGGTGGTCTTCCGGCGCACGGCGGTGAGCAGGACCTCCTTGAGCGACAGGATGGCCATCGCGGTGTCGCCCGGCGCGGCGCCGTCACGGGCACGCCGGGAGGACAGGTCGGCGATCGCGTCGCGCAGCGGCTGGTGCTCGCGCACGATCCGGTCCACCGGCAGCTCCGACTCGAGCCCGCCGCGCAGCGCGCCGATCACCGCGGCGGCCTCGGCCGTCAGTTCCGGCCGCGCGGGCTGGTTCCCTTCGGCCAACCGGCCCAGCTGGGCCGTCACCCAGCTCTCGGTCAGCTCGTCGCCCGACGCCCGCAGCACGCGGGCCAACTGGGCGCGCACAGCGCTTTCGCTCCCGGTCACGCTCATCCCTTCCGGCGGGCACCGGAGAAACCCGCCCTGGCCACCACATCCCGGTGCGGCAACCCTACCCAAGCGGCCGGCGGAACGCGGGATCGAGCGTGGTGACCAGCGGCGAAGACCGTTCTACAGCGGGATGTTGCGGTGATCCCCCCGCGTGTCGGGGAAGGAGGCGAACAGCCCGGCCAGCCGGTCACGGGTGTCCGCGGGTTCGATGACCTCGTCGACCACGCCGATGCCGAGCGCGCGGCCGACGCCACCGGCGATCAGCTCGTGCTCGGTGACCAGCGTCGCCAGCAGCGCTTCGCGCTCGTGTTCCGGGGCGGCGGCGAGCTTCTTGCGGTGCAGGATGCCCACGGCGGCCTCCGCGCCCATCACCGCGACCTCCGCTTCCGGCCAGGCCAGCACCGCGCTGGCGCCCAGCGACCGGGAGTTCATCGCGATGTACGCGCCGCCGTAGGACTTCCTGGTGACCAGGGTGATCCGGGGCACGACGGCTTCGGCGAAGGCGTGCAGCAGTTTCGCGCCGCGCCGGACCACCCCGCCCCATTCCTGGCCGACGCCGGGCAGGTACCCCGGTACGTCGACCAGTACCAGCAGCGGAATGCCGAAGGAGTCGCACATCCGCACGAACCGCGACGCCTTCTCCGCGGACAGGGAATCCAGGCAGCCGCCCTTGCGCAGCGGGTTGTTCGCGATGACGCCGATGGCCTTCCCGCCGATCCGGCCGAAGCCGATGACGATGTTCGGCGCCCACTTCGCCTGCAGTTCGGCGAAATCGCCGTCGTCGAGCAGGGCGCGCACGAGCGGTTTGACGTCGTAGGCGCGGCGCGGGGAATCCGGCAGCAGCGCGCGGAGGTCGCCGGCCGGCTTGACCGCGGTGGTGTCCACCGAACCCGGCCTGCCGACGAAACCGATGATGCGCCGGGCTTCGGCGTAGGCCTCGGTCTCGGACCCGGTGGTCACGTGGACCACACCGGACTTGCGCCCGTGTGCTTCGGCGCCGCCCAGCCCGGCCATGTCGATCTGCTCGCCGGTGACCGAGCGGACCACGTCCGGGCCGGTGACGAAGACGCGGCCGGACTCGGACATCACCACGAGGTCGGTCAGCGCCGGGCCGTAGGCCGCGCCACCGGCGGCCGGGCCGAGCACCACGGAAAGCTGCAGGACCCGGCCCGAAGCACGCACCATCGCGGCGAACATGCGGCCGATGCCGTCCAGTGCGGCGACGCCCTCGTTGAGCTTCGCGCCGCCGGAGTGCCAGACCCCGATGACCGGGCAGCCCTGTTCGACCGCCAGGTCGATGGCGTCCACGATCAGCGGTGCCTCGTCGACGCCGATGGCGCCGCCCATCCGGCTGCCGTCGGTGCAGTAGGCGATGACCGGGGTGCCGTCCACGGACCCGCGCGCGACCGCGAGCCCGAGCCCTTCGCGCAGGTGGATCGGGACGAGCGAACCCGCGTCCAGCAACTGCGACAACCGGTGCACGGGGTCGCGGTGGTCCACCGACTCGGTCGAGTCCGGCACGGCGAAAATCGTCATCACTCACCTCAGCGGTGCGCTCCGGAAAGGGGCGGCACCAGTAGAACCGCCGGAGCGCCCCAGAAACGCCTAGTCTTCGCCGGGTTCCCCGGTTCTCCGTGCCGATTCCGCGAATCGCGGACGCCGCGAAAACCGCGGAAAGGATCACGGACTAGCAACTTCCTCGACGGCACTGGTGTTCGCTGACCGGGCGCGTACCCGCTCGCCCAGGAGGACCCATGCCCAGCTCACCCGTGACCTCCACCCCGGACACCGGCCTGTGGCTGCGCCGCTACCACCCGGCGCGCCCCGGGGCGCCGCGGGTGATCTGCTTCCCGCACGCCGGTGGGTCGGCCAGCTGGTACCACCCGATGTCGGCGGCGTTGTCGCCCAAGGCCGAGGTCTTCTCGGTGCAGTACCCGGGCCGCCAGGACCGCCGCGGTGAGCGGCCGGTGGACGACCTGGCCGACCTGGCCGGGCGGGTGGCGGGGGTGCTGGCCGGGCTGGCCGACCGCCCGCTGGTCTTCTTCGGGCACAGCATGGGCGCCGTGGTGGCCTTCGAGGTGGCGCGGGCCTTCGCCGCCCGCGGGCTCGAAGCCCCGGCGCACCTGGTGGCCTCCGGCCGCCGCGCGCCGGACACCCATCGCGACGAGCGGGTGCACGAACGGGACGACGACGGGGTGATCGCCGAGCTGAAACTGCTCAGCGGCACCGACACCCGCGTGCTCGGCGACGAGGAGATCCTGCGGATGATCATGCCGGCCGTGCGCGCCGACTACCGCGCCATCGAGACCTACCGGTGCGCGCCCGGTTCGCCGCTGGACTGCCCGGTCACCGTGCTCACCGGGGACAGCGATCCGAAGACCAGCCTGGACGAGGCCAAGGCGTGGGCGGCGGTGACCACCGGCCCGTTCGAGCTGCGCGTCTTCGCCGGTGGGCACTTCTTCCTGACCCAGCACCTCGACGCGGTGCTGGCGCTGACCGCGGAGCTCGCGGCGGCTGCCGGCTAGGACACCTTCTGTTATTGTTCGAGTGCGGTTGGTAAATGACTGACGGTCATCGGGAAAATGGGGTGACCACAAGCGACGGTGCGCACCGTGTGCGCGTGACCGCGTTGCGTACGAGTCGTCCCAGCCCGTTGAACGGGTTTTTCCACCGGTCGCCCATCGGGCGGTAACTGCGTCGCACCCCCTGCCGGTGGCGAATCCGTGCTCTCCGTCCTCGCCCGCGCGGCGGAATCGGTCGTGCGGTGTCCGCCGTGGACCACCGCCGCGGCGTGGAAGACCTGCTCGGCGGGGTCATTGGTGAATTGTTCACCGCAAACCGTTGCCCGGCGCGCCTGAATGCCGTCCGCGCCCGGCCGATTCACCGTACGAACGTACGGTTCCACCGCCGGATCACTGACCCTGCGCGATGCCCCGCGGTCCACCTAACCTGAGACCGCGGATGCGGCGTGGGGGCCGGGATGCGGGGGTCGCCCGCCATCTGGCGAAGTCGTCACGGGCTGCGCCGCGCAAGGGAGGGCCAGTTGGTCGAGCGGACGGACGTCCCCGGCGACTCCGGCGTGCTCATCGGCCGGGGTGGCGAACTGGGGGCGCTCGCGCGGCGGGCCGCGGCCGCCCGCGAGGGTGACGCGGGCCTGGTCGTCCTTTCCGGACCGAGCGGGATCGGCAAGTCCAGCCTGCTGCGGGCGTTCACCGGGATCGCGGTGCGCGAGGGCATGCGGGTGCTGCACGGGACCTGCGGCGAGGTGGTGGCGGGCACCGGTTACGGCGGCGCGCAGGCGTTGTTCGGTTCGCTCGAACTGACCGGCGACTCCCCGCTGCTGCGTGGTGGCGCCCGGCGTGCCATGGTCGCGCTGGCCGCCGATCCCGACGACGCCCGCTCTTCGGCCGCGGACTACCCGGCACTGCACGGGCTCTACTGGCTCGCGGTGAACCTGATGGCCGACGGCCCGCTGGTGCTCGCGCTGGACGACGTGCACTGGTGCGACGAGCGGTCCCTGCGCTGGCTGGAGTTCCTGATGCGGCGGGCGGACACGCTGCCGCTGCTGGTGGTGCTCGCCCAGCGCACCGAGATCGAGCCGGTGGCGCCCGGCGCGCTCGCCGACATCTGCGCGCAGCCGCGTTCGGTCACCATCGGGGTCGGCCCGCTGACCGACGCCGACGTGGCCACCGTCATCGGCCGGGACTTCGCCGGCCCGGTGGATCCCGCCTTCGTGCACAACGCCGCCGTGGTCTCCGGCGGCAACCCGCTGGTGCTCACCCGCCTGTTGCAGGAACTGCGTGACCTCGGGGTGGCCGCCGACCGCGACGGGGCCCGCCGGGTCACCGAGGTCGGCCGGTACGTGGTCGCCACCTCGGTGCGGTCTGCGCTGGACAGCAAACCCGAGTGGGTGCGCGCGGTCGCGGTGGCCGTCGCGGTGCTCGGCGACCAGGGCGAGGAACTGCTCGGCGCACTGGCCGGCGTGCCGTCCGGTCAGGTGGAGGTCGCGCTCGAAGTGCTGCGGGGCGCGGACATCCTCGCCGCCGTCCGCACCGAACCGGTGCACGACGTGGTGCGGACCGCGGTGCTCGACTCGATCAGCACGGCCGACCTCGGCGCCCTGCGCGTGCGGGCCGCCAGCCTGCTGAGCGACGCCGGGCGGCCCGCCGAGGACGTGGCGAACCTGCTGCTGCTGGTGCCGGACGTGAACCGGCCGTGGATGGCGGGCGTGCTGCGCGCGGCCGCCGCGCGCGCCGAACTCCGGGGCGCGCCGGAAGCCGCGATCCGGTACCTCTACCGCGTGCTCGAAGCCGAACCGGAGAGCGTGCCGGTCCGGCTGCAACTGGCCAGGTCGCTGGCGGAGATCGACCCGCCGAAGGGCGCCGCGCTGCTGCGCGAAGCACTGGTGCTGGCGCTGGACGTGCGCACCAGGGCGATGGTCGCGGTGCAGTTCGGCATGACCTGCCTCCACGTGCAGAAATCGCCCGAAGCCGTGCAGGTGCTCAGCGAGGTGCTCGACGCGCTGGACCTGGAACTGGGGCCCGACCCCGACCCGGCCGACCGCGAACTGCGCACCCACGTCGAGTCGGCGCTGCTGCTCACCGGGGTGGACGAGAAGGTCACCATCGCGCCGATCCGCGAGCGGGTCGCGCGGATGACCCCGCCGCCGGGGGACACCCCGGCGCAGCGGCAGCTGCTCGGCACGATGACCGTGGTGACCGCGATGGACGGCACCTCCCCGGCGCTGGCGGTCGAGCAGGCGCGGCGCGCCATGCGCGGGCCCGGCGTCACCCTCGGCGGCTGGTCGCTGCTGTCCTCCGCGCTGGCGCTCAGCTTCGCCGACGAGGTGGGCGACTGCATGGACGCGCTCGACCGGGTCCTCGACCACGCCAGGGAGAACGCGGCGGTGCGCACCTACGTGCTGACGCTGTCCTTCCGCGCGTTCATCATGCACGGGCTCGGCGAACTGGCCGACGCGATCTCCGACGCGCAGGTCTCGCTCGACGTCAGCCGCGGTGAGCCGTGGGGTGACGCGGTGACCATGCCGCCGACCGCGCTCGCGGCCGCGCTCGTCGACCGCGGTGACGCCGTCCGCGCCGAAGAACTGCTGGCCGGGGTGGTCCGGACGGACCTGGACCGGTTCGTCTGGGAGTACCACTGGTTCCTGATGACCCGCGCGCGGGCGCGGTGGGCGATGGGCGACGCCGAAACCGCGCTGGCGCTGTTCGACGAGTGCGGGCGCTCGCTCAGGGAAGCCGGGCTGGTGAACCCGGCGTTCGTGCCGTGGTGGGTGGAGTCGGCCTGCGTGCTCGCCGACACCCGGCGGCCGGGGGACGCGCTGGAGATCGTCGAGTACGGTACGCGGCTGGCCCGGCGCTGGGGCACCCCGCGCGTGCTCGGGCTGGCCGCGCTGGCCCGCGGGGTGGTCACGCCCGGCACGGCCGGGATGGACCTGCTCGCCGAAGCCGCGACCCTGCTGGCGCGCTCACCCGCCCGGCTGGAGCAGGCGCGGGCCGAATTCCGCCTGGGACAAGCACTTCTGGAGTCCGGGCACCGGGAACGCGCCCGCGGGCACCTGCGCACCGCGGCCGACCTCGCCCGCCGCTGCGGGGCGCTGGCACTGGCGAAGTCGGCGCGTCGCGGGCTGGTCGCCGCGGGCGGGCGGATGCGGGAGATCACCGAATCGCCGGTCGACATGCTCACCGGGACCGAGCGCAAGGTCGCCGCGCTCGCCGTGGCCGGGTCGAGCAACCGCGTGATCGCCGAATCGCTGTTCGTCACCGTGCGCACGGTCGAGTCCCACCTGACCAACGTCTACCGCAAGCTCGGCGTCGGCTCGCGGGCCGAACTGGACACCGCGCTGGCCGACATGCCGCGCTCGCTCGGCGGCCCGGCGAAGCGGGTGCTGTCGTGAGCGACGAGGTGCTGCGCCTCGAACGGGAGGCCGAGCGCAACGTGCTGACCGCCGTGCTCGGCGCGCTCGACCGCGGGATCCCGTCCATGGTCACGATTTCCGGCGCGCCCGGCCTCGGGCAGCTCGAACTGCTGCGCTGGCTCGCCCGGCTGGCCGCCGGGCAGGGGGTGCGGGTGCTGTGGGCCAGGGCGTCCCCGGCCGAGCACGCGCTGCGCTACGGCGTGGTCGCGCAACTGCTCGCGCCGCTGGTGCCGCGGGCGCGGGAAGTGCTGGCCGGGACGGAACAACTGCCGGGGCTGGCCGAGTTGCTGCGCAAGGCGCGCACGCGGCCGACGATGATGATCGTCGAGGACGCGCAGTGGCTCGACCCGGCGTCCTCGGTCTGGCTGCAGGCGCTGATGCGCCGGCTGCCCGGCACGCGGATCGCGATGCTCGCCAGTACCGGTGGCACCTGCGGGGATTCGGCGGGCAACGAGTACTCGGTGACGAACCTGGTGCCCGACGGCCAGGTCAACGCCGTCGAACTGATGCTCAGCCCGCTCAGCGCGCGCGGGGTGGCGGACGCGATCGAACTGGTCTTCGGCGTGCCGGGGGAGCCGGAGTTCTGCGCCGCCGCGCTGGCGGCCACCGGCGGGAACCCCTGGCTGCTGCGGGAAGTCCTCGGCGAATTCCGGGACCGGGGCGGGCAGCCGGTGACCGCCGGGGTGCCCCGGCTGCGGGCGATCGGCGAGGCCGCGCTGGGCGAGTACACCACCCGGGTCGTGGACGGACTGTCCGAAGAGGCCATGTCGGTGCTGCGGGCCATCGCGGTCTGCGGGGACGTGCTGGACTTCCCGCTGGTCTGCCGCCTGGCGGGGGAGCCGCACCTGCACGAGTCGCGGATCCGCTCGATCATCGCCTCCAGCGGGCTCACGGTGAACTCGGGGGAGCGGCTGCGGGTCCGCGCGCCGGTGGTCGCGGCCAGGGTGCTGGAAAGCATGCCGGGACCCGAGCGCGCCGAACTGCACGCGCGGGCCGCCGAACTGGCCTACCGGGCCGACGTCCGCGACGACGACGTCGCGCGGATCCTGTTGTGCGCCGGGCCGATCGGCACGCAGTGGGTGGTGCACCTGCTCCGCCGCAGCTTCGCCGCGGCACTGCGCAACGGGGAGGACGGCCTGGCCGTGGCCTACCTGAACCGCGCGCTGGACGAGCCGCTGGACCCGCTGTCCCGCGCCAAGCTGAGCTTCGAACTCGCGTCGGTGCAGGTGGCCAGGGTGCCGGTGGCCAGCGACCGCAGGCTGACCGAACTGGCCTCCACGCCGGGGCCCGAGTTCGCCGGGCTGCGCGTGCGCGCGGTGGACGCCAAGCTGAGCCGCGGCGACAGCCACTGGGCGCGCCGGGTGGCCGCGGAGGCGGTGCTGGCCGAGCACGAGTCCGAAAAGGACGCGATGCTGGCGCTGTACTGGCTGTCCGAGCAGACCCGGCAGGACGACGGCGAGCCGATGGTGCCGGAGATGCCCTCGCTGCCGGACCACCCGCTCGACACCGCGCAGGCCGGGGCCAGGGCGTGGCAGCTGGCCGCGTCGGCGAACGACCTGCAGGCCACCAGGGTGCTCGCCCGGCGGGCGCTGCGCCGGGAGGATTCGCGGCCGCTGCTGGTGATGCCCCGGCTTTCCGCCTGCCGCGCGCTGTTCCTCACCGACGACCTCGAAGAGGCGGAGGTCCAGCTGAACGCGCTGCTCGCCGACGTGCAGCGCGAGCACCTGCGGGCGGGCACCGCGCGCGTGCTGGTGGCGCGGGCCGAACTGGGCATGCGCACCGGCCGGAACGACGCCGCCGAACGCGATCTGGCCGCCGCCGAGCGGGCGCTCCCGCTGAGCGGCTGGCACCCCAACCTGGCGTCCTACCCGACCTCGCTGCAGCTCTGCATCGATGTCCAATATGGACGGCTGGACCGGGCCAGGAAGCTGGCCGCGCGGGAAAGCCCGGCCGAGGGCGCCTTCTCCGCCTACTTCATGTTCGCCAGGGCGCTGCTGGCGCTGGCCGAAGGCCGCCCGGTCGACGCGCTGGACATGTTCCGCGAGTGCGGCAGGCGGCTGCTGCGGCAGAACATCGTCAACCCGGGCCTGCTGCCGTGGCGCTCGGTCGCCGCGGGCGCGGCCGCCGCGCTGGGCCACATCAAGGAAGCGCAGCGGCTCAGCCTGGAAGAGTGGACGCTGGCGGAGAAGTGGGGCGCGCCGAGCGCGCTCGGCTGGGCCGAAATGGGCTTTTCCCGGTTGTCCGGCGAACACCGCGTGGTACGGGCCCGTGAAGCGTTGCGCGTGCTGCGCGGATACCGGCTCAGCCCGGTGTACACGCTGGCACTGCTGGAAGTCGCGGCGGCCGAACTGGAGGACGGCGACCCGGCGGCGGCGCCCCCGCTGCTGGCCGAGGCCGCCGCGCTGGCCACCATCCACCGCTCGCACTGGCTCAGCGCGCGGCTGCGGGAGCTGAGCGAGCGGGCGGGCACCAAGCCGGCCGCGCCGGTTTCGCCGATCTGGACCTCGCTGTCCGAACCGGAGCGTAAGGTCGCGGTCATGGTCGCCCGCGGGCGCGTCAACGGCGAGATCGCCGAGACGCTGTCGGTCACCAAACGCACCGTGGAACGGCGGCTGAGCTGCGTCTACCGCAAGCTCGGCATCAGCGGGCGGGAGGAACTGGGCGCGCTGGTCCGGTCGATGGAGGGATTCTAGAACCATGTTGTTCGAGCGGGACGCCGAACTCGCGCTGGTGGGCGGGGCGCTGCGCGCCGCCACGGCGGGCGAGTCCGCGCTGATCCTGCTGCGCGGGCCGCTGGGCATCGGCCGGTCCGCGTTGCTGCAGCGGCTCCCCGGGCTGGTCACCGGGTCCGACGCCAGGGTGCTGCGGGCGAACGCGGCGCCGATGGAGCAGGACTTCGCCTTCGGGGTGGTGCGCCAGTTGTTCGACAGCCTGCTGGCGGGCACGCCGGAGGAAGCCCGCGAGCACTGGATGACCGAACGCGCCGGGTTCGCCAAGCTGGTGTTCGCCGACGACGCGATGCCGCCCGCGGAAGCCCACGACGTCGCCCAGTCCGAGGCCGTGCTGCACGGGCTGTGCACGCTGCTGGCCAACGTCGGCGAGGAAACCCCGCTGTTGCTGCTGGTCGACGACCTGCAGTGGGCGGATGTGCCGTCGCTGCGGTGGTTCGCCTACCTCGCGCGGCGGTTGCAGGGCCTGCGCGTGGTGGTGGTCTGCACGCTGCGCGACGGTGATCCGCGCGCGCAGCACGCGCTGGTGCGCGAGGTCGCCGACGCCGCCACGCGGGTGCTGACCCCGGCGCCGTTGTCCGTCGAGGCCACCAAGGAAGTCATCCTGGGGCACTTCGGCGAGGCGGCCGACGAGGAGTTCGCCTGCGCCTGCCACGAATCCTCCACCGGCAACCCGCTGTTCCTCAACTCCATGCTGTTCAGCCTGGTCGCCACCGGCTGCCGCCCGGAAGCCGCGCAGGCGCAGCAACTGCGCACGCAGCGGCCGTCGAAACTGCGGGAGCGGGTGGAAAGCGGGCTGCGCAACCAGCCGCGGCCGGTGCGCGACCTGGCCGCGGCCATCGCCACCTTCGGCGAGCAGGGCGATCCCGAGCTGATCGCGCGGCTGGCCGGGCTCGACGCGATCGGTTTCGCCGGCGCGCTGCGCTCGCTGCACCAGCTCGGCCTGCTGGCCACCGAGCAGGAACCGCGGTTCTTCCATCGCGTGGTCCAGGACGCGGTCGAGTCGTCGATGACCGTGGTCGAGCGCGAGCGGCTGCACGATTCGGCCGCCGCCCTGCTCTACCGCTTCGGCGCGCCCGCCGAGCAGGTGGCGGCGCAGCTGATGGCGGTGACCGTTTCGCGTCAGCCGTGGTCGGTGGTGGTGCTGCGTGCCGCCGCCGACACCGCCCTGCGCCGCGGCGCGCCGGACACCGCCGCCCGGTACCTGCGGCGCGCGCTGCTGGACAGCTCCACCGAGGGCGAGGACCGCGCGCGGCTGCTGATCGACCTGGCCACCGCCGAACGCGGGTTCGACCCCGCCGCCTGCGAACGCCATGTCTCCCAAGCGGTTCCGCTGCTGACCACCCCGCGCGACCGGGCCGCGGCGGTGCTGCGGATCGCGCCGACCGTGCTCGGCGCGCCACCGGCGTCGATGATCGACCTGATCGGGCAGGTGGCCACCGACCTGGGCAGTGCGGACACCTTGGACGGTTCGGCGCGGGAAATCGCGCTGCGGCTGGAAGCCCGCCTTCGCCACGCCGGGCACGAGGACCCGGCGGAGCTGGCCTCCTCCAGCGAACGGCTGCGTGGGCTCGGGGAAAGCCCGCCGATGCGCTCGGGTGCCGAACGCGAGCTGATCGTGGTCCTGCTGCACGCCGCCACGATCAGCGCCCGGCGCCCGGCCGCCGAACTGGCCTCGCTGGCGAACCGGATCCTGGAACGGGAACCGGCCACCCCGTCGCACGTGCACACCGCGCTGCCACTGCTGGTGCTCACCCTCATCGCGGCGGATTCGGTGCAGGGCATCAGTTCCTGGCTCTCCATCGAGCGGCAGGCACGGCGCCAGCACGTGACCGTGGCCGACGCGCTGGTCCACGTGGAGCATTCGCTGGTGCTCACCGCGCGGGGCAGGCTGCCGGAGGCGCGGGACCAGGCCGAGCGCGCGATGCAGCTGGTCGACGCCGACTGGCACGAGGTCAGCGCGTGCGCCACGGTCTCGCTGGCCGCGGTGGCACTGGAACTGCGCGACATCGAGCTGAGCAAGCGCATCGTCAGCGGCGTGGGCAGGCGGCGGTCGGAAAGCCTGAGCCTGAACGCGGTCTCGCAGATCCTGGAGTCCGCGATCGACGCGCACCAGGGCCAGTGGGTCAGCGCGCTGGACGGCCTGCTCACCGTGGGCAGGCTGCTGGAGGCCTCCGGCTGGCGCAATTCCTCGCTCTACCCGTGGCGGCCGTGGGCGATCAGCCTGCACCAGCGCCTCGGCGACCACGCCTCCGCGCTGGCGCTGGCCGAGGAGGAGCACGCCTGGGCGGAATCGTGGGGCGCGGCTTCGGCCGTCGGCCGGGCACTGCGGTTGCAGGGCTGGCTGCACGGCGGGGAACGCGGCGTCGAGCTGTTGCGTGACGCGGTGGGCACGCTGCGTGGTTCGGCCAACGACCTGGAACTGGCCAGGGCGCTGGTCCTGCTGGGCAGGCGGCTGGGCGAGTCGGCCGAGGCCGCGGCCGCGCTGCGGGAAGGCGCCGAACTGGCCACCGCCTGCGGGGCGAGCTGGCTGGTGGAACGCGCCCGGCCGGGCACCGCGGGCAAACCGGGCGCCGCGCCGGCCCCGAAGGCGACGCTGACCCGCACCGAGCGGCGGGTGGCCGAACTCGCGGGTACCGGCCTGACCAACGCCGAGATCGCCGACCGGCTCGGGGTGTCCTCCCGCGCGGTGGAAAAGCACCTGACGAATTCCTACCGCAAGCTCGGCGTGGCCGGCCGGGCCGGGCTGGCCGGGGCGATCTCGGCCGATGTGCCCGACGCGAGTTGACGAATAATTCCCGCTCCCCACGGGTGTCCGCGCTCACTAACCAGCTAGGGAAGTTCCGTCGTTTCCCGGCGGTAAACTCAATGTCAATCCGAGCGTTGAAAGCCGGATTCGGGCGCTGCGGCTAATCCACCGGTACGCCGGCCGGATGGTTCGGTGTCGGTCCCGCCGGTGTCGGTGGTACGGTACGGTCGACGGGGTAATCCCCTGGTGAACGGCGGTGTCGCCGCCGGTTGAACAGGGGTACGGGGGGACCGACCGTACCGAACCACCGAAGGGGTCCCCGTCGGCCCGTACTACTTCGACAAGTTCCCACAGGCTTCTCACCCAGTTACCGCCTTCATTGACGCCCCGCCGCCCGGCTGGCTAGTTTTCCAATACGACTTGACGGCGTAGAGCGCTCTAAGAAACGCAGGGCGGGAACTCACGCGGAACCGCCGCCGGGATTCGAAACACCGTTTTGAAATGGTGCTCCCGGCGTTGCTTCCTCGATGACCGAAGGGATGGGCACCTCACATGACGAGTGCAGCACTCGCGGAAGCCGGCCGGGCACCGGTCCGCGGCCTCGAGCACGAGATGACCGTGGACAGCGAGGCCCAGGCGCACGCCGAGAAGTCCGGGCTGATGGTGTGCCTGGACCAGGCGCTGCGGATCCAGCAGGCCAACCAGGAGTTCTTCCGCCAGTTCGGGATGGCGTCGGCGGACGTGTGCGGCCGCGGCTTCACCGAACTGGTCCACCCGAGCATGCAGCAGGCGCTGCGACGGCAGTTCGCCGGGCTCGTCGAAGGCAAGCGCCACCGCTTCGCCGCCCACGTGGTGCTGGTGCGGGCGGGCGGGGTGGCCTTCCCGGCGACGCTGACCGGCGTGGCCGTGCGCGGCGGGGCGCCGGAGGTCGGCGGCTCCACCACCATCCTGGTGATGATGCGCCCGGCGCAGGGCGCCGCGGACGCCGGTGTGGTGACCAACCGCAAGAAGATCCTGTCCGAAATGGACGCCCGGATCCTCGAGGGCATCGCGGCCGGGTTCTCCACCATCCCGCTGGCCTCGCGGCTGTACCTGAGCCGCCAGGGCGTGGAGTACCACGTCAGCGGCCTGCTCCGGAAGCTCAAGGTGCCCAACCGCGCGGCACTGGTTTCCCGCGCCTACTCGATGGGCGTGCTCAACGTCGGCATCTGGCCGCCGAAGGTGGTCGACGACTTCGTCAAGTAGTCCGGGGCCCGTCCCCCCCGCCCTGACCGGAGGCCATGACCCAGCGGGTCGTGGCCTCCTCCCAGTTCCCGGGAACCCGGGTGGATCGCCGGGTGGATCGCCGGGTGGATCATTGTGGGCTGCCGCACCCGGACCCATGGGGGTGTGGGCGGTTTGCCGGAGTCGGGGTACCGTCGGCGGCGTGGGGCAGCTTCGGACGCGAGTGAGTGCCTGGCTGGCACGCCGGTATCTCAGCAGGGTGCGCAAAAAGGGCTTCGACCTGTCGAAACTGGGGGTGTTCCCGGAGTCGGCGCTGATGCCGCTGCGCCGCGACGGGCTCGACCCGGTGCCCGAACTGGCGCGGCTGCGGGCGAGAGAACCGATCAGCAAACTCGACATCCCGTTCGGGGTGAACGTCTGGCTGGTTTCCGGTTACGAGGAGTCGAAGGCGGTGCTCAGCGACGCCGTCCGGTTCAGCAACGACTTCGCCAACCTGGTCGGGGAGAGCGGCGCGAACGCCGACGCCAATCCCGGCGGTCTCGGTTTCGCCGATCCGCCGGTGCACACCCGGCTGCGCAAGCTGCTGACCCCCGAATTCACCATGCGCAGGCTCTCGCGGCTCAAGCCCGGCATCGCCCGGATCATCGACGAGCGGCTCGACGCGATGGCCGCGGCCTCGGTGGACGGCCCGGTGGACCTGGTCGCGGAGTTCGCGCTGCCGATCCCGTCGCTGGTCATCTGCGAGCTGCTCGGCGTGCCGTATGAGGACCGCGAGGAGTTCCAGCACCTCAGTGTGTCGCGGTTCGACCTGTTCAGCGGCGCGGAGGCCTCGCTCGGCGCGATCTCGGAGTCACTGGAGTACCTGCTCGGCGTGGTCCGCAAGCAGCGGGAGAACCCGGGCGACGGCCTGCTCGGCATGATCATCAAGGAGCACGGCGACGAGGTCGACGACCGGGAACTCGCCGGTCTCGCCGACGGCGTGCTGACCGGCGGCTTCGAGACCACCGCCAGCATGCTCGCGCTCGGCGCGCTCGTCCTGCTGCAGGACGGCGACACGTTCAAGCGCATCCACGACGACGACGCGGCCATCGGCGGTTTCGTCGAGGAAGCGCTGCGGCACCTCACCGTGGTGCAGGCGGCCTTCCCGCGGTTCGCCAGGGAGGACCTGGAGATCGGCGGGGTGCGGATCGGCCAGGGCGACGTGGTGGTGTGCTCGCTCAGCGGGGCGAACCGCGATCCGAAGTTCGGGCCCGCGCTGGAGGACTTCGACGCCTTCCGCGCCCCGACCTCGCACGTGGCCTTCGGGTACGGCGTGCACCGCTGCATCGGCGCCGAGCTGGCGCGGATGGAGCTGCGGGCGGCCTACCCGGCGCTGGTCCGGCGGTTCCCCGACCTGCGGCTGGCGGTGCCCGCGCACGAACTGAGCTTCCGCAAGGTCTCGGTGGTCTACGGGGTGGAATCGCTGCCGGTGCTCGTCTGACTCAGCCGGCCGATGGCCTGCTCGACGGTGTCGTAGAGCTGCAGCAGGGTGACGACGCCGGTCGCTTCCAGCGCCCGCAGCACCGGCCGGGTGGCCCCGGCGACACGGAAGTCGACCCCGCGCTCGGCGGTCTCCCGGTGCACCAGCACCAGCGTGGCGATCCCGCTGCTGCCGAGGAACTCCACGCCGCCCAGATCGGCGACGAGCACGTCGGGCGGGGAGTGCAGGGCGCCGGCCAGTGCGGTGTCCCAGGTGGTCAGCGTGCCGAGGTCGATCTCACCGGCGGCGCGGACCACCACCACGCCCGCGGCGGGCCGTTCGGTCCGGACCTCGAGGGTCGTGCCTGGTCGGTCCACGGCGATACCTCACTCACCCGTGTGCGCCCGATCGCGCATTGTGACGGCTTGCCCGAAACGGTACGGGGTCCGGCCGGGCTCCGACAAGACTCGCCGCCCGGTCCGGCGCGCGGCGATCACCGTCTCTATGCTCCCCGCCATGGCCAGGTACTTCGACGTGCACCCCGACAACCCCCAGCGCCGGGCGATCGGCCAGGTGGTCCGGCTGATCCGCGAAGACGGCCTGATCGCCTACCCCACGGACTCGTGCTACGCGCTGGGGTGCCAGTTGGGGAACAAGAACGGGATCGACCGGATCAAGGAGATCCGCGCGCTCGACGACAAGCACCACTTCACCCTGATCTGCCAGGACTTCGCCCAGCTCGGCCAGTTCGTGCACGTGAGCAACGCGGTGTTCCGGCTGGTCAAGGCGGCCACGCCGGGTAAGTACACGTTCATCCTGCCGGCCACCAAGGAGGTCCCGCGCCGGCTGATGCACCAGAAGAAGAAGACCGTCGGCGTGCGGATCCCCGAGCACGTGGTCACCCAGGCGCTGGTCGCCGAACTCGGCGAACCGCTGCTTTCGAGCACGCTGCTGCTGCCGGACCAGGAAGAGCCGATGACCCAGGGGTGGGAGATCAAGGAGCGGCTCGACCACCAGGTCGACGCGGTGCTCGACTCGGGGGAGTGCGGGACCGAGCCCACCACGGTGATCGACCTGTCCGAGGGCGAGCCGGAGATCGTGCGCGTGGGCGCGGGCGATACCTCACGCTTCGAGTGAGGTGTGTTTTGCTGAACGGATGGACCTCGATTCGATAGCCGCCGAGCTGTACGCCGGGTCGCGTGAGGAGTTCACCGGCAGGCGCAACGAGCTGGCGGCCGAGGCGCGCAAGGCGGGGGACCGGGACCTGGCCGCCCGGATCAAGGAACTGCGCAAGCCGACGAGCGCGGCCTGGCTGACGAACCGCCTGGTCACCGCGCACCCGGACGAGGTCGAGGAGCTGACCGAGCTCGGCGGGTCGCTGCGGCAGGCGCACCGGGACCTGGCCAGCGACGACATCCGGGAGCTGTCGCACCGGCGGCGCGAGCAGATCAACCACATGCTCGGGCTGGCCCGCGAAGTGGCGCGGTCCGAGGGCGTGGCGATGAGCGAGTCGATCACGCGGGAGATCGAAAGCTCGCTCGAAGCCGCCGTCGCCGGGGAAGAAGCCGCGGCACAACTGGCCGCCGCCCAGCTGAGCACCGCGCTGACCCCGGACATGACCGACATGTGGCTGATGGCCGCCACCGCTTCGCCCCCGAAGGACCGGGAAAAGCCGAAGCCGAAGCCGGAAAAGAAGTCGAAAAAGGCGCCGGTCCACGACGAACTCGCCGCGAAACGCGCCGAAGCCGAACGACGGCGGCAGGAAGAACGTCAGCACGCCGAAGAACGCGCCAAGCGCACGGCCGCCGAACGCGACGCGGCCGAGCGCGAACTCGCCGAACTGGAAGAGGAAGCCGAAGAGCTCGGCACCCGCGTGGAAAACCTCGAAACCGAACTGGCGAAGCTGAAGCAGAAGCACCGAGAGGTCCGCAAAGCCGCCGCGGCCGCGGAAAAGGCCCTGGAAAAAGCGACCTCCGCCGCGGGTGCCGCCGACCGGGCCCTTTCCTCGCTGCGCTGACCGTCACCAGCCCTCAGAGCACGTCGCGGCGGTGCAGGAGCCAGCCACCCAGGGTGGTGAAGGTGAGCAGGTAGGCGGCGAGCACCAGTGTCGCCTGCAGGGGGCTGGTCAGTTCCGCCACACCCGGCGACCGCGTCGAGGCGCCCAGCGAGGCCACCAGCGAACCCGCGTTCGAACCCGGCAGGCCGAGCTGCAGGTCATTCACCCAGGGCAGCAGCGGCGCGGCCACGCCCAGCAGCAGGTTCTGCACCACCAGCAGCCACACCAGGCCCAGGCCCATCGGCAGCGCCACCCCGCGCATCCCGATCGCGAGCAGCGCGCCCAGCACCGCCCACGTCGAGGCGATCAGCCAGCCCGCGCCGACGCCGGTGACCAGGTCGCCCACCGCGGGCCACGTCATCGGCGAGCCTTCCGACAGGGCGATCGCCGTGCTCACCAGCGCGCCGGTGGCGAAGATCGTCAGCACCAGCACGAGCATCGCCGCGGCCAGTGCGACCAGCTTCCCGCCGTAGACCACCAGCCGTGACGGCCCCTGGGTGAGCACGGTCTTCCAGGTGCCCCAGCCGTATTCGGTGCCGACCGCGAGCACCCCGATGACCAGCGCGATGGCGCCGAGGAACACCGGGAGCCCGCCGATCGAGTTGCCGACGAGCTGGTCCGGCAGGGTGGCCGCGAGTCCGCGATCGCTGTTCGGTGCCCCGGCCGCGCCGGCGGCCCCGGCCAGCGGGAGCAGGTAGGTGAAGGTCAGCCCGAGCGCGGTGCCCACGGCCAGCATCAGCCAGTTCGCCGGCCGCCGCGCCAGCTTGGTCAGTTCCGCGGCGGTGCTACGCAGCAGCATGATCCCCACCCTCTCCGGTGAGTTCGAAGAACACCTGTTCCAGGTCGCGTTCGGTGACCCGCAGTTCGCTCACGCCCAGCCCCGCGGCGACCAGTTCGCCGTTGAGCCACGCCGCCTTCTCCGGCTCGGTGGTCAGTTCGAGGGCGCCACCGCGCACGCGGACCCGGTCCGCGCCGAGCAGGCGCGCGGCCACCTCGGCGGCGCGCGGCAGGGGATCGGCCACCACGTGCAGCACCGAACCACCCCGCAGTCCGGCCACGGTGTTCTCCGCGACCAGCTTGCCGCGCGAGACCACCCCGACGCGGTCGCAGATCTGCTGGACCTCGCCGAGCAGGTGACTCGACAGCAAAACCGTGCGCCCGCTCGCGCCGAGGTCGCGGATGAGCGCGCGCATGTCGGCCATGCCCGCCGGGTCGAGCCCGTTCGTCGGCTCGTCGAGCACCAGCAACCGGGGATCCTTGAGCAGGGCGGCGGCCACGCCGAGCCGTTGCTTCATCCCCAGTGAGTACGCGGCGTACCGGTCACCACCGCGCTCCCGCAGGCCGACCGTGTCCAGCACGGTCTCCACGCGGTCCTTCCCGGTGCCGGTGTAGCGCGCCAGCACGCGCAGGTTCTCGCGGCCGGAAAGGTAGGGGTAGAACGCGGGGGATTCGATGAGCGCGCCGACCGGCGACCGGTCGCCGTCGTCCCGGCCGAACAGGCGGACCTGCCCGGACGTCGGGCGCAGCAGGCCGAGCAGCACGCGCAGCGTCGTGGTCTTCCCGGCGCCGTTCGGGCCGAGGAAGCCGTAGACCTCGCCCGGCCGCACGGTCAGGCTCAGCCGGTCCACGGCGAGCACGCCGCCGTAGCGTTTCGTGAGTTCGCGGATGTCCACCGGGAGGTTCATGCCGGGAATGGTGGCCGCCGGGTGCGGCTCACCGCGTCGTGCGCGAGGCGGCACCCCGCGCTACGCCACCGGACGTAGCCGCGGGCACGAGAAAGGCCGGGGCCGCCATGGCCCCGGCCTTTCCCCTGCGGTGCGGGGCAGACTCCGGTCCGGCACGAAGGGGCCGTCCTCTGCCACGACCGCTCCGGGGCCATCGCCGGGCGGGAGTTCCGCCGCACCTGACCGGCGGGGACCCTCAGCTGATGTTCAGCACGAAGTCGAAGGTCGCCTCCCGGCCGCCCGTGGGGGCGTTCCGCACGGTCATCAGCAACCGCGGGTCGAAGAGCGGATCGGTGTTGTTGCGTGGTTCGTTCGGGAAGTACAGCTGTGTGGTCAGGATCGGCCTGCCGGGCGCCTGCACCTTCACGTGCAGGTGCCGCGTCCGGCCCGGGTAGAGCCCGGGCACAATGGTGGACAGGGTGAACTTGCCGTCGGCACCGGTGAACTGGTGCCCGCGGAAGTTGTAGCCCACGTTGTCGTAGCCGCCCTGGCTGTTGGCCTGCCAGAAGTCCAGCAGCGCCTGCGCCACCGGCAGGCAGGACCGGGTGAACACGTACCCGGTGACCAGCAGCCTGGTGCCCGGGGTCTGCGGCGTGACCAGGGTGGTGCGCCGCGGTGAGTTCGGCTTGAAGTAGGGGCCCTCCATCTGCGGGATGGTGGGGTCGTCACCGTCGTCGCACTCCGGCGTCGGTTCCAGGTTCTGCGGTACGGCGTCGGACTGCGCGGTGGGCATGGCGGCGCTGAGCGCGGCGGCCGCCGGGACGGCGAGCAGGCCGAGCTGCAGGGCGCGCTTGCGGGAAATGCCGTTCTCTGGCGTTTCCCCGGGGGGCAGGTTCGGGTCGTCGGTCATCGCGGGGTCTCCTTGTGGGTCGCGAGTGGTTCAGACCATGCAGGACGGAACGGAACCGTTGCAATGCGTAGCGCTACGGACTTAAATGTCCGGTCTTGCCGCGAAGGAGCCGAAGTTGACCGAGCAACTCGCGATGGTCGGGCGCGCTGACGCGCTGGCCGCGCTCGACGCCGTCGCCGCGCCCGCGCTGATCCTCGTCGGCGGGGAGGCCGGCATCGGCAAGACCCGCCTGGTGGCCGGGATGCGGGAGACCGGGCGGCGGCTGGCCGGGCGGTGTTCGCCGTTGCGCGAACCGTTGCCGCTCGGGCCGGTGGTCGAAGCGCTCGGCGTCGCCGGTGGTTTCCCCGCGTTGCGCCAGGTGCTCGACGACGCCGGTCCGGCTACGCTGGTCATCGAGGACCTGCACTGGGCCGACAACGCCACCTGGGAGTTCCTGCGGTACCTGTGCCCGCGGCTCCCACCGCGGCTGCGGGTCGTGGTGACCTATCGGCCGCGGGAAACGCGCCCGGTCGACCTCGCCGCCGGTGCCGCGTCGGCGGTGGAGATCGACCTGCGGCCGCTGGACAAAGCCGAAGCCGCGGAACTGGCCGCCGCGCACCTCGGCGTGCGGACCGTGTCCGCGGCCTTCGCCGACCGGTTGTACGAACTCACCGCGGGGGTGCCGTTCGTCATCGAGGAAGTGGTGCGCGCACTGCCCGATTCCACCGCGTTGTTCGGTGAGCTGCGGCCGTCGGTGGCGTTGCGCGGCTCGTTCGCCGAACGCCTCGGCCGGATTTCCGCGCAGGCGCGGAAAGTGGTGGTCGCCGCGGCGGTTTTCGCGGTACCGGTGGAGGAATCGCTTCTGGGCACACCCGAAGCGGTCGACGAGGCACTGGACGCCGGGTTGCTGGTGACGACCAGTCCCGGCCGGTTTTCCACGCGCCACGCGCTGGCTTCCCGTGCCATCGAGGACCTGCTCTCACCCGCCGAACGCCGTGCCGTGCACCGGAGTGCCGCCGACGCACTGGCTGCCGTCGAACCGGCGCCCGCGCTGCGCTTGGCCCACCACAGCCGCGAAGCCGGGCGGCTGGGGGACTGGGTGCGGTACGCGCTGGCGGCCGGTGAGCAGGCCTACCGGACCGGCGAAGGCGACGCCGTGGTCGACCAGCTGGCCGGGGCGCTGGCAGCACCCGGGGTGGCGCGGGACGACCGCCTGCGCCTGGCGACCCTGCTCGGCCGGGTGGCCGGGCACGGCAGCAGGCACGACGTCGCGATCAAGGCGCTCCACGGACTGCTCACCGAGGAGTTTTCCCCGGTGCAGCGCGGGGAAATCCGGCTCGCGCTGGCGATGCTGCTGTGCGGGCAGGGTTGTGACCGGCCCGCCGGACGGCACCAGCTCACCGTGGCGGCCGGGGAACTGGCGCCGCGCCCGGACCTCGCCGCCCGCGCCATGGCGGCGCTCGCGGTGGCCGGGGACGGCACGGAAGCCGTGGTGGACCGCCGGAAGTGGGCCGAACGCGCGCTGGCGCTGCTGGACCGGGTCGAGGATCGCGGGGTGCGCACCGCGGTCCGGGTCAACCACGCGACCGTGCTGCTCTACGCCGGTGATCCCGGCGGGCGGGCCGCGGCGGAGCGGGTGCTCGCCGAGCCGGGGGACCCCGCGCAACTGGCCAGGGGCGCGGTCAACTTCGCCGACGCGGCCGCCTGGCTCGGCCGCCCCGAGGACGCGCGCCGGATGCTCACGCGGGCGCGGGAACTGGCCGGTCCGGAAAAGGACGAATACCTGGCGACGGTGATGGCGGGCGCCCGGCTGCGGGCCGATTTCGCCGCCGGGGACTGGGCGGGGCTGGCCGACCGCGCCGAGGCGGTCCGCGTGGACGCCTGGCGGCTGCCCGAACTCGTCGCGGAGGCCCGGCTGGTGCTCGGTGAACTGGCGCTGGCGCACGGCGATCTGGTGACCGCGCGGCACGAACTGCACGCGGTGGCCGAGGTCGCCGCCCGTGACCTGTCCATGCCGATGCTGCTGGCCGCGCGGACCGCGCTCGCGCGGATCGATCCGGCGCCGCTGACCGATTTGCTGGCGGCGATCCGCAAACAGGACCTGTGGGTGTGGGCCGCCGATGTGGTGCCGCTCGTGGCGCGGTGTTCACCCCATGAAGCCGGTCAATTACTCAGCGAATTCCAGGCCGGAATCGACGGCCTGGACGCCCCGCTCGCGGCGGCCGCCGCCCATCTCACCAGCGGAATCGTGCACGGACGCGAAAACAGTTTCGTCACCGCCGTCGAAGGGTACTCGGGCCTCGGCCGACGGTATTCCGCCTTGCGCGCGACCGAGGCTCTGGCGGAATCGCGGCTACGAGGGAGGGACGAGAAAACGATGGTTCGCACGGTCGCCGAATACACCGCGCTCGGCGCTTCCTGGGACGCCGCCAGATGTGCGGAGACATTGCGGCGGCACGGTTTCCGGCTGCCGCACCGAAGAGGCAGACGGGGCTACGGACAGGCTTTGTCACCGCGGGAGAAATCGGTCGCCGAACTGGCCGGGCGCGGGCTGACCAATCGTCAGATCGCCGAATCGCTGTTCCTGTCCATCCGCACGGTCGAGGCCCACGTGGCCAGCGCGATGCGCAAGCGCGGCATCCGCGACCGGCGCCTGCTCGCCGGGGAATAACTTTCGCACCACCCGTGTTGGACGCGGTGTTCCCCGCACGGCCGCCGAAAATGGCGCGCGCAGTGCTGCCCTCGTCACGCAGAATCATCACGCAGAACCCAGGACCACCCGAGTTGCACCACCACCGTCCGGAAGGGGGCGGCTACACCATGGAATTCGCTGACTGGACCGAACGCGCCGCCTGCGGCGACCACGATCCCGAACTGTTCTTCCCGCTCTCCGACGTGGGCCCCGGGGCCCGGCAGGCGGAGCGGGCCAAGGCCGTCTGCGCCGGGTGCCCGGTTCGGACCCAGTGCCTGAGCTACGCGCTGGACCACGGCCTCGACCACGGTATCTTCGGCGGCGCCACCGAGCGCGAGCGCCGGGCGCTCAAGCGCGCCACCGCCGCGCCGCGGGCTGCCTGAGTCCACCGTTTAGTCCACGGTTTCAGTCCACAAAGCACGGTGCCGTACGCTCCCCGGCGTACGGCACCGTGCTGTGTACCCGCCTGGGCGCAGGCGCCGGAGCCGGAGCTCGGCGGACGACGAGAGCCCGCGAGCGGCCCACACTTCTCCCATGCACACCACCATTCCCGCCGCCCGGTCCGCGCCCCGCTTCCCCCGGCTCAGCCCGCGGGCGCGCAAGACCGTGGTGGTCGCCCACGTCGTGTCCTCCGTCGGCTGGCTCGGCCTCACGCTCGGCAACCTGGTGCTGGCCGTCACCGGCATGAACGCCACCGACCCGGCTCGCCAGCACGCCGCCTTCCTGGCCATGGCGATCCTCGGCGAAACCCTGCTCATCCCGATCAGCCTGGTCGCCTTCGCCAGCGGGCTGGTGTTGTCACTGGGCACCAAGTGGGGCCTGTTCCGGCACTGGTGGGTGGTGGCCAAGTTCGTCCTGACCCTGGTCGCGGTGGTGCTCACGCCGCTGTCCTCGGTGCCGGGCCTGCGGGAACTGGGCTCGGTCGTCTCGGCCGCGCCCGCCGACCAGCTGATCGACGCGGGGGAGTACACCTCCGGCCTGCTCGCCGCCGGGTGCGTGTCGTCGAGCATGTACCTGGCCTGCGTGATCCTGACCGCCTTCAAACCCGGCGGGCGCACGAGGTTCAGGCGCGGCTGACCGGCTCGCCGTTGTGCCACACCGCCCGGATCCGGCCCGCCAGGCCGGCGGTGTCCAGCTCGGTCCCGTCCAGCAGCACCAGATCCGCGCGCTTGCGCTCGGTGATCTCACCGCGGTCGGCCGCCAGCCCGAGCAATCGTGCGGCGTCCAAAGTGGACGCGCGCAGGGCGCCGGCCGCGCCGAGCCCGGCTTCGGCGAGGTAGTGGATCTCCCGCAGGGCCTCGGTGTGCGGGGTCACCGGGTTGTCGGTGCCCAGCGCGATCGGCACCCCGGCCGCCAGCGCGAGGCGCACCGACTCCCGGTGCGCCTCGACCCGCTCGGCGGGGACGTCCTCGAGGCCGTGCGTGCAGGACAACGTCGGCACGAACCAGGTCCCGGCCGCGGCCATCGCCGCGACGGCCGCCTCGTCCAGGTAGATCCCGTGCTCGACGCTCGCCGCACCCGCCCGTGCCGCCAGTTCCGCCGCGCGGGCACCGTGGGCGTGGACCAGCACCTTCCGCCCGCCCTGCCTCGCCGCCTCGTCGACCAGCGCCGCCATCTCCTCGGCGGTGAGCTGGGTGTCGTGCACCCCGGTCCCGGCGGCGACGGACCCCGTCGCGGCCACCTTGAGCCAGTCCGCCCCCGCGCGCACCATCCGCCGGACCACCGCGCGAGCCTGGTCGGGGCCGTCGAACACCGGATCGGGCATCGACGGGTCGCCGAAGAAGTCGACCTTCCCGGTGACCGGGGTCCAGTGGTCGCCGATGCTCCCGGTGGTCCCGATCTGCCGCAGGCTGAGCAGCACCTGCGGGCCCTCGATCCAGCCCCGCTCCAGCGCCAGCCGCAGGCCGGCGTCGGCGCCCCAGGCGTCGCGCACGGTGGTGATGCCGAGGCCGAGCAGGGTGCGCAGCACCGGCACCGCGGACAGCGCGCGGGCCGTGCGCGGCAGCCCGAACGGGTCGCCGAGGGTCTGCGACATGCAGACGTGGGTGTGGCAGTCGATGAACCCGGGCAGCAGCAGGCCGCCGGTGCAGTCGACCGCCTCGTCGCCGTCGAGGTCGGTGCCGACCGAGACGATCCGGTCGCCGTCGAGCACCACGTCGGCCCGGCTCACTTCGCCGGAGGCGGCGTCGAACACCGAGCCGCCGGCCAGGAGGGATCGCATCGGGGCATCCTGCCAGTTGCGCGGCCGGGATCGCCGTCCGTATGCTGCGATGGCAATATTGCCGTCAAGGAATATAGGAGGCGTCGTGCGGGGTACCGGGGGAATGACCGAGGACGGCCGGTTCGCGCTGCGGTTCGAACGGCGTTTCGAGCACCCGCGGGAGAAGGTCTGGCGCGCGCTGACCGAGCGGGACGAACTGCGGGGGTGGTTCGTGCAGATCCTCGACTACGACCGGTCGCGGCTGGAGTTCGCCGAGGGCGCCGAACTGGCCTTCGTGCCGAAGTCGGGGGACACCGGGACGGGCACGGTCGTCCACGCCGACCGCCCGCGGCTGCTGGAGTACACCTGGGACGGCGAGACCCTGCGCTTCGAGCTGGCCGCCGACGGCGAGCACGCCTGCGTGCTGGTGTTCACCAATGTGCTCGACGACGGTGAAACCGGTTCCGCGGTCGCTCCTGGCTGGCAGGCCGGATTGGACCTGCTCGCCGAATTGCTCGACCGCCGGTAAAACAATCACCGGCTTGAACTCAGTGCAAAAACGCACTAATTCGAATTCATGAGGTACGCTGCCCCTTTGTCGTTTTCGGCCTGGCCACATTCGAGAAATGGGGTAAAAAAGGTGACCGGAACCGCCGTACGAGTGGATTTCCCGCCGGGGCAGCGGCTGGGTGGTGAACGCAGCGTCACCTTCGCGGCGGCGGAGGAGTTCCTGCGTTTGCTGTACCAGGAGCAAGCTTCTGACGGCGAGTTGTCCTTGCGGTTGAACGAAGTCCGGCGCGAGATCGAGCGGACGGGAAGTTACCGGCACACCGGGTCCGAGCTGGGGTTCGGCGCCCGTGTCGCCTGGCGCAACGCCGACCGGTGCATCGGCAGGCTCTATTGGCGGAGCCTCAAAATCCGTGATCGCCGCGGAGTCACCGACGCCGCCGATATTGCCGAGGAATGTTTCGCGCACCTGCGTGAGGTGACCAGGGGCGGGCGGATCAGATCCGCGGTCACGATCTTCGCCCCCGATTCTTCCGCAGGTCGCGGGCCACGGATCCGGAACGAACAATTGATCCGTTATGCGGCGTACCGCGGTCCGGGTGAAACGGTGCTCGGCGACCCGCGCAACCTCGCGTTCACCGAGTTCGCCCAGCGGCTGGGCTGGTGCCCGCCGCGGCGGCGCGGGCCGTTCGACCTGCTGCCGCTGATCGTCGAGACGGCCGGGAGCGAGCCGCGCTGGTTCGCCCTGCCCGCGGACGTGGTGCTCGAGGTGCCGCTGAGCCACCCGGACCTGCCGTGGTTCGCCGAACTCGGCCTGCGCTGGCACGCGGTGCCGGTGATCAGCCACATGCCGCTGGAGATCGGTGGCGTGCGGTACCCGGCGGCGCCGTTCAACGGCTGGTACATGGGCACCGAGGTGGGGGCGCGCAACCTCGCCGACACCGGCCGGTACGACCTGCTGCCGCTGATCGCGCGGCGGCTGGGGCTGCGCACGGGAAGCGAGCGCACGCTGTGGCGCGACCGCGCGATGGTGGAACTGACCGCGGCCGTGCACCACTCGTTCGACCTGGCCGGGGTGACGATCACCGACCACCACACCGAAGCGCACCGGTTCCTCGAGCACCTGCGGCGCGAGGAAGCCGCCGGGCGGCGGTGCCGCGCGGACTGGAGCTGGATCGTGCCGCCGCTCTCGGGCAGTCAGACGCCGGTGTTCCACCGCTACTACGACCCGCCGGACCCGGGTGTGCGCCCCGCGTTCCTGCCCGCCGAGCCCGCAGGTCAGCCCGGCAGGGCGAACAGCTCTCCCTGCACCGGCTCGGCGGCCGGTGGCCCGGCTTCGGCGGGCGGCTCGTCCGGGGCCTGAGCGCACCACCGTTCGAGCGCTTCGAGTGACTCGGCGGCCGCGAGCCTCTCCGCCGGGTCCTCGTGCGGGGCGCCGGCGAGCGCGGCCCGGGCGGTGAAGAGCAGGCGGTCGCGGTCGGCGGGGGACAGCCAGCCGGTCCGCTGCCAGGTTTCCAGCCGGTGGCGGGCCTGCCCGGCGAGTTCGGCGAGCAGCGAGAGGTCCTCTTCGTCGAGGTCTAGCACGCCGGGCGGGGCCCCGAGCCCGCCCGCGGTGTAGGTGGCGGCGGCCGGGATGGTGCCGGCGTAGGTGGCGGCGGCGTGGTCCTGGCCGCGGACCGCGGCTTCGGTGGCGCACCAGGTCGTGATGGTCGAAACGAGCGGTGGCGCGGTGCTCATGGACGCTCCCCTCGGGTCGGGTGCTGCCCCGATGGTGCCACCGCCGCCTCCGCGCACCGGCGTGGGTGCCCGGGTGTGTCGCCGATCGGCTCAGGAACGCGCCGGCCGGTCAGGGAGGTTAGGCGCCTCAGTCGGGCAGCAGGGAGAGGACTTCCGAGACCGGGCGCAGGTGCTGGTTCAGGATGCGCACCGCCTCGGTCTCGTCGTGCCGGTCGAGGGCGGCGACCAGCTCGCGGTGCTCGGCGTTGATCACCGGCAGCCGGTCCGGGCGGGCCTGCAGCGCGCGCACCGCGACCCGTTGCTGGCGGGAGCGCAGCGTGTCGTACACCTCGGTGAGCACCGAGTTCCCGGCGGCGTTCACCATCGCCCGGTGGAAGGCGCGGTCCAGCCCGGACACCTCGAACCACTCCCCGGCCTCCCCGGCGCGTTCCATCGCTTCCAGGAGTTCGGACATCTGCTCCGGCACCCCGGCGCGCGTCGCGCACAGCAACGCGATGGCGTGCCCCTCGATCAGCCGCCGGGTCTGGTAGACCTCCTCCAGTTCCCGCGCGGTGACCGTCCTGACCTGCGCGCCCTTGCGCGGCAGCAGGCTGATGAACCGCTCGGCGGCCAGCCGGTGGAAGGCCTCCCGCACCGGGGTGCGCGACACCCCGACCACGCCGGAAACCCAGTGCTCGTCGAGGAACCGCCCGGCTTCGAGCTCGCCGGAGATGATCCCGTCGCGCAGCCAGATGTACACCCGGTCGCGCGCGGGCCCACCGCCCGCCGCGGGCGCCGGATCCGGTGCGGTCCTGGTCATGGAGCTCCCCTTCGTCGGCAGGCCGGGCCGATGGTACACCGCTGGACAGCTCGTGTATCCGCCATGTATACAAAGGCGTCGAGCGGAGGCCCGGCCCCCCGAGATGCGGAAAGAGGCTGAGATCATGGTGCACGTCGCCGTCGCGCAGTTCGCTCCTGGCGAGGACAAGCGGGAGAACCTGGCGAAGGTCACCGAGCTGGTGGACGAGGCGGTCGCCCGCGGCGCGAGGGTGGTGGTGCTGCCCGAGTACGCCATGTTCACCGTGCCCGCGATGGACGAGCGGTTCGTCGAGTCGGCCGAACCGCTGGACGGGCCGTGGGTCTCCGGCCTGCGCGAGCTGGCGAAGGAGCGCCGCGTCACCCTCGTCGCGGGGGTCAACGAGGAGCTCCCCGGCACCGGCCGCATCTCCAACACGCTGGTCGCCGCCGGTGAGGACGGCTCGATCGCCGCGCTCTACCGCAAGCTGCACCTCTACGACGCCTTCGGCTTCCGCGAGTCGGACTTCGTGCGCTCGGGCACCATCGAGGCACCGGAGACCTTCAAGGTCGACGACCTTACCTTCGGCCTGCAGACCTGCTACGACCTGCGCTTCCCCGAGGTGACGCGCCGCCTGGTCGACGCGGGCGCGGACGTGGTGCTGCTGCCAGCGGAGTGGGTGCCCGGCCCGCTCAAGGAGGACCACTGGACCACGCTGATCCGCGCGCGGGCCATCGAAAACACCATCTACGTCGCCGCCGCGGGCCAGTGCGCGCCGACCGGTTCGGGCAACAGCCTGATCGCCGACCCGATGGGCGTGGTGCTCGCCGCGGTGGGGGAGCGGACCGCGACCGCCGGGGCCGAGCTGACCAGGGCGCGGCTGGACGAGGTGCGCGCCAAGAACCCGGCGCTGGGGCTGCGCCGGTTCACCGTGGCCGAGCGGGGATAGGCCCAAGATCACGGCTTGACCGATTCCGATCAGTTCCGATCGTGGGTTTGACATCTCCCGGTGGTCTGGACCACATTGCAGTTGGTTAGTAACTGTCCGGTCCCCCTCATCGCCGAGGAGTCTTCTCATGATCTCTCGCCGCGCCTTCATCGGTGGTTCCGCCGCGGCGCTGGCCGGTGTCGCGCTCAGCCGGTTCGCGCCGGCTTCGGCCGCCACACCGGAGACGTTCAACCTGGCCATCCGCAACGAGTCCGGCTCCGGGACCGCGTACGCCTACGTCACCGGCCTGTCCGACGGCAAGCCGGTGTTCGTCAAGGAAGGCGGCGCGACCTACTTCCCGCCGTCACCGGGTGCCCCGACCACGCCGCTGGCCGAGGACTGCGCGATCCCGCTCGGCGGGCCGGGCAGCACCACCTCGGTCCGCGTGCCGCGCATGTACGGCGCGCGGATCTACGTGGTCACCGGGGAGAAGATGACCTTCTTCGTCAACCCGGGGCCGAACGTGGTGCACCCGAGCTTCCTCAACCCGGACGACCCGAACTACCAGCTGGACTGGTCGTTCGCGGAGTTCACCTTCAACGAGGCCGAGCTGTTCGTCAACGTCAGCTACGTCGACTTCGTCGCGGCGCCGCTCGCGCTCGGGCTGACCACGCTCTCCGGGGCGTCCGACAGCGTGCCCGGCCTGCCCGCCGGCGCGCTCGACGGGATCTGCGCCGCGCTGGAGGAGCAGGCGGCGAAGGACGGCGCGCCGTGGGGCAAGCTGATCCAGAAGGCCGGTGACGGCCGGAACCTGCGGGCGATGAGCGCGCACTACCAGTCCGCGGAGTTCGGCGACTACTTCGCCGGGTACGTCGACGAGGTGTGGGCCAAGTACAGCGGGAGCCCGCTGACCGTGGACACCCAGGCTTCGTGGGGCAAGGTGACCGCGCAGGTCGCCGACGGGGTGCTGAAGTTCGACAACGGCGAGACCTTCGCGAAGCCGAGCACCGCCGACATCCTCAGCTGCGACTCGGGCCCGTTCGCCCTCGACGGCGCGAGCGATGTGCGCAAGGCGATCATCCCGCGCCTGGCGGCGGCCCTGAACCGGACCACGTTGCGGGACAACGCCGATCAGCCGAACGGGGAGAAGCCGGAGAACTTCTACCAGACGGAGAAGACGAACCACTACGCGCGGATCGTGCACGAGCGGCTGCCGGACAACCGGGGCTACGCGTTCCCGTACGACGACGTGACTTCGACAGGCGGGCCGGACTTCAGCGGGGCGGTTCGAGCGGGGGACCCGGATACGTTGACCATTACCTTGAAGTCGTTGCATTCGTAGGGGTTCGTGGGGCTTCCACCCCGATTTTTGATCGTGACTACGGCGAGGAATCCCTGTCAAGGCGGGAAAAATGCCTGGACAAGGATTCCTCGCCGTGTTTCTGGCGGTGGATCGGGGAGGGAAGGGGGAGTGTGGGTGATCGCCCGGTGAGGCTCCCGGGTTCCGGTTCGCGACTATTGGTTTTTGCTTCTTGGTTCCCGGCTCAGGTTTTCCGGGCTCCGGTTCGCGGCGTTGATTCCATGGCGCGGTGTGGGCGGGTCGCGGGGCTCGGCTGTCGGGGGCGCGGCTTCCGGTGGCGTGACAGTCAGCTTAGTTCGATGGCGACGATGCAGGTGTCGTCGTCGGTGTCGGCGTTGCTGTGGGTCAGCAGGTGGTCCAGGCGTTGTTCCAGGGTGCCCGCGGGGGATTCCGCCAGGGTCAGCAGCTGCGCGATCGCCTCGTCGATGGAGCGGCCTTTTCGCTCGATGAGGCCGTCGGTGTAGAGGAGCAGGATGTCCGAGGGGGCCAGTTGGATGCTCTGCTCCTCGTACTCCGCGGCCGCGGTCGCGCCCAGGAGGATGCCGCCGATCATGGGCTGCCCGGTGGCTTTCCCCTCCCGGATCAGCACCGGGGGCAGGTGCCCGGCCCGCGCCCAGCGCAGGATGCGCGTCGCCGGGTCGTAGATGCCGCAGACAGCGGTGGCGATCACGCGTTTGGTGAGATGGTGCGCCACCAGGTTCAGCCACGTCAGCAGCTGCGCCGGACCGGCGGCGGTGGCGGCGAGGCCGCGCAGGGCGTTGCGCAGCACCACCATGCCGGTCGCGGCTTCGATGCCGTGGCCGGCGATGTCGCCGACCGAGAGCAGGATCTGCTTCGACGGCAGGGTCACCGCGTCGTACCAGTCACCGCCGACCAGCTGGTCGTTCTCCGCGGGACGGTAGTGCACGGCGATCCTCAGCCCGGCGGTGTCGATCGGGTCGGGCGCGGTCGGCATGATCGCGCGCTGCAGGTGCAGGGCCAGCCGGTTCCGCTCGGCCGACTGCTGCTCGGTGTGCGCGAGCTGGTCCCGCGTGGCCGCCAGCGCCACCTCTGTCCAGTGCTGCGCCGAGATGTCCTGGTAGGCACCCCGCACGGTGAGCAGCCGCCCGTCCGCGTCCAGCACCGGGTCCGCGATCACCCGGATGTGCCGCGAAATCCCGTCCGGGCGCTGCAGGCGGAACGCGGTGGACGCGGGACGCCGGTGGTGCAGCAGGGTGCGCAGGAACCGGCCGATCGCCGTCGCGTCGTCGGGGTCGGCGTGCGCGGGCAGGCGTTGCAGCGCGATCGGCCGAGCGGTGACCGGCAGCCCGTACAGCGTGTAGACCTCGGTGTTCCAGGCGATCTCACCGGTGACCGCGTTCTCCTCGAAACCGCCGATCCGCCCGAGCCGCTGGGCGTGCTGCAGCAGCCCGGCCAGGCGCGCGGTCTCGTCCTGCACCCGCCAGATCAGCAGCACCGCGTCGCCGTGCCGGGTGACGCTGATGCCCGCGGTCAGCGTCACCGGGACGTCCTCGACCAGCGTGGTGAGGGTGGTTTCCTTGGCGCGGAACGGTTCCCCGGTCGCGTGCACGTGCTCGACCTTGTCGAACAGCCCGCTCTTCCCGGCCACCATCGGGTAGATCTCCAGCAGGGGCGCGCCGACCACCGCGTGACGTGGGCGCCCGGCCGGGTCGGCGAACGCGCTGTTGGTGTGGTGGATGCGGAAGTCGGTGAGCCTGCCGCCCGCGTCCACTTCGGGCAGCAGCACCAGAGCCGGGTCGAGCACCGCGTCGGCCACGTCGATCAGCTTGCTCGTGTCGCTCTCGAACGACGGCGCGGCCTCGATGACGTGCGTGTCGAGCGCGCGGGCGCACAGTTCGGCGAGCGCCTCGATCTGCCGCTCGATCTGCGGTGACTGGTGGGAAAACGGGGCGGGCCAGCAGATCTCCAGCACGCCGAGGATGCGCCCGCCCGCGTCGGCGGGCACGGCGACCCGGGCACCCGGCACCTCGCGCTGGCCGATCGACGGCGGCCCGGTGCGGGTGAGGTCCTCCAGCCAGACCAGCCGTCGTTCGGTGAGCGCGCGGCGGGCCGGGGTGGCGAGGCCCGGCGGCACGTACCGCCACCGCTTCGCCTCTTCCGGCGGCAACCCGGCGAAGCCCGCGAGCGCCAGTGAAGCGTCCGAACCGGCGGCCCAGACGGCGACCGCGGTGGCGCCCAGCGGGGCCAGCGCGTGTTCGAGCAGCGACTCCGCGACCGCCTGGGCGTCGGTGGCCGCCAGGACGCCGCCTTCCGCGCTGCGCAGGCGGACCGCGGCCGACGGGCCGGGGTCCGGCACGGCCGGGTTCGCGGTCAGCAGCTCGCCCGCCGCCTCGCCGAGCTTGTCCCGCGCGGACTGGTTGACGATGTCGGCGGCCAGTTCCAGCTGCGGCAGCCCGGCCTGGGCGGCCAGTTCCGCCAGCTGGTGCGCGGCCTGCGACGGTCCACAGTGGAGTCTTTCCACCAGGATGCCCTTGGCCAGCTCGAGCAGCGCCCGGCCCTCGGTCTCGGCGTGGGCCTGGCGCACCTGAGCCCGCAGCCGTTCCACCGTGGCCGCCAGCCGGGTCAGGTTGGCCGCTTTCGCGTCGGCTTCCACGCCCACCTAGTCCTCCAGCCACCGCTGGATGCACGCCAGCAGGTGCGTCGAATCCACCGGTTTCGTCACGTAGTCGCTGGCGCCCGAGCCGAGGCTCTTCTCCTGGTCACCCGGCATCGCCTTGGCGGTCACCGCGATGATCGGCAGTTCCCGGTGCTCCGGCATCGCCCGGATCGCCGCGGTGGCCGCGTACCCGTCCATCTCCGGCATCATCACGTCCATCAGCACCAGGTCGATCTCCGGGTGCGCGACCAGCGTCTCCAGCCCGCGGCGCCCGTTCTCCGCGTGCAGCACCTGCAGGCCGTGCGTCTCCAGCATGCTGGTCAGCGCGTAGACGTTGCGGGTGTCGTCGTCGACCACCAGCACCGTGCGCCCGGCCACCCGCCGGCCCAGTTCCTTCGGCGACGGCCCGCCCACCGGGGGCTGCGGCCGCACCAGCGGGACCACGTCACCGGGCTGCGCGGCGGTCATGTGCAAGGCGATCCGCTCCCGCAGTTCGTCCAAACTGGACAGCAACTCCAGCGGCTGCACCCCGGCCCTGGCCTGCAGCACGCGTTCGGCGTCCTCGTCGAGCCGCCGGTTGTGGTGCGCCAGCACCGGCACCGAGCGCAGCGCGGAATCGCCGTCCATCGCGGCGAGGAAGCGCAGCCCGGCTTCCTCGGGCATGTCCAGTTCCAGCACCACGCAGTGGAACGCCTGCGTGGCCAGTGCCGCGGCGGCCTCCTCGGCACCGACCGCGGTGACCAGCTCGACCTGACCGCGGGTCTCGATCAGGTCCGGCACCTCGGCCAGGTCGGCGATCACGCTTTCGGCCACCAGCGACAACAACCCGCGCGGGTACTTCTCGATCACCAGCAGCCGCCGCTGCTGCGGTGGCTCGGGCGCCACCTGCGGGGCCGGCGTGGGGGCGGGCGCCGGCGCGGGGGAGACCTCCTCGAAGTCCGGCCGCGCCACCGGCAGGTACAGGGTGAACGTGCTGCCCCTGGCGGGACTGCTGGCCACGGTGATCACCCCGCCGAGCAGGAAGGCGATCTCCCGGCTGATCGACAGGCCCAGCCCGGTGCCGCCGTACTTGCGGCTGGTGGTGCCGTCGGCCTGCTGGAAGGCGCCGAAGATGGACTGCAGCTGCTGCTCGGGGATGCCGATGCCGGTGTCGGTCACCCGGAAGGCGATCGCCGCGCCGTGGTGGGCGACCGAGGCGGGCACCTCCGGCGGGGCCGCCGGTTCGATGCGCAGGTCGACGCTGCCCTCCTCGGTGAACTTCACCGCGTTGGACAGCAGGTTGCGCAGCACCTGGCGCAGGCGCGAGTCGTCGGTGAGCAGGTCGACCGGCACGCCGGGCGCGGTGGTCACCCGGAAGCTCAGGTTCTTCTGCGTGGTCAGCGGCCGGAAGGTGGCCTCGGCGTAGTCCAGCAGCCGGCGCAGCGGCACGCGTTCCGGGCTGATGTCCATCTTGCCCGCCTCGACCTTCGACAGGTCCAGGATGTCGTTGATCAGCTGCAGCAGGTCCGAACCGGCCGAGTGGATGATCCCGGCGTACTCCACCTGCTTCGAGGTCAGGTTGCGGGTCGGGTTCTGCGCCAGCAGCTGCGCCAGGATGAGCAGGCTGTTCAGCGGGGTCCGCAGCTCGTGGCTCATGTTCGCGAGGAACTCGGACTTGTACTTCGAGGCGATGGTGAGCTGCTGCGCGCGGGTTTCCAGCTCCTGGCGCGCCTGCTCGATCTCCAGGTTCTTCGCCTCGATGTCGCTGTTCTGGCTCGCCAGCAGCGCGGCCTTCTCCTCCAGCTCGGCGTTGGACAGCTGCAGTTCCTCCTGCCGGATCTGCAGCTCACCCGACCGCGACTGCAGCTCGGTGGCCAGGCGCTGCGACTCGCCCAGCAGCTCGTCGGTGCGCGCGTTGGCCACGATGGTGTTGACGTTGACGCCGACGGTCTCCATGAGCTGTTCGAGGAAATCGCGGTGGGTGGCGGTGAACCGGTGCACCGACGCCAGTTCGATCACGCCGAGCACCTGTTCCTCGACCACGATCGGCAGCACGATCAGGTTCGTCGGCGTGGTCCGCCCGAGCCCGGAGGAGATGGCGATGAACCCGGCGGGCATCTCGTCCACGGCGATCGTCTTGCGGCTGCGGGCCGCCTGCCCGACCAGTGATTCGCCGAACCGGAAGCGGATCTCACCGTCGGCGGCCGGGTGCCCGTAGGCGCCGATCAGCCGCAGTTCCGGCGTGGCCGCGGAGTCGTCGGCGAGGTAGAAGGCGCCGTACTGGGCCGAAACCAGCGGCGCCAGCTCGTCCATGATCAGCTCGGCCACCACCGCCAGGTCGCGGCGGCCCTGCATCAGGCTGGAGATGCGGGCCAGGTTGGACTTGAGCCAGTCCTGTTCCTGGTTGGCCTTGGTGGTCTCGCGCAGCGACTCCACCATCGAGTTGATGTTGTCCTTGAGCTCGGCGACCTCACCGGAGGCCTCCACGGTGATCGACCGGGTCAGGTCGCCCTCGGCGACCGCGCTGGTCACCTCGGCGATCGCGCGCACCTGGCGGGTCAGGTTCCCGGCCAGTTCGTTGACGTTCTCGGTCAGCCGCTTCCAGGTGCCGGACACGCCCTCGACCTCGGCCTGCCCGCCGAGCCTGCCCTCGCTGCCCACCTCGCGCGCCACCCTGGTCACCTCGGCGGCGAACGCCGAAAGGGTGTCGACCATGGTGTTTATCGTGGTCTTGAGCTCCAGGATCTCGCCGCGGGCGTCCACGTCGATCTTGCGGGTCAGATCGCCCAGCGCCACCGCGGTGGTCACCTGCGCGATGTTGCGCACCTGGTTGGTCAGGTTGTTCGCCATGAAGTTGACGTTGTCGGTGAGGTCCTTCCAGGTGCCCGCCACGTTCGGCACCTGTGCCTGCCCGCCGAGCATCCCCTCCGTGCCGACCTCGCGGGCCACGCGGGTGACCTCCCCGGCGAACGCGGAGAGCGTGTCCACCATCGTGTTGATCACGCCGGCCAGCGCGGCGACCTCGCCCTTGGCCTCCACGGTGATCTTCTGCGACAGGTCACCCCTGGCCACCGCGGTGGCCACCTGGGCGATGTTGCGCACCTGGTTGGTCAGGTTCGACGCCATCACGTTGACGTTGTCGGTCAGGTCCTCCCAGGTGCCCGACACCCCGCGCACGGTGGCCTGCCCGCCCAGGTTGCCTTCGGTGCCGACCTCGCGGGCCACGCGGGTGACCTCGTCGGCGAAGGCGGAGAGCTGGTCGACCATCGTGTTGATGGTTTCCTTCAGCTCCAGGATCTCCCCGCGCGCGTCGACGCGGATCTTCTGCGACAGGTCGCCCTTCGCCACGGCGGTGGTCACCTGCGCGATGGAGCGCACCTGCGCGGTCAGGTTGTCCGCCATCACGTTCACCGATTCGGTGAGCGCCTTCCAGGTCCCGGAAACACCCTTCACATCGGCCTGGCCGCCGAGCCGTCCTTCGGTGCCGACCTCGCGGGCCACGCGGGTGACTTCGACGGCGAAGGCGGAGAGCTGGTCGACCATCGTGTTGATGGTGTTCTTCAGTTCGAGGATCTCCCCGCGCGCGGTGACGGTGATCTTCTGCGACAGGTCACCGCTGGCGACCGCGGTGGCGACCTGCGCGATCGAGCGCACCTGCGCGGTCAGGTTCCCGGCCATGAAGTTCACCGAATCGGTGAGGTCCCGCCAGGTCCCGGAAACGCCCTTGACGTCGGCCTGCCCGCCGAGGATTCCCTCGGTGCCCACTTCGCGCGCCATTCTGGTGACTTCGTCGGCGAAGGAGGAGAGCTGGTCGACCATCGTGTTGATGGTGTTCTTGAGTTCGAGGATTTCCCCGCGCGCGTCGACGTCGATTTTCTGCGAAAGATCGCCTTTCGCCACCGCCGTGGTCACCTGCGCGATATTGCGCACCTGATCGGTCAGGTTGCCGGCCATGAAGTTCACCGAATCGGTGAGGTCACGCCACACCCCGCCGACGCCGGGCACCTGCGCCTGCCCGCCGAGCCTGCCCTCGCTGCCCACTTCGCGGGCCACGCGGGTGACCTCGTCGGCGAAGGAGGAGAGCTGGTCGACCATCGTGTTGACGGTTTCCTTCAGCTGCAGGATTTCCCCGCGCGCGTCCACGTCGATCTTCTGCGACAGGTCACCGCTGGCGACCGCGGTGGCCACCTGGGCGATGTCACGCACCTGCGTGGTGAGGTTGCCCGCCATGGCGTTCACCGAATCGGTGAGGTCCTCCCAGGTGCCCGAAACCCCCGGCACCCGCGCCTGGCCGCCGAGCCGCCCGTCGGTGCCCACTTCCCTGGCCACGCGGGTGACCTCGGAGGTGAACAGGGAAAGCTGGTCCACCATTCCGTTGAACACGGTCGCTATTTCGCCGAGCAGGCCGTCGGCGTCGCCCGGCAGCCGGATCCCGAAATCGCCGTCGCGGACCGCGGTGAGCCCCGCCAGCAATTGCCGCAGTTCCGGCTGCTCGGCTCTTTCCGGCGTCCGCGTTTCGACCGTCGCCTCACCCATGCCCAACCCCGCTTCGATCCGTACCGTGCCGGATCGAGGGCCCGGCCCGTTCAACCTACCGCCGTGAAGGCCCGGTGCCGATGCTCCGGTCAGCCGGAGTGGCGACCGTGTCGCGGTACCGGACGCGGCCAGCTCATCCGCACGCTCGTTCCGTGCGCGGACGGCCGGATCTCCACCGAATCCGCGTAGGCGCGGATCATCGAGAGCCCGCGGCCGCGCCCGGTGACCCGGGGATCGCGTGGTGGCCGCCAGCGCCCGTCGTCGGTGATCGTCACGGTGGCGTTGTCCTGTCCCGGGTGGCAGCTGGCGTGCAGGTCCAGCGGACCGGACCGGTTTCCGTAGGCGTGGTCGACCACGTTGGCCATCGCCTCGTAGGCCGCGCTCACGACGGCTTCGGTGTCCTCCTCGGAGAGATCCACCCGATGGCACCACGCGGCCAGTTTTCGGCGGATCTCCGGCAGTCGTTCGGCACGCGCCGGGACGCGCAGGTGGAGTTCGGTGTCCGGCTGGCTGAACACAGGGCGGTGCCCCCTTCGACCAACGTCGGGTACGGCACTGGAGTGGGTACCCGTCCGGGGGGCGGCTAACCTACGGCGAGCGCCTCGGCCAGGCTCGGGTAGACCGCGAGCACCTCGGTCAGGCCGGTGATCTCCAGCGGGCGCAGGGTGGCCGAATTGCCCGCGACCACCCGCAAGGGGGCCGTTCCGCCGGTCTTCTCCTGCAGTTCGACCAGGGCCTCCAGCCCGGCGGAAGCCAGGAAACTGACGTCGGTGAGGTCGAGCACCAGCGCGGCGGGCCCCTCCCGCAGCGCCTCGGCACCCGCTTCCCGCATCCGGGGCGCGGTGAGCAGGTCGATCTCGCCGGTCAGCACCAGGATCACCGTGGCGCCCTGCCGCTCGGTCCGCACGGTCAAGGCCGAGCCGCCGTCGGACGCCATCAGGTCGGAAGTCACGCGCTCATCCTCCCACGGGGAGGTCACGCCCCGGTGCCCGGCGCACGCCGTTCCACCAGGCGGAGGAAGGGGCGGCGAAGGGGCGCAGCAGGGTGAGCAGTTCCGGATCGCCGCGGCCGCCGAGCTGGTCGGAGGCGATCTTCCTGGCCACCCCGGCGAGGAAGTCGGCCACCTGCACCCTGGCGTCCAGGCGCGAGTCGACGAACCGCAGGCGCAGGGGGACGCCGCCGAGCAGGCGGCGGACCTGGGCGATCCTCTCCTCGGTCAGCGACGGCTGTTCGTCGTGCACCACCGAGACGCCCCGGCCGCCGTCGCTCCAGTGGCGCACGGTTTCGGCGAGCGCGGGCAGCAGCGGGTTCAGCACCACGTCCTCGCGCCAGGCGGCCAGATCGGCGTGGCGCAGCCGGTCCGCGAGCGGGGTCCCGGCGACCAGTTCGGCGAGGGAGTCGGGCGCGGGCTGGCGGTTGCTGGTACGGATCAGATCGTTGAACGCGCCCAGGATCCGCGTCCAGCGCGCGGAACCGAAGGTGCGCGGCCCGTTCCGGTGCAGGCCAGCGTGGTCCTCCCCGAGCAGGCCGGCCAGCAGGCCCGCGAGGAAGAACGCCTTGTCGGTCAGGTGCACCTTGGCCACGCCGTGGATCGGCCCGGCGGGGCTGAGCAGCCACACCAGCACCGGCCGGTGCTTGGAGCGCAGCAGGTGGTTCGACTTGTACTCCAGCGCGGGGGAGCGGATGCGGGCGCGGATCTCCCGGAGGCAGTCGGCGGCCGCTTCGGTGGTCAGCCGCACCCCGGCGTGCGCGAAGACGTCGGTCTCGCCGCCAATGAGCTTCTCGCCCTCGGACCCCGATTCGTCGCAGGCGATCTCGACGAAGGTCCGCTCGCCTTGATCCACCACGTGGTGATCCTAGGGCGTGCCCGCCCGCCGGACCGATGAGTTTCGGGGCTCACGGGAGTCACAGTCGGCAGAATCGCTGCTGCGCGCACCCGGAGGAGACCCATGGCCAAGCTGATCTATTCGATGCTCACCTCGCTCGACGGTTACGCCGAGGCGGCGGAGGGCGGCATCGGTACCGGGGCCGAGGTCCCGGAGGTGCACTCCTTCATCAACGACCTCTTCCGCCCGGTCGGCACCTACCTCTACGGCAGGCGGATGTACGAGACGATGGTCTACTGGGAGACCGCGCACACCGAGCCCGGCCAGCCGCCGCACGGCCTGCAGTACGCCCGCGACTGGCAGGCCGCGGAGAAGGTCGTGTACTCCACCACGCTGGAGTCGGTGTCCAGCGCGAAGACCAGGATCGAGCGGACCTTCGATCCGGACGCGGTGCGCAAGCTCAAGGAGGAAGCCGAGGCCGACCTCACCGTCGACGGCCCGAACCTCGCGGCCCAGGCGATCAGGGCCGGCCTGGTGGACGAGTACCACCTGTTCACCACCACGAGCGTGGTCGGCGGCGGCAAGCGGTTCTTCCCCGACGGCGTGCGCCTCGACCTCGACCTCGTCGACCACCGCGCCTTCGACAGCGGGCTGGTCTACACCCACTACCGGACCCGCTGAGCTCAGACGACCAGCGCGTGCACCGCGGCGGGCGCGGTGTCCCCCGTGCGCCGGTACGCCGTCCACGCTTCGGCTGCGCGGTGCAGGCCTTCGCGGAGTTCGGCCGTGGGCGCGGTGAACGGGATGCGCAGGCGGTCCGTGCTGCCGCCGCCCGCGTCGAGCGCGGTACCCGGCAGCAGTGAGACGCCGTGCCGCAGGGCGAGTTGGGCGAACGCGGAGGCGTCACCGGCGGGCAGGCGCACCCACAGGCACTGCCCGCCGCGCACGGGTTCGAACTCCCAGCCGGGCAGCAGGTCGGTGAGCAGCGAGCAGGTCAGGTCGTGCCGCCGCCGCAGCTCCTTGCCGCGCCGGGCGGCGATGTCGTCCAGGTGGGGCAGCAGTTCCACGGCGGCCAGTTGTTCGAGCACCGGGCTGCCGAGGTCGTGCAGCGCCTTGAGCCGGGCCAGCTGGCCGATGTCGGCCTCCGCGGCCCGGATCCAGCCGGTCCGCACCCCGCCCCAGACGGTCTTGGTCATCGAGCCGACGGTGAGCACCGCGCCGGGCCGGGCGAAGGCGGCCAGGTCCGGCGGCTCTCCGTCCTCGAAGGACAGTCCGTTGAGGACGGTGTCGTCGATCAGCGGAAGTCCCTGCGCCGCGGCGGTTTCGACGATCCGGCGGCGGGCGAGCGCGGAGAGCGTGTGCCCGGTGGGGTTGTGGTGCGTCGGGTTCAGGTAGGCCAGCCGCGGCCGGGAGCCGGCGAGCGCGGCGGCCCAGCCGTCGACCCCGGCCGGTGCCGTCCTGAGCACCGCGGCCGCCGCGCGGAACAACTCGAGCGCGCCCGGGTAGGTGGGCGTCTGCACCAGCACCTCGTCGCCGGGGGAGAGGAACAGCTGGGAGATCAGCGACAGCGCCTGCTGACCGCCGGTGGTGACCAGGATCTGTTCCGGCGTGGTCGGCACCCCGCGGCGGGTGTACCGCCCGGCGAGCCCTTCGCGCAGTTCGGGGTGGCCGAGCGGGTGGTAGCCGATGCCCTCGCCGGTCACCTGGGGCAGGCGGGCGATGGCGCGCTGGTACGCCTCGGTCAGTTCGGGCGGCACACCGGCGGGCGCGGTGCAGGCGAGCGACAGCACGCCCTCGATCGGCTCGAGGTAGTTGACGAACAACGGGTTCGAGCCGGTCACCGCGGCGGGACGGAGCCCGGACAGCACCGCGGGCGCGACCCAGGTGCCGCGGCCCTGGTGCCGTTCGAGCTTGCCCTCCTGGCGCAGGTGGTCGTAGGCGGCGACCACGGTGCTGCGGCCGACGGCGAGCAGCCCGGCGAGCACGCGGTCCGGCGGCAGGGCGGCGTACGGCGGCAGCTGCCCGGAGTCGATGAGCCGGCGCAACCGGTCCGCGAGCAGCAGGTGCAGCGGGCCGCGGGCGGCCGACCAGCGGCCGAGCTGCGCGACCAGGCGGTCCGCCGGCCACGGCTCCGGCATTGGCTTCGTCACCAAACCAATTTAGCCGGATTGGCGCTGTCGGCGGCCACCGGCACGCGCCAGGCTCTGGCCATGCACACCGACCGGAAACCGGCCACCAGGGCCGTGCACGTGACCGCGCCGCCGCTGACCGACTCCCGCCCGCTCAGCGTGCCGATCTACCAGGCGTCCACCTTCGCCTTCGACGACCCGGACGCGCTGGCCACCGCGCTGGGCGCGCCCGACCAGGGCTTCACCTACAGCCGTTACCGCAACCCGACCACCCAGGCGCTGGAGGAGACGCTCGCCGACCTGGAGGGCGGGGTGGCGGCCGCGGCCACCGCGTCGGGCATGGGCGCGATCAGCTCGATCCTGCTGGGGGAACTCGGTTCCGGTGACCACGTGATCGCGCAGAACTGCCTGTACGGCGGCACCTACGCGATCCTGCGGGACCTCTCCGCGCGGTTCGGCGTGGAGGTCACCTACGTGCCCGGTGACGACCCGGCCGAGGTCGCCGCGGCCCGGCGGCCGAACACCCGGCTGCTCTACCTGGAGACCATCGCCAACCCGGTGACCAAGGTGGGCGACCTGCCCGCGTTCCTCGCCGCCGGGAAGGCGGCCGGGCTGGTCACGGTCGTGGACAACACCTTCGCCAGCCCGATCTTGTGCCGTCCGATCGAGCACGGCGCGGACGTGGTGCTGCATTCGGCCACGAAGTACCTCGGCGGGCACTCCGACGTCACCGGTGGCGTACTGGTCTTCGCCGAAGAGGAGCGGTACCGGCGGGCCTGGCAGCACACCATGGAACTGGGCGCCGCCGCGGACCCGTTCGCCGCGTGGCTGATCATCCGCGGCATCCAGACCCTGCCGCTGCGGATGGAGCGGCACTGCGCGAACGCCGGGCTGCTGGCGGACCGGCTGGCCGGGCACCCGGCGGTGGCTTCGGTGCGCTGGCCGGGCCGCGCCGACCACCCCGACCACGAGGTGGCGAGCCGGTTCCTGGCCGGCTACGGCGGCATGCTGGCCTTCGACCTGCGCGGCGGGCGCGAGGCGGGGCGGCGGTTCGCCAAGGGCGTCCGGCTGGCGAAGCTCGCGGCTTCGCTGGGCGGGGTCGAGACCACGCTGATGCACCCGGCGAGCACCTCGCACCGCCAGTTCGACGCCGAAGCGCTGCGGGCGGCGGGCATCGGTGAGGGCACGATCCGGGTCTCGGTGGGGATCGAGGACGCCGACGACCTGTGGGCCGACCTGGCGCAGGCCCTGGACGGGAACTGACGCCGGTCAGGCGACCGGGCGCACCCCCTGGCCGATGGCCGAGGCGAGGAAGCACCAGCCCCGTGACACGGTCAGGCAGGGCAGGTGCTTCTCCCGGAGCCCGTGCAGCAGCGGGTCGTCGCTGTGCAGCAGGTCCTGGTCGATCACCCCGCAGATGACACCCTCGTCCACGGTGTCGGCGGCGAGCACGCCGTGGCGTGCCGCCCAGTCGGCCAGTTCGCGCATCGCCGCGGACTGGCCGAGGTAGACCACCCGTACCGCGGTTCTCGTTCTTCGATCGTGGGCCTGCATGGCTGGCTCCCCTTCCGCTTCGGCGCTGCCCGGGGATATCCGGAAACGCGGTCCCCAAAACCGTTCAACACCAGGCACCGGGGGAATTGCCAGTTCGTTTCCGCGGAATCGATCAGGTGTTCCACCGGGTGGGGTCCGGGAATGTGTGTCGAAGGCGAAGCAAACAATCCGGGGACCACACGTCCGGGTGACCGCGAGTCATGTTGGTGAACGCTGTGCGCACTGTTGGGGATCTTCTGACAAAACCGGACAAGGTACCCGGGCCGCCTTGACCGGGGACATTGGTCTAGTCCACTGTCGGTGGTCGTACGAGGTCGCGGAGGGTGTCCGTGCGCGGACGGCCCGCGACTGCCGGTCCCCACCTGGCACAGGAGGCACTATGTCGACTCGACGCACGACCCTTCGCCGCAGGCTCGGCCTGCTCGCGGCTTCACTGGCCGCCGGCGCCCTCGCGGTGGTCCTGCCCTCGGCCGCTTCGGCGGTACCGGAGGGTGACGTGAACGCCGCGGCGTTCGTGGTCAGCGAAGACCAGTTCAACCAGATGTTCCCGAACCGGAATCCCTTCTACACCTACAGCGGGCTGACCGCGGCGATGAGCTCGTACCCCGGCTTCGCCAACACCGGCAGCGACACGGTGAAGAAGCAGGAAGCGGCGGCGTTCCTGGCGAACGTCAACCACGAGACCGGTGGCCTGGTCCACGTCGTGGAGCAGAACACCGACAACTACCCGCACTACTGCGACGCCACCCAGCCCTACGGCTGCCCGGCCGGGCAGGCCGCCTACTACGGCCGCGGCCCGGTCCAGCTCAGCTGGAACTTCAACTACAAGGCGGCGGGCGACGCGCTGGGCATCGACCTGCTCAACGACCCGTACCTGGTGCAGAACGACGCGGCCGTGGCCTGGCGGACCGGCCTCTGGTACTGGAACACCCAGAGCGGCCCCGGCACGATGACCCCGCACGACGCCATGGTGAACAGCCGCGGCTTCGGCGAGACCATCCGCAGCATCAACGGCGCGCTCGAGTGCGACGGCAAGAACCCGGGCCAGGTGCAGAGCCGGGTCACCGCGTACCAGAACTTCGCCGGGGTGCTCGGCGTCGACCCGGGCGCCAACCTCTACTGCTGAGCCCTTCATCGCTGAGCCCCGCGCTCACCCCAGCGGGACGCCGCGGACCTTCACCGGCCCGCGGGTGAAGTCGAGCAGCACCCCTTGTTCGACGCCCGCCGGGGTGAGCGTGTCCATCACCTTGGGGGCCGCGGCCGGGTCCGCCGCGCAGACCGGGCCGCTCGCCCCCGCGGCGCACAGGCCGAAGGTGTAGGGCCCGGCGGCCGGGGTGAACGGGCGCGCCTGGTCCGGGCTGTTGCCGTCCTGCCCGCTGAGCACGACGGCGAACTTCCAGCCGGGACCCGGTGTGCCGAACGCGCTCTTGGGCACGCTGACGGTGATGGTCCGCGAAGCCTGGCTCGCCTGGACCGACGCGGCACCGAGCGGCGCGCCGCCGGCGTCGACGAACGAGGGGTCGGCGAAGCCCTGCACCTCGATCCGCCTGCTCCAGGCGTCCTCTTCGGCGACCGAGTAGTTGCGGCTCGGGAACGGCGCGGTAGTGGCACCCGGTGTGGCCGGGTCGTGCGCGTACAGCGTGAGCAGCTGCGCTCCCAGCGGTGAGCCGAAGGTCGGGGTGAGATCACGCAGGCCGGCCCGCAGCACCAGCTGGTCACCGGTGTCGATCACCTGGAACCGCCGCAGGTCGAAGGCGCCGTCGTGGAAGTCGCCCGCGGCCGGGTAGGTGAAGGTGCCCGGGCCGTGGTCGTCGCCCTCGGGGTCGGTGACGTCCAGCAGCACGGTGCCGGAGACGAAGTCCGAGCTGATCACCTGCTGGGCGTGGCCGGTGCCGGACCCGGTCGCGGCGGCGGTCACCACGGTCGCGCCCAGCGGCGTCGGCACCTCCGCCTGGAACCGGCCGTCCGCGTCGGCGGTGGTGGTGTCCACGGTGGTCGCGCCACCGGTGTCGACCGGGGAAGCCGCGATGTCGACGGTGGTGCCGGGTGCGGCGGTGCCGGTGACCGTGGCGACCGGCGCGGACACCGAGCCGGGACCGCTCAGCGTGACCGGCACCGCGGCGGGCGGGGTCCGGTCGACGTACCGGCCGCGCACCTCGGCCGGCTGCTCGATCAGGCGGCCGACGTCGATGCTGCGGGCCAGCCGGATGGACTCCGACTGCGCCCAGCTCAGCGGTGAGGCCGAACCGGCCGCGCCCCCGGGCTCGAAGCCGATCGACGCGACCGCCGGATCGGTGCCGTGCGGGGACGCCGGCACCGCGGCGTTCTCCCAGACCTGCTCCGGGATCAGCCCGGAACCCGTGGCCTGGCCGCGCATCGTGGCCAGCAGCGCGCTCGCGCCCTGCCGGTCGCCGGTCTGCACGAGGTGCTCCCCGCGTTCCCCGGCGAGCACCGGCCACAGGTGCCCGGACCCGGTGTTCGGCCCCGGCCACGGGCGCCCGGTCGGCCCGCAGGCCGTCGGATCTGGTTCGTAGCAGTCGCCGTACCCGTCCTCGCTGCCCTCGGCCGCGGTGCCGTAGCGGTACCAGCCGGGCCCGCGCGGGGTGTCCCGCTTGAGGATCTGGTCCACCACGGTCAGCGAGCGCGTCACATCGGGATCGTTCGCCGGGAGGATGCCGAGGCGTGGCAGTTCGAGGAACCCGGCGTCGACCACTTCGCGCTGGTCCACGGTGATCGAGCCGTTGCCCAGGTTGTACTGCACGCCGGAGTCCGGATCGCCGTTCTTGCTCAGCCGCAGGAAGTACCGGCCGTCGCCGTGCGGGCCGGTGCTGGTCACCGTCCACGCCTTGACGCTGCGCTGGAAGTGGTCGGCGGTGGCGAGGTACAGCCGGGCGCGTGCCGGGTCGCCGTTGCGCTCGGCGATGACGCCCGCCGCGACCAGCCCGGCGATCTCGGCGGCGATGGTCGAGGGGGAGTGGCCGCTCTGCTCCTCCCAGCGCTCGCTGCCGAACGAGGGCCCGCGGGCGACGACGAAGTCCGCCGCGGCGCGGATGTGGTCGCGGTAGAGCGTGCCGTCGCGGTCGAGCCCGGCCTGCAGCGCCATCAGGATCGGGTAGGCGGTCTCGTCGAGCTGGTCGCCGCCGGAGTCGGGGGCCTTCTTGCCGTTGAGCAGCGAGTTGCGCGGGAACCGGCCGTCTGGCTGCTGCTGGCGCTCGAACAGCCAGCGCACGCTCGCCTTGGCGGTGTCGAGATCGCCCGCGGCGAGCAGGCCGGAGAAGCTCTCGTACAGGTCGCGCGCGAAGATCTCGCGGTAGGAACCGAAGTAGACACCCTTGCCGCCGGGTGCGTCACCCGCGCTGACCGCCTGCCCCCACGGGCTGCCGAGCGAAGCGACGATCGCCCCCGGAAAAGTCTTGTCCTCACTGGCTTTCAGTACGTTGGCCGAATACTTGTAGGCCTCGGTGTCGCCGGAACGCAGAGGTTTGAGCCTGCGGTCGTAGTCGTCCCAGCCCTGCGCGTAGGCCTTTTTGCTGACGTCGAACGGCGTTTGCAGGCTCGCTCCGGCCGTGTCGATGGCGGCTCGCGCGTCCGGCCCGAAGCCGAGTGAGAGGGTCGTGGACTGGTTCGGCTTGAGGTCGAGCTGTGCCGTTTGGACCACGTTCCCGTTGTCGGCCGACGGGTAGCGGTAGGTCAGGCGGCGGTGGCTGTCGAGCTGGGTGAGCCCGTCGGTCGGCGTACCGGCGAAACCGCTGACCGTGGCGAGGAACTTGCGGTCGGCCCGCAGGGCGGCGGCCAGGGGAGTGCCGTAGTCGCGGGCGGGCGCGCTGCTCTCGGTTTCCGGGTCGGCGCTGACCAGCGCGGTGGTGGCCGCGTCGACCGTCGCGTCGTCGGCACCGCCGTTGACCTGGCCGCCACCGCCGTTGCCGTTGATGTTCGCGTCGAACCGCACGAACACCTTCAGGTCGGCGCCCGAACCGGTCAGCGGTTCGAGCCGGGTGCGCAGCAGCACGCTGTCACGCGCCGGATCCGTGTGGTACTCGGTGATCAGCCGGTACCGGCCGTTGCGCGCGGTGGACGTGACCTCGCAGGCCATGCCGCCCGCCCCGGCGGACCGCACGGTGTAGGTGGTGTCGCGGCTCTGCAGGTCGGTGAAGGTGCGGCCGTCGGTCACCACGAACTGCAGCGATTCGACGTTGGTGTTGTCGATCGCCGGGGCGTAGACGTCGGAGAGCACCCCGCCCGCCACGGTGAACCAGACCTTGCTGGTGGTGTTCCGCGCGGTGCCGAGGCAGTCCTTCCGCGCCAGACCGAAGTGCGAGAGCGTGCCGGGTCCCACCGGCTCGGCTTGTGCCGGCCCGGAGAGCAATCCGGAGAGAACCACCGTGGAAACCGCGATCGCGCCCGCGCGAACCAGCCGACTCATGCGCAGATCCCAGCACAGCGCGGCCCCGCGATACAGCCTTGACCTGCGGGGCCAACCGTGTGTATGCGCCGACCGGCCCCTGGACAAGCTTCTACATACTGCATACAGTCTACAGGTCGTGGATCTGTACGAGTACCAAGCCAAGGAGCTGTTCTCGGCGCACGGAGTTCCGGTCGGCCCGCAGCGCGTGGTCACCACTCCCGGCGCCGCCGTCGACGCGGCCGCGGGATTCGGCACTCCCGTGGTCCTCAAAGCACAGGTGAAGACCGGCGGGCGCGGCAAAGCCGGGGGAGTGAAGCTGGCCGGAACCCCCGAAACCGCGCGTGCCGGCGCCGAAGCCATTCTCGGCATGGACATCAAGGGGCACGTGGTGCGGCGGCTGCTGGTCACCCCGGCCGCCGACATCCGCGCCGAGTTCTACGTTTCCTTCCTGCTCGACCGCGCCGGGCGCACCTTCCTCGCCCTGGCTTCGGCCGACGGCGGGGTGGACATCGAGGAGAACCCCGAGTCGCTGGCCCGCATCCCGATCGACGCCGTCGAGGGCGTGGATCTGGCCAAGGCCAGGGAAATCGCGGCCGCCGCCGGGTTGCCGGACACCTCCGCCGAAGTGCTGGTGAAGCTGTGGGAGGTCTTCGTCGGCGAGGACGCCACGCTGGTCGAAGTGAACCCGCTGGTCCGCGACGGCGACGACCGGATCGTCGCGCTCGACGGCAAAGTCACCCTCGACGGCAACGCGGCTTTCCGGCACCCGGGCCACGCGGACCTGGTGGACACCGAAGCCGAAGAGCCGCTGGAGTCGGCGGCGAAGGCGAAGGGGCTCAACTACGTCAAGCTCGACGGCCGGGTCGGCGTGATCGGCAACGGTGCCGGGCTGGTCATGTCCACATTGGACGTGGTGGCCGGGGCGGGGGCGCGCCCGGCGAACTTCCTCGACATCGGCGGCGGCGCCTCGGCCGAGGTGATGGCCGCCGGGCTGGAGATCATCCTGTCCGATCCGGACGTGCGCAGCGTGCTGGTCAACGTCTTCGGCGGGATCACCGCCTGCGACGCCGTCGCCGACGGCATCGTCAAGGCGTTCGACCTGCTCGGCACGGTGGAACGGCCGATCGTGGTGCGCCTGGACGGCAACGGCGCCGAAGCCGGCCGCCGCATCCTCGACCGCGCCGCCCTGCCCGGGCTGATCCGGGTGGACACCATGGACCAGGCCGCGCGGCGCGCGGCCGAACTCTGTGTTGCCCGCACGGGGGACGACCCCCGGACCCCCGAACTACGCGGAGGAGCGTGACCGATGGCCATCTTCCTCACCGAGCAGTCCCGGATCATCGTCCAGGGCATGACCGGCTCCGAAGGGCGCAAGCACACCGCGCGCATGCTCGCCGCCGGGGCTGCCGTGGTCGGCGGGGTCACGCCCGGCCGCGGCGGGCAGACCGCCGAGATCGGCGGGCAGCGGCTGCCGGTCTACGACGACGTGGGCAAGGCGATCGCGGACACCGGCGCCGACACCTCGGTGGTGTTCGTGCCCCCGCGGTTCGCCAAGGACGCCGTCGTGGAAGCGATCGACGCGGAGATCGGGCTCGCGGTGGTGATCACCGAAGGCATCCCGGTGCACGACGCGGCGTGGTGCTGGGCGCACGCGGTGGCCAAGGGCGGCCGGACGCGGATCATCGGGCCCAACTGCCCCGGGGTGATCAGCCCCGGCAAGTCCAACGCGGGCATCATCCCCGCCGACATCACCGGCGCCGGGCCGATCGGGCTGGTGTCGAAGTCCGGCACGCTGACCTACCAGCTGATGCACGAACTGCGCGACATCGGCTTCACCACCGCGGTCGGCATCGGCGGTGACCCGGTCATCGGCACCACGCACATCGACGCTTTGGCGGAGTTCCAGGCCGATCCGGAGACCGAGGTGATCGTGCTGATCGGCGAGATCGGCGGCGACGCCGAGGAACGCGCGGCGGAGTACATCAAGGAGCGGGTGACCAAGCCGGTGGTCGGCTACGTCGCCGGGTTCACCGCCCCGGAGGGGAAGACCATGGGGCACGCGGGCGCGATCGTCTCCGGGTCTTCCGGCACCGCCGCGGCGAAGAAGGCGGCGCTGGAAGCCGTCGGCGTGCTCGTGGGCCGGACGCCGACCGAGACGGCGAACCTGGTGCGCCGGATCCTGGAAGGGGAGTGAGGCACGTGAGCACCTCGATCGGCTTCATCGGGCTCGGCATCATGGGCGGTCCCATGTCGGCGAACCTGGCGGCCGCGGGTTTCGCGGTGGCCGGGTACGACGTGCACCGGCCCGCGCTGGACCGCCTCACCGCCGCGGGCGGGCAGCCGTGCGCGCGGATCGCCGAGGCGGTGGTGGACGCCGACGTGGTGATCACCATGCTGCCCGATTCGCCGCAGGTGGAGGAGGTGGTGCTGGGCGAGGAAGGCGTGCTGGACTACGCGAAACCGGGCACGCTCCTGATCGACATGAGCACCATCCGCCCGGAAACCTCCCGCCGGGTGGCCTCGCTCGGTTCCACCCGTGGGGTCCGGGTGCTCGACGCCCCGGTCAGCGGCGGCCAGCAGGGCGCGATCGACGGCGCACTGTCCATTATGGCCGGTGGGGACGAACGCGATTTCCGGGCGGCCGGCGGGATTTTCGACGTACTGGGCAAGACCGTGGTACACGTCGGGCCGCACGGTGCCGGGCAGACGGTGAAGGCGGCCAACCAGCTGGTGGTCGGTGGGACGTACGCGTTGGTGGCGGAGGCGATCGTGTTCCTGGAAGCGTCCGGAGTGGACGCTTCGGCGGGGCTCGAGGTACTGGCGGGTGGGCTCGCGGGCAGCCGGATCCTCGAGCTCAAGCGGAAGACGATGGTGGCGCGGGAGTTCCAGCCGGGCTTCCGGATCGACCTGCACCACAAGGACATGGGCATCGTGCTCGACGCCGCCCGTACGGCCGGGGTGGCACTGCCGGTGGGGGCGCTGACCGCCCAGCTGATCGCTGCTGCGCGGGCGCAGGGATATGGGGATCTGGATCATTCGGCGGTGTTGAGGGTGGTGGAGGGGTTGTCGGGGGTTCGAGCTTGGTTTGGCCACCCCGGGTTTTCAGTGTGACTACGGCGAAGACCCCGATGTCAAGGCGGGAAGGATGCCTTGACATCGGGGTCTTCGCCGTGTTTTTGGCTTGGGACCGGGGATGGGGAGGGCTGGGTGGGTTGGTGGGCGGCTGTCGTTGCCGGGTCCTGGTGGTGTGCGAGGGGGCCTGGTGTCACGAATGTGGCTTTCGGGACGTTATTCGCCTCGAAAGCCACATTCGTGACATCGCCATCGTTGGGTGGGGCGCGTGTGGTGCCGCGAATGTGGCTTTCACGGCGGAATTGGCCGTGAAAGCCACATTCACGGCGTCGGGGTGGGGGTGTAGCGGGTGCGGAAGGGGGCGCTGGCGGCGGGGCCGGCGGTGAAGACGAAGTCGTCGCCGTCCACTCGCCGTCCGGTGGTCCGGTCGACGAGGACGGGTTCCGCTTCCTGCCCGGTTGCCGCGTCGACCAGGATCATGCTGCGTTCGGCCGGGTCTAGCCGGGAGTTTCCCCAGGCGGCCAGCGCGACGATCACCGGACGCAGTGACCGGCCGAGTTCGGTGAGCACGTACTCGTGGCGGACCGGGTTGGCCTGGTACGGCTGCTTCTCCAGCAAACCGTTCTCCACCAAGGTCTTGAGCCTGCTGGTGAGCATGCTGCTGGAGATCTTCAGGTTGGCCTGGAACTGGTCGAAGCGGCGGTAGCCGTCGAAGCAGTCGTGCAGGAGCAGCAGCGTCCACCATTCGCCGACGTAGCTCAGCGCCGTCGACAGCGGACATTCGAGGTCCTCCTGCCTGATCCTGGGTGCCACGGTTGCCCACCTTCCTGGTCACTGCTAATGTCGAAGTCACTAACTTCTATTTTAGCAGTCTGGAGGCTGGGTGTGATCGACGGATCCCTGAGCGGTAGACGTGCCCTGGTCACCGGCGGGACGAAGGGGACGGGCGCGGCTGTCGCGGACCGCCTCCGCGACGCCGGGGCCACGGTGATCGTCACCGCGCGATCCAGGCCCGAGCACTACTCGGAGCCCTTCATCGCCGCGGACACTTCGACCGTCGAGGGCGCCGAGGCGGTGGTGGACGCGGTGGTGCGGGAGGGTGGCGTGGACATCCTCGTGCACGTCGTCGGTGGTTCGAGCGCGCCGCCGGGCGGTTTCGCGGCGTTGTCCGACAAGGACTGGGCCGCGGAGCTGAACCTCAACCTGCTCGGCGCCGTGCGGCTCGATCGCGGGCTGGTCCCGGGCATGGTCGAGCGCGGTAAAGGTGCCGTCGTGCACGTGACCTCGATCCAGCGCACGATGCCGCTGCACCACGCCACCCTGGGCTACGCGGCGGCGAAGGCCGCGCTGGCGACGTACAGCAAGGGGCTGTCGAACGAGGTCGCGCTCAGGGGTGTCCGGGTCAACACCGTGTCCCCGGGATTCATCCGGACCGGCGCGGCCGACGCGCTGGTCGCCCGGATCGCCGAGGGGCAGGGCATCGGCACCGACGCCGCGCTGGCCTCCGTCATGGATTCACTGGGCGGCATCCCGCTGGGCCGCCCGGCCGAACCGGAGGAGGTCGCCGAGCTGGTGGCCTTCCTCGTGTCGGACCGCGCCTCGGCCATCACCGGCGCCGAGCACGTCATCGACGGCGGCACCGTCCCCACTGTCTGACCGGCCTGAACAGGAGAACGACCATGACCACCGCCATCACCGTGCCCCGGATCGTCCGGCGCTACTTCGAACTTGCCCCCAGCGAGGACACCGAGGCTTACTTCGCGTTGTTCGCCCAGGACGCCCTCGTCGAGGACGAAGGCGAGGAATACGCGGGCATCGAGGCCATCCGAACCTGGCGCGCCGAAGTTCCCCGGGTCCAGTACGCGATCACCGGCGTCGAACCGGCCGGCGAGGGACTGGTCGTGACCTGCACGATCACCGGGGACTTCCCGGGCAGTCCGTTCGCCGGCCTGAGGTTCCACTTCGAACGATTCGACGACGATCACGTGAAAGTCCTGCGCATCCGCCCCTGAGCTTTTCGGTGCCGTGAATGTGGCTTTCACGGCCGATTTCGCCGTGAAAGCCACATTCACGGCACCGGCTGGGGAGGGGGTAGGCGGTGGGTGGCGGTGTAGGCGTTCATGGTGGGTCCGCGTAGGAAGCCGATGAGGGTCAGGCCGGTCTCTTCGGCGAGGTCGGCGGCCAGGGAGGAGGGGGCCGAGACGGCTGCCAGCGCGGGGATGCCTGCCATGACGGCCTTTTGCACCAGTTCGAACGACGCCCGCCCGGAGACGAGCAGGATCGACGAGCGCAGCGGCAGGAGGCCTTCGCGCAGCGCCCAGCCGACGACCTTGTCCACCGCGTTGTGCCGCCCCACATCCTCGCGCAGGCAACGGAGTGAACCGTCCACAGTGAACAGTCCGGCGGCGTGCAAGCCGCCGGTGCGGTCGAAGACGCGTTGGGCGGCGCGCAGGGTGTCCGGTAGGGCGGACAGGACGGCCGGGTCCAGTTCGAGCGGGTCGTCCCGGACCGGCCAGCGTGCTTCCGTGCGGACCGCGTCCAGGCTCGCCTTGCCGCACACACCGCACGAGGACGACATGTACACGTTCCGGTCCAGCGAGAATTCCGGCAATCGGACGGAAGGCGCCAGCCGGACGTCGAGCACGTTGTAGGTGTTCGACCCGTCCGCGGTCGCGCCCGCGCAGTAGGCGATGCCGGTGATCTCACCCGCCGCGCCCACCACGCCCTCGCTCACCAGGAACCCGGCCGCCAGGTCGAAGTCGTGGCCCGGGGTGCGCATGGTCACCGACAGCGGACGGCCGCCGACCCGCACCTCGAGCGGTTCCTCGGCGGCCAGGGTGTCCGCGCGGTGCGCGTGCCCGGCGGGGGAGATCCGCAGGACCCGGCGCCGCGCGGTCACCCGGCCCATCAGGCCGACACCAGCTGGTGGTTGAGCAGGTCCGCCAGCGCGCACACCGCGCGCACCGTCGGCACCTCGACCCCGGTCAGCCCGGCCAGTTCGACCACCGCCTGCAACAGCACGTCCAGTTCCAGCGGCTTCCCCTTCTCCAGGTCCTGGAGGGTGGAGGTCTTGTGCTCACCGGCGCGTTCGGCACCGGCCAGCCGTCGTTCGATGGAGATGTCCGGGTCCGCCCCGAGCGCGGTGGCCACCGCGAGGGTCTCCCGCATCATCTGCACCACCAGTTCACGCGTGCCGAGGTGGCGGCAGATGCCCGCCATGGTCGCCCGCGCCAGCGCGCTGATCGGGTTGAAGGCGATGTTGCCCATCAGCTTGAGCCAGATGTCGCGGCGCAGGTCCGCCTCCACCGGGCACTTCAGCCCACCGGCGATCATCGCCGCGGAGAACTCCGAGCACCGGTCCGAGATCGAGCCGTCGGGTTCGCCGATGGAGAACCGGGTGCCTTCGAGGTGGGTGATCACCCCGGGGGCGGTGATCTCGGTGGCCGCGTAGACCACGCAGCCGATGGCGCGTTCGACCGGCAGCGCGGCGGTGACCGCGCCGTCCGGGTCGACGCTGCGGATGCGGTAGCCCTCGTACGCGCCGGGCAGTTTGTGGAAGTACCACCACGGGATGCCGTTCTGCGCGGCGATCAGGGTCGTCTTGGCGTGCAGCAGGGGTTTCACCATCGGCCCCGCCGCGGCGTACCCGTTGGCCTTGAGGCCGAGGAACACGTGGTCGACCGGGCCGATGCGGCCCGGATCGTCGGTGACCCGTGGCCGCGCCACGAAGTCTCCGCGTGCGCTGAGCACGCGGACGCCTGCGGTCTTCATTGCTTCGAGGTGGGGGCCCCGGGCCACGAGGTGGACCTCGGCCCCCGCCCGGCTGAGATGGGCACCGACATACGCGCCGATGGCGCCGGCGCCGAGAACTGCGACTTTCACGGCGTCACTCCTTGTGTGAGGATTGTATGCAGTATACGGTATGGGTACAGCACGTCAATGTGTTCGCCGCCGGTGGAGCAGGTCCGACAAAACGGGGTGCGCGCGAATGAACATGCTCAGCGAATGGACCGCGGCGGTGTGCGCCGAACTCGGCCTGGATGCCGGGGACTGCGAACGCGCGGTGGTGCTGAAGGTGGCTAGGGAGTCCGCCACGGCGGTCGCCCGGCCCGCGGCACCGATCACCGCTTTCCTGCTCGGCGTGGCGGTCGGGCGGGGCGTTCCGGCGGGCGAGGCGGTGGCGCGCGTGCACCGGCTGGCCGATCACTGGCCACGGATCGATTGGCGCGACTGAAGATCCGCGTCCGCCCGACGATTGGGGGTGGACACGATCAGCGGCGGGGTCCACGATATGGATTCATACGGTATGCAGTATGCGGAACACCGTGAGCGGGTACGGCAGTACGACCGAGTGAGGAGTGACGAGGCAGATGGCGCAGACGGTCCAGACAGTGCCGGAGAGCGCCGCAGGGGTCAGTGAGCCGGCGCGCACGGAAACGCCCGAGCTGATCTCCGGCGGCCACCTCGTGGCGAAGGCACTCAAGGCCGAGGGCGTGGACGTGATCTTCACCCTCTGCGGCGGGCACATCATCGACATCTACGACGGGTGCGTGGACGAGGGCATCGACGTGGTCGACGTCCGGCACGAGCAGGTCGCGGCCCACGCGGCCGACGGGTACGCGCGGATCACCGGCAAGCCGGGCTGCGCGGTGGTCACCGCCGGGCCGGGCACCACCGACGCGGTCACCGGCGTGGCGAACGCGCTGCGCGCGGAGAGCCCGATGCTGCTGATCGGCGGCCAGGGGGCGTTGTCCCAGCACAAGATGGGGTCCCTGCAGGACCTCCCGCACGTGGACATGATGACGCCGATCACCAAGTTCGCCGCCACGGTACCGGCGACCGAACGCGCGGCGGACATCGTCTCGATGGCCTTCCGCGAATGCTTCCACGGCGCGCCGGGGCCCGCCTTCCTGGAGATCCCGCGCGACGTGCTCGACGCGAAGGTCCCGGTGGAGAAGGCCCGCGTGCCCGAGGCCGGGCACTATCGCGCCTCCACCCGGTCCGCCGGGGACCCGGTGGCCATCGAGAAGCTCGCGGACCTGTTGGCGCACGCCGAAAAGCCGTGTGTGCTGCTGGGCAGCCAGGTGTGGACCTGCCGGGCCACCGAGGCGGCCACCGAGTTCGCGCGGCGGCTCAACGTGCCCGCGTACATGAACGGCTCCGGGCGCGGCACGCTGCCGCCCGGCGACCCGCACCACTTCCAGCTCTCGCGGCGCTACGCCTTCAACAACGCCGACCTGATCATCATCGTCGGCACCCCGTTCGACTTCCGGATGGGCTACGGGCGCAGGCTTTCCCACGAGGCGACCGTGGTGCAGGTCGACCTGGACTACCGCACGGTCGGCAAGAACCGCGACGTGGACCTCGGCATCGTCGGCGACGCCGGGCTGGTGCTGACCGCGGTCACCGCGGCCTCCTCGGGGCGGATCAGCAACGGCGCGGTCAAGCGCAAGGCGTGGCTGGAGGAACTGCGCGCGGTGGAGAACGAGGCGTACCAGAAGCGCCTGCCGCGCCAGCTCTCCGAGCGCGACCCGATCGACCCGTACCGCCTGGTGCACGAGATCAACGAGTTCCTCACCGAGGACTCCATCTACATCGGCGACGGCGGCGACATCGTCACCTTCTCCGGGCAGGTGGTGCAGCCGAAGTCGCCGGGCCACTGGATGGACCCCGGTCCACTCGGGACACTCGGGGTGGGCGTGCCGTTCGCGATGGCGGCGAAGTACGCCCGGCCGGAGTCCGAAGTGGTCTGCCTCTTCGGTGACGGCGCGTTCAGCCTGACCGGCTGGGACTTCGAGACCATGGTCCGGTTCGACCTGCCGTTCGTCGGCATCGTCGGCAACAACTCGTCGATGAACCAGATCCGCTACGGCCAGATGCAGAAGTACGGCGAACCACGCGGGCGCATCGGCAACACCCTCGGCGACGTCCGCTACGACGAGTTCGCCCGGATGCTCGGTGGCTACGGCGAAGAGGTCCGCGACCCCGCGGACATCCGGCCGGCGCTGGAACGCGCCCGCGAGTCCGGCAAGCCGTCGCTGATCAACGTCTGGGTCGATCCCGACGTCTACGCGCCGGGAACGATGAACCAGACCATGTACAAGTAGGGGAGTGCGGAGATGACCAAGGCGCTGGCGGGCATTCGCGTGCTCGACATGACCCATGTGCAGTCCGGGCCGTCGTGCACCCAGATCCTGGCGTGGCTCGGCGCGGACGTGGTGAAGCTGGAGGCTCCTTCCGGTGACATCACCCGCAGGCAACTGCGTGATCTGCCCGATGTGGACAGTCTCTACTTCACCATGCTGAACAGCAACAAGCGCAGCATCACGCTCAACATGAAGAGCGAGCGGGGCAAGGAGCTGTTCACCGAGATGGTGCCCCGCTTCGACATCCTGGTGGAGAACTTCGGCCCGGGCACCATCGAGCGGATGGGCTACGGCTGGGACAAGCTGCAGGAGCTGAACCCGCGGCTGGTCTACGCCTCGATCAAGGGCTTCGGGGAAGGGCCGTACAAGCACTTCAAGGCCTACGAGGTGGTCGCGCAGGCGATGGGCGGCTCGATGAGCACCACCGGTTTCGAGGACGGCTCGCCGCTGGCGACCGGCGCGCAGATCGGCGACTCGGGCACCGGCATCCACACCGTGGCCGGCATCCTCGCCGCGCTCTACCAGCGTGAGCACACCGGGCGCGGGCAGCGGGTCACCGTGGCCATGCAGCACGCCGTGCTGAACCTGTGCCGCGTCAAGCTGCGCGACCAGCAGCGCCTGAGCCACGGGCCGCTGGCGGAGTACCCGAACGAGAACTTCGGCGACGAGGTGCCGCGGTCGGGCAACGCCTCCGGCGGCGGGCAGCCGGGCTGGGCGGTGCGGTGCGCGCCCGGCGGGCCGAACGACTACGTCTACGTGATCGTGCAGCCGGTGGGCTGGGAGCCGATCGCGAAGCTGATCGGCCGCCCGGAACTGGCCGAGGACCCCGAATGGGCCACCCCGGAGGCCCGGCTGCCCAAGCTGGACAAGATGTTCCAGCTGATCGAGGAGTGGACGATCAACCACAGCAAGTGGGAGGTGCTCGCGAAGCTCAACGCGCACAACGTCCCTTGTGGACCGATCATGTCCACCAAGGAGCTGATCGAGGACACCTCGCTGGCCGACAACGACATGGTGGTGCGCGTCGAGCACCCGCAGCGCGGGGAGTTCACCACGGTCGGCTGCCCGATCAAGCTGTCCGACTCCCCGGTCGACGTCGAGCGCTCGCCGCTGCTCGGCGAGCACAACCACGAAATCTTCAGCGACGAGCTAGGCGTGGACGCGGCCGAGCTCGCGGAGCTCCAGTCGAACGGGGTGATCTGAGGTGCCGGAGACCAACGCGGCCACCGCCGCGGTGCGGGAAGTACTCGACAAGGTCCACGCGGAGGGGCGGGCGGCGCTGACCGCGCCGGAAGGCAGGCGGATCTGCGAGGCGTACGGCATCCCGACGCCGGGCGAGGGCCTGGCCACCACCGAAGAGGAGGCGGCGAAACTGGCCGCGGACCTCGGTTTCCCGGTGGCCCTGAAGATCGTCTCGCCGGACATCCTGCACAAGACCGACGCGGGCGGGGTGCTGGTCGGGGTCGACAGCGCCGACGAGGTGCGTGAGGGGTACCGGAAGATCCTGGCGAACGCCAAGGCGTACGACGCCTCCGCGGAGATCGCCGGCATCCAGGTGCAGCAGATGCTCGCCGGTGGCCAGGAGGTGATCATCGGCGCGACCACCGACCCGACCTTCGGCAAGGTGGTCGCGTTCGGCCTCGGCGGCGTGCTGGTCGAGGTGCTCAAGGACATCACCTTCCGGCTCGCGCCGATCGACGCCGCCGAAGCGAGGTCCATGCTGGACGGTATCGAGGCGGCCGAGGTGCTGCGCGGGGTGCGTGGCGCGGACCCGGTGGACGCCGACGCGCTGTCCGCGGTCCTCGAGCGGGTTTCCGCGCTGGTCACCGACTTCCCGGACATCGCCGAAGTGGACCTCAACCCGGTGTTCGCCACGAAGGACGGGGCCACCGCGGCCGACGTCCGCATCCTGGTGGCGACCGAGGAGGTCGCCGCGCCGGTCCGGCACGAGCCGGAAGAGATCCTGCGCGTGATGACCAAGCTGATGAACCCCGCCGGGGTCGCGGTGATCGGCGCGTCGAACGAGGCCGGCAAGATCGGCAACTCGGTGATGCGCAACCTGATCGGCGGCGGGTACGCCGGTGAGATCTACCCGGTCAACCCGAAGTCCGACGAGGTCGAAGGCCGCAAGGCGTACCAGGCGATCGGCGACGTGCCGGGCGAAATCGACGTCGCGGTGTTCGCCATCCCGGCGAAGTTCGTCCCGGGCGCGCTGGAGGAGTGCGGTGCCAAGGGCGTCTCGGCGGCGGTGCTGATCCCGTCCGGGTTCGCCGAGACCGGCAACGTCGAACTGCAGGACCAGGTGGTCGAAGTGGCCCGGCGGCACGGCATCCGCCTGCTCGGGCCGAACATCTACGGCTACTACTACACCCCGAGCAACCTGTGCGCCACCTTCTGCACGCCGTACGACGTGCGCGGCGGGGTCGCGCTGACCTCGCAGAGCGGCGGGATCGGCATGGCCATCCTCGGCTTCAGCCGGACCACGAAGATGGGTGTCTCGGCGATCGTCGGCCTGGGCAACAAGTCCGATGTGGACGAAGACGACCTGCTGACCTTCTTCGAGCAGGACGACAACACCACCTGCGTGGCGATGCACCTCGAAGACCTCAAGGACGGCAGGGCGTTCGTCGACGCCGCGCGCCGGATCACCAGGAAGAAGCCGGTGGTGGTGCTCAAGGCCGGGCGGACCGCGCTCGGCGCGCGAGCGGCCAGTTCGCACACCGGCGCGCTCGCCGGTGACGACAAGGTCTACGACGACATCCTGCGCCAGGCCGGGGTGGTGCGCGCGCCCGGGCTGAACGAGATGCTCGAATACGCCCGCGGCCTGCCGCTGCTGCCCACGCCCCAGGGCGAGAACGTGGTCATCATCACCGGGGCGGGTGGTTCCGGCGTGCTGCTCTCCGACGCCTGCGTGGAGGCCGGACTGTCCCTGATGGACATTCCCCCGGACCTCGACGAGTCGTTCCGCAAGTTCATCCCGCCCTTCGGCGCGGCGGGCAACCCGATCGACATCACCGGCGGCGAACCGCCGTCGACGTACGAAGCCACGGTCCGCCTCGGCCTGAGCGACGAGCGCATCCACGCGCTGATCCTCGGCTACTGGCACACCATCGTCACCCCGCCGATGGTCTTCGCCGAACTGATCGCCAAGGTCGTGCAGGAGGCCAGGGACCGGGGCATCGACAAGCCGGTGGTCGCCTCGCTGGCCGGGGACACCGAAGTCGAGCAAGCCTGCGAGTACCTGTTCGACCACGGCGTCGTCGCCTACCCCTACACCACCGAGCGCCCGGTCGAGGTGCTCGGCGCGAAGTACCGGTGGGCTCGGTCGGCGGGGCTGCTCCGCCCGGCCTGATCCGCGGGGCGCGGCCGGGAGGGGGTTTTCCACTCGAGCGAATAGAAGTGCGGCTGACTACAACGCGGTGAAACGGAGAGGCCAATGGTGGATTCTTCGAAAGTGCCGATCTCGGGATCGGCGAGCGGTGAGGCCGCGGCCCCACCCGCGGCTGGGGCGGAACGGGTCTGGAAGGCGGGCGGCCTCGAGCCGATGCCGATCCGCCCGCTGCCCGAGGCGCCACCGTCGATCCACATCCTCGGACCGACGGTGTTCCTGGTGGCGCTGGGCGTCGGCATGGGCGAGTCCTACATGTGGCCCAGGCTGGTGCTGGTGTTCGGGCCGGACATCCGGTGGCTGTTCCTGATCGGCGTGACGCTGCAGGCCATCGTGATGCTGGAGATGGCGCGGTACGCGATGGCGACCGGGGAGAGCATCTTCACCGGCGCCGCGCGCATCTTCAAACCGCTGATGTGGTTCTTCTTCGTCACGGCGATCCTGGTCTACATCTGGCCGGGGCACGTGTCGGCGGGAGCGGCGGCACTGGAGGAGATCACCGGCATACCCTGGGTCGTGGCCGCCTGCGTGGGCCTGGTCCTGGTCGGGATCATCTTCAGCCTGGCCAAGGTGGTCTACAACCTGCTCGAGAACCTGCTGTCGGTGATGATCGGGCTGCTGGTGGTCGGCACCGCGGTGGTGGCCTCGATGGTCGGCAACTGGGGCGACGTGACCAGCACCCTGTCGGGCATGTTCGCCTTCGGCTACTTCCCGCAGGAGGCGATGTCCTCGACCTGGTTCCCGATCGTGGTGGGCTCGATCGCCTTCGCCGGGCCGTCGGGCATGCAGCAGATGTGGTACACGCTGCACCTGCGCGACAGCGGGGCCGGCATGGGCAGCCACATCCCCAAGATCCGGGGCCTGCGCCACGCCGGCAACGAGGAGCAGATGCCCTCGCGCGGCTACATGTTCGACACCTCCGACCCGGAGGAGATGCGCAAGTGGAAGGGCTGGCGGCGGTGGGTCACCTTCGACGCGCTGCTGTTGTTCTGGGGCGTGACGATGCTGGTGACGATCTCGTTCACCGTCCTCGCCAGGGCCGCGGACCGCAACAGCCCGGACGTCAAGGCGCTGATCGAGTCCGGTGAGCGCGAGGCGGCGCTGAGCGCGATGTCGAACACCTTCTCCACGGTCGGCGGGCCGGTGCTCGGCACGGTGTTCCTCAGCTTCATCGCGCTGATCGGGATGAACGCCACGCTGGGCCTGTTCGACTCGTTCTCCCGCGGTCAGGCGGACATGACCTACTTCTTCGTGCCCGGCGCGAAGAAGCTGAAGATGTCGCACCTGTACGCGGGATTCCTGTGGGGCCTGATCCTGTTCGGCATCGGCATCCTGCTCTTCGGCCCGGCCGACGGACCGAGCCAGATCCTCGACGTGCTGGCGTTCCTGTCGGCGTTCTCGATGGGTGCCTACTGCGTGGTGCTGCTGCTGGTGAACAACAAGCTGCTGCCGAAACCGATCCGCCCGAAGCTGTGGACGAACCTGGTGATCGGCTTCGGCGCGGTGTTCTACCTCGGCATGCTGTTCTACAGCCTCATCCGCTTCGGCGTGGTGCTGGACTGATGGGCGCGGTGGACACCGGGCGGCTCCGCCGTACCGGTGAGCTGGCCCTGCCCGGGTTCGCCGTGGGCGCGCTGGCCGGCCTGGTGGCGGGGGGACTGACCGCGATCGCCGGTCAGCCCCTCGGCTGGGCGATGACCTCCGCGGTGGGGCTCGCGCTGCCGCTGGGGCTCGTCGGCGGCCTGTACAGCCTGCTGATGGTCCACGGGGTGGTCCGGCCGGGCACCTTCGCCCCGGCCGCGCTCCTCTGGCTGGTGGGGTTCCCGCTGGGACGGCTGGTGCAGGAGGTGGCCGCGCGCTACGTCATCCTCGGCGAGCCGGGGGTACCCGAGGACCTGCTCGGTTTCCTGGCCTTCCAGGCGATCATCAGCGCCGGGTTCGCCATCGGGTTCCTCTGGATGCACGAGCGCATCGCCCCGCAGTGGCTGGCCAAGATCGCGGTGCGCAACCCCGACGCGGCGGTGGCCTACGACCGGTACGCGGCCCATTCCCGGCTGCTGTACAGCGCCAAGCAAGCACGGCGCGAGGCGAAAGCCAAGGCTCGCGCGAACCGCCGGTGACGAGGAGAGGTGACTATGGACTTCCCCGCCTGGGTGTGGCTGGTGACCGTGGCCGTGCTGGCCGCCGTCATCCTGCTCGACTTCTGGCTGGTGGCCCGCAATCCCCGTGATCCCTCGCTGCGCGAGTGCACCGGGTGGGTCGCGCTCTACGTCGGCCTGGCGTGCGCGTTCGGCCTCGGCCTGGTGGCGTTCGCCGGGCCGAAGGCCGGGGGCGAGTTCTTCGCCGGCTGGCTCACCGAGTACTCGCTCTCGGTGGACAACCTGTTCGTCTTCGTGATCATCATGGGCACCTTCGCGGTGCCGAAGCGCTACCGGCAGAAGGTGCTGCTCGTGGGCATCGTGCTGGCGCTGCTGATGCGCGCGGTGTTCATCGCGGTCGGCGCGCAGGCGCTGGAGAACTTCGCCTGGCTGTTCTACGTCTTCGGCGCGTTCCTGGTGTTCACCGCCTGGAAGCTGCTGCGCCACAACGGGGAAGAGGAGGACTTCAAGGAGAACGCCGTGCTGCGGCTGACCAAGCGGGTGCTGCCCACGGCCGACGACTACGACGGCGCGCGGATGGTGACCAAAGTGGACGGACGGCGGCTGGTGACGCCGATGCTGATCGTGATGGTCGCGATCGGCACCACCGACCTGCTCTTCGCCCTCGACTCCATCCCGGCCATCTTCGGCCTGACCAAGGAGCCCTACCTGGTGTTCACCGCGAACGCCTTCGCGCTGATGGGCCTGCGCCAGCTGTTCTTCCTGATCGGCGGACTGCTGGACAAGCTGGTCTACCTCAGCTACGGCCTCGCGGTGATCCTCGGGTTCATCGGGGTCAAGCTGGTGCTCGAAGCGCTGCACCACGACGGGGTCGCCTGGGCCCCGGCCATCCCCATCGTGGTGTCGTTGTCGGTGATCACGGGCACGCTGGCCCTGACCACGGTGGTGAGCCTGCTGAAAACCCGGTCGGACCGGCTCAAAGCAGCCCAGAACGCCGAAGCCACCGGGGAAACGGCGCCGGTCACCACCTCATCGTGACCGGTGCTCAGGAGACGGGTGCACGCCGCTCGCCGCTGGTGCCCTTCGCCTCACGGCGGAGGTACTGTTCGACCTCGGTGCTGGGGTCGCGGCGGGCGGCCTCCATCGCGGTCGCCAGGCCGAGGCCCATCGCGCGGCCGTCGGCGTTGAAGCCGCGGGGGGTGCCGAACACGCCCTTGAGCAGTTCCTTCATGGTGCGCATGACTGTTCCACCTTCTTTCCGGATATACCCAGGTTTCTTCCCGCCGGGCGAGCCGTCATCGGCTCGTCCCGGTGCTGGGTGTGGCTTGTGGTTCTCTGGTGCGCCGGGCGGGATTACCGCCGCGCGGACGCGGTGCCGGGGCGGCGCCGGGTGCGGACCAGTGCCGGCGGCTGTTCGGGCTTCGCGTCGGACTTGCGCTGGTCCAAATAGGACTTGCGGGTCCGTTCGGTGTGCTCGCGCATGATCCGCGCGGCGGCGTCGGCATCGCCCTTTTCGATGGCGTCGACCATCTTGGCGTGCTCCTGCCACGACCGCTTGCCGCGTTGCCGGGCGATCGGGGTGTAGTACCAGCGCACCCGGCGGTCGACCTGGGTGGCGAAGTCGAGCAGTACGCGGTTCCCGGACAGCTCGGTCACGCAGCGGTGCAGGGCGGCGTTGGCCTCCACCATGCCTTCGATGTCGTCGACGGCGACCGCGGCCTCACCCTGGCGGCACAGCTCACGCAGCCGGGCCACCCCGGCCGCGTCCGCGTGCAACGCCGCCAGGCGGGCGGATTCGGTCTCCAGCAGGGCGCGGACCACCAGCAGCTCGTCGGCCTCGGCCTCGGTGGGCACGTGGACGAAGGCGCCGTAGCCGGGGCGCAGATCCACCCAGCCCTCGGAATTGAGCAGCTGCAGTGCTTCGCGGACCGGCTGGCGGGACACGCCCAGCATCTCCGCCAGCTCGCTCTCGACCAGGTGCTGGCCTGCGGCGAGGTGCCCGGAGATGATCAGCTCCTGCATCGACTGGTACACCCGCTCGCGCAGGGGTACCGGCCGGTCGATCCGGCGAGCCGCCACGCTTGTCGGCAACTCCGTCGGCTGCATGATGTCTCTCCCAGGCTCGGTCGGCGGGGCCGCACCGGTGGCTCCGGCGACTCCCCGTAGTTTTTCGTCGACTGCCTACAGCATACAATGCGAATCTTTGTCCGGTTTGGTGAAGGCAGTCACACATCGGGTGTTTCCAGTGTGACATGGCTTTCACCCGCCCGCTCGACCCCCGCGATTGTCAAACACCGGGTAATGGGGAACGGGTAGCCGGAATCGTGCTGAGCAAACCCGGCTGCCGCAGGCGGCGGCACAACGCGGCCGCACCGAGCGCGAGCCCGCCGGCGATGAGGAAGATCGAGGTATAGCCCCAACTGGGGGCCACCAGCGCCACCGCGCCGACGCCCGCCACGCCACCGAGCGCCTTCGCGCTGTAGATGACGGCGTTCGTTTCGAGCTGGGAGCGTTCCCCGAAGTACTCCCGCGCCAGGCTGGCGAACAGGGGGTAGAAGGCGCCGCCGCCCGCGCCCGCGACGATCGCCGCGATGAGCAGCAGGGCCACCGAACCGGAGGCCGCGGCCCCGGCGAGCACGAGCTGCCCGGCGCCCAGCAACGCCACCACCGCGCGGATGGTGCGCACCCGCCCGGCTTCCGCGGAGATCCGGATGGCCAGCGAGCGGCCGACCCCGTTCACCCCGACCAGCAGGCAGGTGCCGATCGCGGCCGCGGTGAGCCCGAGGTCGTGGCCGAGCGCCATCACCGCGAGGAAGGCCACGTCGAGCAGGGAAACCGCGCTGGCGAGGAAAACGATCACGTACATCAGCGGCAGCGCGCCGGTGCGCAGTGCTTCGCGGGAGGAGTACTGGCGGGCGGTGCGACGAGGGTTGAGACGGCGGTCCAGGGCCCATTCGCGCGGGTCGAGGTGCGGGGGCCACCAGTTCTCCGGCGGGTCGCGGAACAACAGCGCGGACGCGGCGATGACCCCGCCCAGCACCACCGCCGTGGCGATCAGCACGGGGGAGAGGGCGCCGGTGCCGCTGCCCACGGCGAAGGCGATCACGAACGGCACGCAACCGCAGGCGAAGGCGCCGGTGGCGAGGCTGGTCGCCGCCGCCGACCGTTCCGGGAACCACTTCGCCACGGTGGAGGAACAGGTGGCGTAGACCAGCCCGGCGCCCGTCCCGCTGAGCACGGAATAGCCGAGCAGGCCCAGGATCCCGGAGTCGAAGGCGAGCGAGAGCGGGCCGAGCGGCACCAGCACCGCGCCGGTCAGCATGGCCGCGCGCGGGCCGATGCGGCCGCGTTCGCGCAGGTAGGCCGCGGGGAATCCCGCGCCGGCCTGGAAGACCGTCCAGAGCGCGAGCAGCCCGAAGGCCTGGCCCATGGTCCAGCCGCGGTCGAGCAGGCCTGGTACGAGCAGCCCGAAGGCGTACTGGGGCACGCCGATGGCGGCCATCGCGGCCAGCGCCGGACCGAGGACCCAGGCACGCGAGCGCCCGGTGAGCTGTTCCGCGGCGGGCCCGACCTGATAGGTGCGGCCCAGGTAGCCGACTACTTGCTGCGGTGCGCCAGACGGGCTCATCTTCGCCTCCGACCAGGTACGGGCGTTGCCACCGGGTTCCATACTGCATACAGTCTACACGGAGTGAGACGTGGAACACACACTTTCCGCCCACATCCGACCAGGAGGACTGATGGGAAGTTTGTCCCTCAAGCCGGGCACGAGCTGGGCAGCCGCCTACGGCCGGTGCGCCGAACTGGCCCCGGAGGCGTTTTCCCCCGAACGGGTCGCGAACCACTGGGGTGGGCGGTGGACCTGGGACGGCAGGCCCGGTGACGCCACCTCGCCGGTCGACGGCAGTGCCATCCACGGCCCGCCGCGCCTGGACGCCGGCACCGCGGCGGGCGCGGTGGACGCCGCGCTCGACGCCCACGTCCGCTGGCGCGAAGTGCCGCTGGCCGAACGCAAGGCGCGGGTCGGCGCCGCGCTCGACTCCCTGACCGAGCACCGCGAACTGCTCGGCCTGCTGCTGGTGTGGGAGATCGGCAAACCGTGGCGCCTGGCGATGGCCGATGTGGACCGGTGCATCGACGGGGTCCGCTGGTACGTCGAGGAAATCGGGCCGATGCTGGAAAACCGGGTGCCGCTGGACGGCCCGGTCAGCAACATCGCCAGCTGGAACTACCCGATGAGCGTGCTGATGCACGCGATGCTGGTGCAGGCGCTCTCGGGCAACGCGGTGATCGCCAAGACGCCGACCGACGGCGGCCTGTGCTGCCTGACCATGGCGGTCGCGCTGGCCGTGCGCGAAGGCCTGCCGCTGACCCTGCTCAGCGGCGGCGGCGCGGAACTGTCCGGCCCGCTGGTCGGTGGCCCGCGCCTGGGCTGTGTGTCCTTTGTGGGCGGTCGGGACGCCGGTGGCCGGATCGCCGCGTCACTGGCCGACCCCGGCAAGCGGCACGTGCTGGAGCAGGAAGGGCTGAACTGCTGGGGCGTGTGGGAGTACGGCGACTGGGGCACCCTCGCCGGGCAGATCCGCAAGACCTTCGACTACGCCAAGCAGCGGTGCACCGCCTACCCGCGGTTCGTGGTGCAACGGGAGCTGTTCGACCGCTTCCTCGCGGTCTACCTGCCCGCGGTGCGCTCGGTGCGGTTCGGGCACCCGCTGGCCGTGGAGTCGCCGGAGGACCCGTTGCCGGAGCTGGACTTCGGGCCGCTGATCAACGCGGGCAAGGCGAAGGAACTGGCCGACCAGGTGGAGGAAGCCGTGCGCAACGGCGGGGTGCCCCTGCACCGCGGCGAGGTCACCGAAGGGCGGTTCCTGCCGGGGCAGGACACTTCGGCCTACCTGGCGCCGGTGTCCATTCTGGACCCGCCGCGGTCCTCACCGCTGTTCCACGCCGAACCGTTCGGGCCGGTGGACACGATCGAGGTGGTGGACACCGAGGCGCAACTGCTGGCGGCGATGAACGTCAGCAACGGCGCGCTGGTGGCCACCCTGTCCTGCGACGAGGAAAGCACCGCGCACCGGCTTTCGGCGCAGGTGCGGGCGTTCAAGGTCGGGATCAACCGGCCGCGTTCGCGTGGTGACCGGGAGGAGTTGTTCGGCGGGCTGGGCGCTTCGTGGCGCGGCGCGTTCGTCGGCGGCGAGTTGCTGGTGCGCTCGGTCACCCGCGGACCGGAAGGAGAGCGGCCGCCGGGCAATTTCCCGCACTACACGCTGCATTCCTAGGTCTGTTCGGGCGGGGTCAGCACACAGAACTCGTGGCCGTCCGGATCGGCCATGACCACCCAGCTGACCTCGCCCTGGCCGATGTCGACCCGCTCGGCGCCGAGGGCGAGGAGCCGGTCGACCTCCGCCCGCTGCCCGCCGTCGGGCACGAGGTCGAAGTGCAGGCGGTTCTTGCCGTTCTTCGGCGGCAGCGGCGGACCACCCCAGGTGATCTTCGGACCGCCGTGCGGTGAGCGGATCGCGGTCTCCTCGTCCTGGTCCCACACCAGCGGCCAGCCCAGCGCTTCGCTCCAGAAGTAGCCGGTCTCCCGCGAACCCTCACCCGCGACCGCGCCGACGAACCCACAGTCGGCGAGGAAATCGTTGCCTGGTCCGATGACGCAGAATTCGTTGCCTTCGGGGTCGGCGAGCACCACGTGACCTTCCTCCGGGCGCTGGCCGACGTCGATGTGCCGGGCGCCGAGTTCGAGCGCCCTCGCCACGGTTCGCTGCTGGTCCTCGTGGGACGTGCTGGTCAGGTCGAAGTGCATCGGGTTCTGGCCGGTCTTCCGCTGGGAGGACGGGGAGAACCGGAGCCGGAAGCCGGTGTCGTCGACCGGGAGGAGCGTGTGGCCGTCTCCGGCCCGCTCCCAGCCCAAGAACCCGCCCCAGAAACGCGCGAGCGCACGCGGGTCGTTCGCGTCGAAGCAGAGCGCGCCGAGTCGGCAGGTCATCGCCTGGTACCCCCGTACCGGTTGTCCGAAGTGACAATTCGATCTTCCCACGCGTGCCGCGGTTTTCACCGCCTCTCACGAAGACACCGCCCGGGGCGCTCGTGAAGGGTGTGGGCAGGCGGCAGGCAGCGTGGCGCCGAGAGTGAAGGGGAAACCGATGCAGGCACGGATCAAGCGTGGTGTCGCGGTGATGACCGCGGTGGTCGCGGCGGCGGCGGTCGCGGTCGGGCTGGCCGGACCCGGTTCGGCGGCGGAGGACGGGACGATGTCCCCGTCACTGCGGGCGTACGGGATCACCAGTGACGGCAAGTTGATGGCCACGTTCACCACGGACAGACCCGACGAGCTCAACTGGGTGCGCCGGGTGAGCGGGCTGATCACCGACACCTCGGTGATCGGCATCGACTTCCGCGTGCAGGACGGCAAGTTCTACGCGGTGGGCAACTACGGCGGCATCTACACGATCTCCCTGCCGACCGGGAACTCCGACGTGGTGGTGACGAAGGTTTCACAGCTGAGCGTCGGGCTGCACGGCACCACCTTCGGCGTCGACTTCAACCCGGCGGCCGATCGGCTGCGGGTGATCAGCGACGTCGGGCAGAACCTGCGGCACAACCTCCACGACGGCACCACGATCTCGGACTCGACGCTGAGCGCGACCCCCGGCGGCTCGGCGATCGCCGGGGTGACCGCGGCCGCCTACACCAACAACGACCTGAACACCACCACCGCCACGACGCTGTTCGACATCAACACCCTCAGCGCGCAGGTAGTCGTGCAGTCACCGGCCAACAACGGCCTGCTGGCCCCGACCGGCTCGCTCGGCACCACCGCCGCCACGAACGCCGGCGCGGACATCTACAGCGACGTGGTGGGCGGCAAGACCGTGTCGAACTCGGGGTTCGCCACACTGATCGGCTCGACCGGTGACGCGATGCTCTACGACTTCGACCCGCTGACCGGCGCGGCCGAGGCGCTCGGCATCTTCCCGTTGCTGATCACGGACATCGCCGTGGCGCTCGACACCAACTAGGTCCCCGGGGGCGGGTGAACACGAATGTGGCTTTCGGGGCGTATTCCGCTCCGAAAGCCACATTTGTGTCCGGTGCCGGGTGTTCAGCGCAGCAGGCGGACGGCGGCCTGGATGAGCGGGTCCACCGGGGACGGGTCGGCGGCGACCTGGGCCAGCAGGTCCGCTCGCATCCGCGGGTCCCAGAACTGCCGGATGTGCTGCGCGATCGTGGCCGCGGCCCGGTCCTCCGGCTGGCCGCGGAACTGCCGGGCGATTTCGTTGGCCAGCCGGACCTGGGGGTTGCCGCTCATGCGCCTACTCCGCCATCGCCGGAACCGCTGTGCGCAGCGCCACCTGCACCGCGGTCACCTTGTACTCCGGGCAGTTCGTCGCCCAGTCGGAGTTCTCCGTGGTCACCACGTTCGCCCCGGTCACCGGGTGGTGGAAGGTGGTGTAAACCACGCCGACCGGCATCCGGTCCGAGAGCACCGCCCGCAGCTTCGTCTCGCCGACCCGGCTGGCCAGCGACACCTCGTCGCCGTCGGTGATGCCGCGGACCTCGGCGTCGTGCGGGTGGATCTCGAGCAGGTCCTCGGGATGCCAGGCCACGTTCTTCGTGCGCCGGGTCTGCGCGCCCACGTTGTACTGGCTCAGGATCCGCCCGGTGGTCAGGATCAGCGGGAACTTGCGGGTGCTGCGTTCCTCGGTCGGCACGAACGTGGTCGGCACGAACCGGCCCTTGCCGCGCACGAACCCGTCCACGTGCATGATCGGCGTGCCTTCGGGGGCCTTGTCGTTGCACGGCCACTGCACGCTGCCGAGCTTGTCGAGCTTCTCGAACGACACCCCGGCGAAGGTCGGGGTCACCGCGGCGATCTCGTCCATGATCTCGCTGGTCCGCGCATACGACATCGGGTAGTCCATCGCCTGGGCGATCTCGCAGACGATCTCCCACTCGTGCTTGCCGGTCTTCGGCGCCATCACCGGGCGCACCCGGTTGATCCGGCGCTCGGCGTTGGTGAAGGTGCCGTCCTTCTCCAGGAACGAGGTGCCCGGCAGGAACACGTGCGCGAACTTCGCCGTCTCGTTGACGAACAGGTCCTGCACCACCAGCAGGTCCAGCGCTTCGAGCGCGGCGGTGACGTGCTTGGTGTTCGGGTCGGACTGCGCGATGTCCTCGCCCTGCACGAACAGGGCGCGGAAGGTGCCGTCGATCGCCGCGTCGAACATGTTGGGGATGCGCAGGCCCGGCTCGGCCATCAGCGGGCGGTCCCACAGCGTCTCGAACACCTCGCGCACCGCGTCGTCGGACACGTGCCGGTAGCCGGAGAGCTCGTGCGGGAACGAGCCCATGTCGCACGAACCCTGCACGTTGTTCTGCCCGCGCAACGGGTTGACCCCGACGCCCTCGCGGCCGATGTTGCCGGTCGCCATGGCCAGGTTCGCCATGCCCATCACCATGGTCGAGCCCTGGCTGTGCTCGGTGACGCCCAGTCCGTAGTAGATCGCGGCGTTGCCGCCGGTGGCGTAGAGCCGTGCTGCGGCCCGCAGTTCGGCTGCCGGGACACCGGTGATCCCTTCGACGGCCTCCGGGCTGTTCTCCGGGCGGGCGATGAACTCCGCCCAGCCGTCGAAGTCCTCGCATCGTTCATCCACAAAGGACTGGTCGACCAGTCCTTCGGTGACCACCACGTGCGCCATCGCGTTGACCACCGCGACGTTCGTGCCCGGCGCCAGCTGCAGGTGGTGCGCGGCTTCGACGTGCGGCGAGCGCACCAGGTCGATCCGGCGCGGGTCGATCACCACCAGCTTCGCGCCCTCCCGCAGCCGCCGCTTCATCCGCGAGGCGAACACCGGGTGCCCGTCGGTCGGGTTCGCGCCGATCACCACGATCACGTCGGACCGGGCCACGGACCGGAAGTCCTGCGTACCGGCCGAGGTGCCGAAGGTCTGCTTCAGCCCGTAGCCGGTGGGGGAGTGGCAGACCCGCGCGCAGGTGTCCACGTTGTTGTTGCCGAACGCGGCCCGCACCATCTTCTGCACCACGTACACCTCTTCGTTGGTGCAGCGGGAAGAGGTGATGCCACCGATGGCGCCGACGCCGTGGCGGGCCTGGACCTCGCGCATCTTCTCGGCCACGTAGGTGATCGCGGTGTCCCATTCGACTTCGCGCCACTCGTCGGTGATTTTCTCCCGGACCATCGGCTTGTACACGCGGTCCGGGTGGGTGGCGTAGCCGAAGGCGAACCGGCCCTTGACGCACGAGTGGCCCTCGTTGGCGCCGCCGTCCTTGTGCGGCACCATGCGCACCAGTTCGTCACCACGCAGTTCGGCCTTGAACGAGCAGCCGACCCCGCAGTAGGCGCAGGTGGTGAGCACGCTGCGGGTCGGCATGCCCAGTTCGACCACCGACTTCTCCTCCAGCGTGGCCGTCGGGCAGGCCTGCACGCAGGCACCGCAGGACACGCACTCGGAGTCCATGAACAGCTCGCCCGCGCTCGCGGCGACCTTGGACTCGAAGCCGCGGCCTTCGATGGTCAGCGCGAAGGTGCCCTGGACCTCACCGCAGGCCCGCACGCAGCGCGAGCAGGCGATGCACTTGGACGGGGTGAAGTCGAAGTAGGGGTTGCTGTGGTCGGTTTCGGCATCGAGGTGGTTCTCGCCCTCGTAGCCGTAGCGGACCTGGCGCAGGCCCACCACACCCGACATGTCCTGCAGTTCGCAGTCGCCGTTGGCCGAGCAGGTCAGGCAGTCGAGCGGGTGGTCGGAGATGTAGAGCTCCATCACGCCCTGCCGCAGCTTCTCCACCCGCGGGGTCTGCGTGCGGACCTTCATGCCCTCGGCGACCGGCGTGGTGCACGAGGCCGGGGTGCCGCGGCGGCCGTCGATCTCCACCAGGCACAGCCGGCACGAGCCGAAGGCCTCCAGGCTGTCGGTGGCGCACAGCTTCGGGATGTCGATGCCGGACAGCGCCGCCGCGCGCATCACCGAGGTGCCTTCGGGCACCGCGACGGGGTGGCCGTCGACCTCGAGCGAGACGGTGGCCGGGCCCGGCATCGCCGGGGTGCCGAGATCGTGTTCCTTGTACAGCGTCATGACTGGCTCTCCTGCCGCGCCGTGAAGTCGTCCGGGAAGTGGCGAAGGGCGCTGAGCACCGGGTTCGGCGTGAGCCCGCCCATCGCGCACAGCGATCCGTCGGTCATCAGGTCACAGAGATCGCCCAGCAGGGCCAGGTTCGCGTCGGGGTCCTCCCCGGCGACGATGCGGTCGATGGTCTCGACTCCGCGCACCGAGCCGACCCGGCAGGGCGTGCACTTGCCGCACGACTCCTCCGCGCAGAACTCCATCGCGAACCGGGCCATCGACGCCATGTCGACGGTGTCGTCGAAGACCACGATGCCGCCGTGGCCGAGCATCGCGTTCACCGCGGCGAACGCCTCGTAGTCCAGCGGCACGTCCAGCCGGTCCGCCGGGAGGTAGGCGCCGAGCGGGCCGCCGACCTGCACCGCGCGCACCGGCCTGCCCGAGCGGGTGCCCCCGCCGTAGTCGGTGATCAGCTCGCCGAGCGACATGCCGAAGGCCGTCTCGAACACCCCGCCGCGGGCGATGTTGCCCGCCAGCTGGAACACCTGCGTGCCGCGTGAGCGTTCGCGGCCCAGCGCGGCGTAGGCCTCGGCGCCGTCGGACAGGATCACCGGCACCGACGCCAGGGTGAGCACGTTGTTCACCACCGTCGGCTTGCCGAACAGCCCGGTGATCGCCGGGATCGGCGGTTTGGCGCGCACCATGCCGCGCTTGCCTTCCAGGCTTTCCAGCATGGAGGTCTCTTCACCGCAGATGTAGGCACCCGCGCCGACGCGCACGAACAGGTCGAACCGCCTGCCGGAGCCGAGGATGTCCTCGCCGAGCCAGCCGTGGGCGTAGGCGATCTCGATGGCCTGCCGCAGGGTCCGCACCGCGTCCGGGTACTCCGACCGCAGATAGACGTAGCCCTCGGTGGCACCGGTCGCGCAGGCGGCGATGGTCATGCCCTCGATCAGGCAGAACGGGTCGCCCTCGATCAGCATGCGGTCCGCGAAGGTCCCGCTGTCGCCCTCGTCGGCGTTGCAGCAGACGAACTTCGGTTCCGCCGGGGCGTCGAGCACGGTCTTCCACTTGATGCCGGCGGGGAACCCGGCGCCGCCGCGACCGCGAAGGCCGGATTCGGTCACCGCGGCGACCACCGCGGCCGGTTCCTGTTCGAGCGCCCGGCGCAACCCGGCGAGCCCGCCGTGGGCGAGGTAGTCCTCGGCGGACAGCGGATCGGTGACGCCCACCCGCGCGAAGCAGAGCCGCGTCTGGCCGCTCATCCACGGCAGGTCCTCGACGCGGCCGAGGTTCAGCTCGTGCTCGCCGTCGTCCAGGATCGCGGCGAGCACTTCGCCCGCGCGGCCGGGGGTGACCGGCCCGTAGCCGACGCGGCCCCGGTCGGTGACCACCTCGACCAGCGGTTCCAGCCACAGCATGCCGCGGGATCCGTTGCGCACCAGGCGGATGTCCTCACCCGCAGCTTCGGCCTGGCGGGCGATCGCGTCGGCGACGGCGTCCGCGCCGACCGAGACGGCCGCGGAATCGCGGGGGACGTAGATCGTGGTGGTCATGCTTTGCCCGCCTCCGCTTCGGCGATGATGCTGTCCAGTGCGGCCTCGTCGAGCCTGCCGTGCAGGCGCCCGTCGACCTGGGCTGCCGGGCCGAGCGCGCAGTTGCCCAGGCAGAACACCTGCTCGAGGGTCACCGAGCCGTCGGCCGTGGTCTGGCCGGCCTTGCTGCCCAGCACCTGTTCGGCGTGGGCGAGAAGGCGTTCCGCGCCGACCGACTGGCAGGCCTCCGCGCGGCACAGCTTCACCACGGTGCGGCCCGGCGGTTCGGTGCGGAAGTCGGTGTAGAAGCTGATCACCCCGTGCACGTCGGCGCGGGAAAGGTTCAGCTCCTTGGCCACCAGGGGCAGCAGTGCCTGGTCGAGGTAGCCGAATTCGGCCTGCAGCCCGTGCAGGACCGGCAGCAGCGCGCCCCGGTCACCGCGGTGTGCGTCGACCACGGCACGTGCGCGGTCGGCCATGTCGCTCATCGGTCCGCTCCCATCCGGCTAGGCTGCATACGGTATACACTACGGTACCGAGTTCGGCCGTGCCGGGAAAGGGGTGGAGCGGTTCAGCGGGATTCGGTGGCGAGCTTGACGCCCAGCCCGATCAGCACGGTGGCGGTCAGCCGGTCGAGCACGCGGCGCACGCGGTCGCGCAGCAGGAGGCGGCGGGCCCGGGCGGCGGTCCAGACGAGCAGCGGGTACCAGGCGAAGGTGACGGCCAGGTGGATGGCGACCAGGAGCGCGCCCCAGGCGGTCGACCCGGGGCCGACGGGCAGGAACTGGGGGAGCAGGCTGACGTAGAAGACGCCGACCTTGGGGTTGAGCAGGTTGGTGAGCAGACCGGCGCGCAGCGCCCTGGTGGCGGACCCGTCCTCCAGCGGCACGACCGGCCCGCGGTTGCGGGGGAGCGACTTCCAGAGGGCCGAGGCGCCCAGCCAGATGAGGTAGGCCGCGCCCGCGATGCGCACCACCTGGTAGGCGACCTCGGAGGCGGCGAGCAGCGCGGTGAGCCCGGCGAGGCTCGCCGTGGCCCACACCAGGCAGCCGAGCGCGATGCCGGTCACCGCCCGCAACCCGGCGCGCCGCCCGCCGAGCAGCGTGTGGCGCAGCACGAGGAGCGTGTCGATGCCGGGCGTGGCCACCCCGAGGAACGCGACGAGGGTCCAGGTGAGCAACGCCGTCTCCGACACGGGGCCTCCTCGGGCTTGCGGGGTGTTCCCGTCGTCATCCTGGCCGCGGTGGCGCCCCGCCTTCAAGAGCATTCGGGCACCCGGCGCGCCCCCCGCCAATGCTATGAGTGGGGCATTACTTGCGTTCAATGCAAGTAATGCCCCACTCATAGCATTCAGCGCGGGGTGGTGGCCGGAATGCCCGCTTGTCAGTGGGTAATTCGGCCGTCTGGCGAAGGCGGGGCGCGGGGAAGGCTCGGCGGTGGGGAGTTCCGCGGACGAGGAGGCGTGATGACAGGTGCGTTCCGGGTGGAGCCGGACGCCGCGAGATCGGTGGTCCGGTCGATGGAGGACCTCAACGCCACGGCGGCTTCCTCGGCCCGCGACGTCGGGTCGCTGGCCATCGACATCGCCTCGTTCGCCGCGATCGGCAGTTCCGTCGGCAGCGCCAACGCCTCCCTCCAGCAGCAGCTCACCGGCGCGCTCAGCCGGTTCGTCGAGCTGATCGGGCAGATCAGCGAGTACGTCCGGCTCTCCGCCGACGGCTACACCGCCGCCGACGAGGCCACCGCGCGCGGTTTCGGCGGCGGACCGGACACCGGCGGCACCCAGGGCGGCAGCGGCGGACAGCTCCCCGGCCCGCCCCCGCAGCCCGCCTCCGATCCGGGCGCCGGACCCCACGCTTCGCAGCAGCCGTCGCTGGCCGACCAGGCGACCTGGCAGGCGGCCAACGCGGGCGCCGACGTGGCCGACGGCATCGGCTGGACCAACGCCAGCAGCCACCTCAAGCACTTCCTGGACAACAGCGGCGCGCCGATCACCGTGGACGCCGACCAGATCAGCCGCGACGTGCCCTCCTTCCGCGGCGTGGTGGACCGGACGGTCGCCGAGCAGATGCGCCAGCTCGCCGCCGACGCCGCGCGCACCGGCAACTACGGCACCCCGGTCACCTTCGACTCCGGCTGGCACGGCCACTACCTCGGCCCCGCCGAAAGCAAGAACTGGTACTACGCGATGGGCGGCGTCCAGTACTCGGTCACCGGCGTGGCCACCGTGCACCCGCCCGCGCTCCCCGGCGGCGACCCGACCATCGAGATGGACTACCGCGCGCACGTGTTCGACCGCTACAACTGGGACGGCGGCAAGGCCACCCAGATCGGCCCGCTCACGGTCACCGACGCCTCGCTGGCCGAACTGCACCGCTCGGGACTGGCGCAGGAGTACAACATCTCCGGCTCCACCGACCCGCGGCACTACTCCGGCGCGGTACCCGGCGCCGGCACGCAGGTGAGCCTGCCGCAGAGCCCGGACAACCGCGACGGCACCCGCCTGGACATCCGGCGCTAGCATGCCCTTCAGCCAGGAGGAGGACCGGATGAGCACCCCAGCCGCGGCAGCGCTGGAGTCCGCTTTGGACTTCGGCGGCATCGTGCTGCCACCGGGCGCCGAGGTGCTCGGTGTACTCGACCAGCGCGGGATCGACCAGCTCTACGCGCTCGCGGTCGCCCTCGGACCGGACACAGTGGACGGTCTGCTGCGTGCTTCCGGTTTCGGCGGGGAACTCGAGCCGGGGCGGCAGGTGTTCCTGCCGCCGGTGCCCGGCTTCGACCCCGACCGCGGCACCGACATCGCTTCGGCGCAGGACGCGCTGCCCGCGGGCCGCCTCCGCCCGGCACGCGTGACCAGGGAGGTGCTCGTCGACCGCAGCGAACCGGCGCGGCCGGTGGCGCACCTCTGGTTCTACACCACCTGAAACCGGGAACCACCGCGATTCCGGGGAACGGAACGCCGTGGTTGCCGCCGCCCGTGCCCGGGCGTGAGGATCGGCCGGTCTTCGAAAGAAGGGTGGCCCCGTGCGCAATACCGAGTTGACCGTGCGGAAAAGAATCGCGCTCGGCGGCGGGCTCAGCGCGCTCGCGGTATTCCTCGCGGTGCCGGTGCTGACCGCGTTCACCCCGCTTTTCGACGGCTGGGTCGGGCCGCTCGGTGCCGGATATGTCGCGGGTGCCTTCGCGATCGTCTTCCCGCTCGGCGCCGCTTTCGCCTACGGCCGCTGGGCTGATCGCTGGGAAAGCCGGAACGAGGACCGCTCGTGAACGTGCTCGCGGTGCTCGTGGTGGCCGGGATCGTCGCGGTCACCCTCGGCCTGACCAGTTACGCGGCCCGGCGCAACAAGAGCACCGACGACCACTACATCGCCGGTGGCCGGGTCAGCGGCTGGCAGAACGGCCTCGCACTGGCCGGTGACCAGCTCTCGGCGGCCTCCTTCCTCGGCATCACCGGCGCGGTCGCGCTGACCGGGTTCAACGGCTTCTACCTCGCGCTCGGCATCCCGATCGCGTACCTGCTGGTGCTGCTGGTGATCGCCGAACCGCTGCGCAACCTCGGCCGGTTCACCCTGGCCGACGCCGTCGCCGCGCGGTTCGACGGGCGGCTGCTGCGCGCGGTGCTCGCGGTCGCGTCGCTGATTCTCAGCATCGTCTACATGGTCATCCAGTTCGTCGGCGCCGGGGTGCTGGCCCAACTGCTGCTCGGCGTGGAATTCCCGCTGGCGGTGGTGGTGATCGGGCTGCTGATGACGCTGTACACCATGCTCGGCGGCATGGTCGGCACCACCTACATCCAGGTGTTCAAGGCGATCCTGCTGATCGTGACCGTGCTGGGCCTGCTGGTGCTGATCGCGGTCCGCGTCGGCGGCAACCCGCTCGGCGCGTTGTTCGAAGCGCGGGAAACGTACGGGGACGACATCATCCTGCCGCGGCACGACAGCACGGCCTCCGCGTTCAACAACGTTTCCCTGAGCCTGGGCATGGCATTGGGCATCATGGGCCTGCCGCACGTGATGGTGCGATTCCTGACCGTGCGCGACGCGAAAGCCGCGCGCAATTCCGCGCAGGTGGCGATGTGGATTTTCGCGTTGTTCTTCCTCGCGTTGCCGGTATTCGGCTATGCCGCGCTGAACGAGGTCGGCCGGGACCGGATCATCGCCGACAACAAGGCGGGCAACCTGGCCGCGCCCCGGCTCGCGGAAATGGTCGGCGGCAACCTGATGTTCGCGATCGTGGTGGGCGTGGTGATGGCGACCATCCTCGCGGTGCTCGCCGGGCTGGCCATCGCCTCCTCCGGCGCGGTCGCCCACGACCTCTACAGCACGGTGCTCAAACGCGGGAACGTCACGCAGCGACAGCAGTTGCTGGTCGGCAGGCTCGCCGGGGTGGCGGTCTCGGTGGTGGCGATCGTGCTGGCGCTGGGCGCGCGCACGCTGAACGTGGCCTTCCTCGGCACCGTGGCGTTCGCGATCGCGGCGAGCACCACGATGCCGGTGCTGCTGCTGACCATCTACTGGCGCGGGTTCAACCGCGTAGGCGCCACCTGCGGTCTGCTCGGCGGGCTCGTCGTGTCGGTCGGGCTGGTGCTCGTGGGCCCGGACGTGATGGGGGAGGCGCACCTGTTCCCGTTGTCCATCCCGGCGCTGGTCTCGGTGCCGGCCGGGTTCCTCGCCGCCTGGCTGGGCAGTCTGGCCGGGCGGAACAACGCGGCGGCCAGGGGCATGCCGTACGACGAACTCGCCGCGCGGGCCTTCCCCGGCCGCGGGCGGGCGGAGGTGACCGCATGAGCTGCACCACCAGCCAGGCCTTCCTCGAAGCTCTGCGCGAAGGCGGCGTCGAATACGTCTTCGCGAACCTGGGCAGCGACCACCCCGGCATCGTCGAGGCTTACGCGCGCGCCAGGGCCGAGGACCGGGCGGAAGCGCTGCCCGAACTGATCATCTGCCCGCACGAAAGCGTCGCGTTCTCCGCCGCGCAGGGCTACGCGCAGGTCACCGGCCGGGCGCAGGCGGTGCTGGTGCACGTGGACTGCGGCACCCAGAACATCGGCGGCATGCTGCACAACGCCGCCAAGGGCCGGGTGCCGGTGCTGGTCTTCGCCGGTGCCTCGCCGTTCACCCAGGACGGCGAGCTGACCGGCAGCCGCAACGAGTTCATCCAGTGGATCCAGGACGTGCACGACCAGCGCGGGATCGTCCGCGGGTACACCAAGTACGACAACGAGATCCGCACCGGGCACAACGTCAAGACGGTCGTCGGCCGCGCGCTGCAGATCGCGCACAGCGAACCCGCCGGGCCGGTGTACCTGGTCGGCGCGCGGGAGGTGATGGAGTCCGAGGTGCCGTGCCAGGACCCCGTCCGCCCCATCCCGATCGCCCCGGCCGCGCTGGCGCCGCAGGTCGTCGACCGGCTCGCCGAAGCGTTGCGGGAGGCGGAAAACCCGCTCGTGGTCACCTCCTACCTCGGCCGCGACCCGGGGGCCGTGCCGGTGCTGGTCCAGCTGTGCGAGCGGCTGGCGATGCCGGTGCTCGAATCGGTGCCGATGCGGGTGAACTTCCCCGCCGACCACCCGCTGCACCTCGGGTTCCAGTGGAACACCACCGAACCCGATCCGGTGCTCGCCACCGCGGACGTGGTGCTGGTGCTCGGCAGCGACGTGCCGTGGATCCCGCTGAGCAACCGGCCGCGGGCCGGCGCGCGCATCTTCGTGGTCGACGTCGACCCGCTCAAGGAACAGATGCCGCTGTGGCACATCCCGGCGGAATGCTTCGCCCGCGCCGATCCGCGGACCGCGCTGCACCAGCTCCTCGAGCGGATCGGCGAGCAGCCGGACGCCGGGCGCCTGGCCCGCGTCACCGCCGAGCACCGGCGCCGCACCGGGGAGTACGCGGCGCTGGAACACCCGGACGGCGACACGATCACCCCCGAATACCTGCTCGCCTGCCTGCGCGACGCGATCGACGACGACACCCTCGTGCTGACCGAGGCGATCTCCAGCTACCAGGCCGTCGGCAGGCACCTGCGGCGCAACCGGCCCGGGTCGCTGATCGGCTCGGGCGGGGGTTCGCTCGGCTGGCACGCGGGCGCGGCGATCGGCGCGAAGCTGGCCGACCCCGGCCGCACGGTCGTTTCGGTGGTCGGGGACGGCAGTTACCTGTTCGGCGTGCCGTCGTCGGCGCACTGGGTGGCCCGGCGGTACGGCACGCCGACGCTGACCGTCGTGCTGGACAACCGCGGCTGGAAGTCGCCGAAGCTGTCCACCCTGGGCGTCCACCCGCACGGCACCGCGGCCGAGCGCGACGACTTCAACGTCAGCTTCGAACCCGAGGCCGACCTGCCCGGGATCGCCACGGCCGCCGGTGGCGCCTGGGGCCAGACCGTGCGGCATCCCGAGGAGCTGAAGGAGGCGCTGGCCGAGGCGCTGGCGGCGGTCGGCGGCGGCCGGTCGGCGGTGCTCAGCGTGCACCTGCCGCCCGTCCAGGCGTCCCGCTGAGTGGAACGCTCGCTTGCCCAGCGCGGACGCACCGAGCAACATCACCCCGATGAGCGGTGAATCCGCACCGGCACCGAAGTCGGTGCTGGCGCGAGGGCTGTCCCTGCTCGACGCGTTCACCCCGGGTGAACCCGAGCTGAGCCTCGGTGAGCTCGCGGCCCGCAGCGGCCTGCCCAAACCGACCGCCCACCGCCTGCTCGGCGAGCTGGTCGACTGGGGTGCGCTCGAACGCACCGGGCACGGCGGCTACCGGCTCGCGGCGAAGCTGTTCCGCCTCGGCCAGATGGTGCCGCGCTACCGGATGCTGCGCGAAGCCGCGATGCCCTACCTCGAAGGCCTGCAGCGCGCCAGCCGCGAGAACGTGCACCTCGCCGTGCCGGACGACCTGTGCACGCTGTTCGTGGAGAAGCTCAGCGGCGGCGAATCGATGGTGATCCGGTCCAGGGTGGGCGGCCGGATGCCCGCGCACTGCACCGCCACCGGCAAGGTGTTCCTCGCCTGGGGCGGGCACGACCGGCTGCGCCGCGCGGTCGACGCCGGGCTGGCGCGGCTGACCCCGCGCACCATCGTGCTGCCCGGCCTGCTGCACCGCGATCTGGAGCGCACCAGGGAACGCGGGGTCGGGATCAACCTGGAGGAGGCCGAGCCGGGCGTCACCGCGGTGGCCGCCCCGGTGCTCGGCGCGCACGGCGAGGTGGTCGCCGCGCTGTCCATCACCGGGCACACCCGGCGGCTCGACCTGGACCGCTGCGGGACCGCGGTCCAGGCCGCCGCCGGGGCGCTGTCGGCGGCACTCAGAAGGGATACCCCGCCACGTCCCCGCGCAGGGTGACCCAGCGGGTTTCGGTGAACGCCTCGATGTTCGCCGCCGCGCCGCCGAAGCGCGAGCCGGTGCCGGAGGCGAGCACGCCGCCGAACGGGGCGTGGGCCTCGTCGTTGACCGTCTGGTCGTTGATGTGCGCGATCCCGGTCGGGATGCGGTCGGCCAGCGACAGTCCTTTCGAGACGTCCGGCGTGACGATGCCCAGCGAAAGGCCGTACTCGCTGGCGGAGGCCAGTGCCACGGCCTCGTCGTCGCTGCCGAAGCGGGCGACCGGGGCGACCGGCCCGAAGACCTCCTGCGCGTAGGCCGGCACCTCCGGCCCGGCGTCGGCGAGCACCGTCGGCCGGTAGAACAGGTCCTCGTAGGTGCCGCCCGCGGCCAGCCGCGCCCCGCTGTCCACACTGGACTCGACCAGCCGGTGGATCTTGTCGCGCTGCCCGCCGTCGATGATCGGGCCGAGCGCGACCGGCTCGGTGGCCGGGTTCCCGACCGGCAGGCTGTCCGCCTTCTCGGCCAGGCGCGCCACGTATTCGTCGTAGAGCGATTCGTGCACCAGGTGACGGCCGGTGGTCATGCAGATCTGGCCCTGGTGGAAGAAGGAACCCCAGGCGGCGGCGCTGATGCAGTGGTCGAGGTCGGCGTCGGCGAGCACGAGCAGCGCGGAGTTGCCGCCCAGTTCGAGGTGGGCGCGCTTGAGGTGGCGGCCGGCGAGCTCGCCGACCGCGCGACCGGCGGCGGTGGACCCGGTGAACGAGATGACCCGCACGTGCGGGTCCTCGACGAGGGCCGCTCCGGCCGCGGCGGCACCGGGCAGCACGTGCAGCACGCCCTCGGGCAGCCCGGCCTCGGCGAAGACCGCCGCGAGCGCGAACCCGCCGCACACCGCGGTCCGCGGGTCGGGCTTGAGCACGACCGCGTTGCCCAGCGCCAGCGCGGGCGCGACCGAGCGGATGGACAGGATCAGCGGCGCGTTGAACGGCGCGATCACGCCGACCACGCCCGCGGGCACGCGGCGCACCATGCTCGTGCGAGGCGCCTCGCTGGGCAGCAGCTCGCCGAGCGGACGCGAGGGGAGCGTCGCCGCTTCGTAGCACTCCTGCGCCGCGACGTGGAGTTCGAAGTCGGCCTTGCCGGGCACGCTGCCCGCCTCGCGGACGAGCCAGCCACGCAGTTCGTCGGCGTGTTCCTCCCACAGCCGACCGGCGCGCCGCAGCACCGCCGCGCGCTCCTGGAACGGCCGGGCCGCCCAGTCGCGCTGCGCCTGCGCGGCGCGCTCGGCGGACCGGGCGATCGCCGCCGGATCCGCCAGCCCGTACCTGCCGAGTTCGGCGCCCGTCGCCGGTTCGGTCACCAGGCCGTCGGCGCCGGTCGACTCCCAGCCGCCGGTGAAGACCTTGCCCTGCCACTGTGCTTCGTCGAGTAGTGCCACGGCGACATGATCCGCCTGTCACGCGCCGATGGGGAACCGTCCCTTCCGGCCACCGGAACGCGGGTGACCTTCTCCGGGGCTAGGGTGGGAAGCATGGCTGAGGAGTTCAAGCGGGCCCCGAACCACTTCCAGGGGCGGCCGCTGGCCGACGGGTCGTCGCCGTGGCCGGTGGAGGCGGGGCGGTACCGGCTGGTGGTCAGCCGCGCGTGCCCGTGGGCGAGCCGCGCGATCATCGTGCGGCGGCTGCTCGGGCTCGAGGACGCGATCTCGATGGCCGTGGTGGACCCCATCCAGGACGAACGCAGCTGGCGCTTCACCCTCGACCCCGGCGACCGCGACCCGGTGCTGGGCATCCGCTTCCTGGCCGAGGCCTACCAGGCCGCCGAGCCCGGCTACGACGGTGGCGTGAGCGTGCCCGCGCTGGTCGACGTGCCCAGCGGCAAGCTCGTCTCGAACGACTACCCGCAGCTCACCCTCGACTTCTCCACGGAATGGACCGCCCACCACCGCGAAGGCGCGCCCGAGCTGTACCCCGAGCACCTGCGTGCCGAGATCGACGCGGTCAACGAGGTGGTCTTCCGCGACATCAACAACGGCGTCTACGCCATCGGCTTCACCCGCGACCAGGCCGCCTACGACCGCCGCTTCAACCGCCTGTTCGACCGGCTCGACGAGCTGTCCCAGCGCCTGGAATCCCGCCGCTACCTGGTCGGTGACACGATCACCGAGGCCGACATCCGGCTGTTCGTCACCCTGGTCCGCTTCGACGCGGTCTACCACGGCCACTTCAAGTGCAACCTGCTCAAGCTCACCGAGATGCCGGTGCTCTGGGCCTACACCCGCGATCTGTTCCAGACCCCCGGGTTCGGCGACACCGTCGACTTCGACCACATCAAGCGCCACTACTACGTGGTGCACGACAACATCAATCCCAGCGGGATCGTCCCGGCCGGACCGGACCTGTCGGGCTGGGCGACGCCGCACGGGCGCGAAGAACTGGGCGGGCGCCCGTTCGGGGACGGGACACCACCGGCCTAGAACGCGGGGTTCACGCCGAATTCGGCACGCAGGAGGGCCATGTCGTGCCGGTCGCGGTCCCGCGGGGGATAGCCCTGGTGAAAGCGCAGTTGCTGGGCCACGGAAAGACATGGCACTTCGACGCCGTCGATCCGGCCGGTGACGAAGCAGTCGGCGGGGTAGTGGAAAGTCGCGCCCTGGTCGTCGGCCGCCTGGGTGGCCGAGCCGTCCGCGGCGAACGTGACCGGGTGCAGGTCCACTTCGGCGGGACCGTCCCAGACGAACCGCACGGGCCGCAAGTTCAGCGTTTCGGCGAAACCCGCGTCGGCCAGCACCGCCAGTGCGGCGGGTTCACCGGTTTCGTCGTGGATCAGATCCAGATCGGCGTGCGGTCGAGTCTGCCTGCCGACCAGGGCGTCGACGCCCCAGCCGCCGCCGATCCACACCCGCGCGCCCGCCGCGTCGACCTCGCGCAGCAATTCCAGTACCAGCGCGGCTTCCACGGTCGAAAGTCTAGTCAGCGCGGAGGGCGGCCGTTCCCCGGCCGCCCTCCGCGGGTGGATCAGCTGACCTGCAGGTCGATGCAGGCGTAGAAGGCGTTCGTGGTGTCCGCGACGTTCCAGATGGCCAGCACGGTCTGACGGCCGCTGGCGGGCAGGTTCACCTCGTGGGTGACCGTGGCCGGCGGCTGCTGGCCGCCACCGTCGATGTCGGCGACCTTCTGCCCGCCCACGTAGTACTCGTAGTTCGAGGTCTTGTGGCGCGCGGTGAAGGTCCAGGTGAAGTTCACCGTCCGGCCGACCGGAGCCGCCTGCCACGGCTTGCTGTTGTCGTTCAGTTCGGCGAACTGCGGCACCCCGCCGTTGCACTCGCGCAGGCCCTTGGGGCCTTCCACGCTCTGCGGTTCGTAGGAGATCGCACCGCATTCGACCACGCCCTGCGCGCACTGCGCCTGGCGGCTGGCGGGGGCGTTGACGTAGCCGTGGGCGCTGGCCGTACCGGCCGGAATGGCCACCAGCGCGACCGGGGCGACAGCGGCACCCAGTGCGGCGGCGAGCAGTTTCCTCTTGGCGGTCATGTCAGCTCCTTCAGTGAAGCCATGGGGGAAGGGAGAATTGCGTTCCTCTGCGGGGTCTCCGCTCGATGTGGTCTAGACCATACGCCCGGTGGTGGACATGGTCAAGAGATGCCGGAACCTTGGCTGGGTTGGTGACTTACCGACGCAAGTAGGTTGTGCCGGCGGCGGGTCGCCGCTACGGCGGCCGGGTCGTTCCGTGGGCGGTCCTTTGTGGACGCGGTTACCAGACATCTCCGTTGCGCCACTCGCAACTCAGCGCCCCGGTGCGGTCCAGCGGGGTGCTTCCGGGCAGCACGAAGACCGAGTCGTCGTCTTCTTCGGTCCGCTGCAAGCCTTCCGGGGCGAGCACCGAGGTCGGGCCCTGCCAGCGCGACCAGCCGCGCGCGGTGTAGAACGCGATGCCTTCCTCGCTGGCGCTCAGTGCGCCCAGGTCGTAGGCGTTCCGGGCGATGCGCTCCAGTTCCGCCATGATCCGGCCCGCGTGACCGCGCCGCCTGCGGTCGGCACGGACGGCGACGGCCTCGACGTAACCGGCACGCAGCGCGCGGCCGTCGTGGACGAACTGCCGTTGCACGATCGAGCCGTGGCCGATCAGGCCGCCGCTCTCGTGCACCAGGACGTGCATACCGCCGAGCGAGTGATCCCAGTCGTCATCGGAGAAGTCGCCCTCGAAGACCTCGTCGAGCAGTCCGCGCACGGCGGTGAGCGTGGCCGCGCCGAGGTCGGCGGTGTGGGCGGTGGACAGGTCGGTCACGGTTACCCCAAGTTCCGGTGCAGGCGCCACAGCGCGATCGCCAGGTGCAGGCGCAGCCGTCCCGGGGGTTCCCGGACCGGCCAGCCCAGCAGGTGCTCACCCTGGGTGAGTCGTTCCTGCAAGGTGGAATGGTGCACCACCAGCGTGCTCGCCGCGGTACGCAGGCTCGGGCTGGCCGCCACGGCGACCAGCGTCGGCAGTACCCACGGCGCGCTCGACCGGGCGCGGTCCAGCGCCAGCACGTCCGGCGCCGGTTCGGTGTCCGGCCCGACGGCGGTGGCCAGCACGGCGAGTCCGCCCAGCTCGTCGGCGTGCACCACGCGCGGGCCGGGGTCGGGCTCGGTGGCGGCGAAGCGCAGCGCGGTCCGGGCCGCCGCCCACGACGAGGGCAGCTCCAGCACGGGTACCACCGGTCCGACGCCCTGCCGCTGCTCGCCGGGGATCGGCGTACCGGCGGACTCGACCCGGAACCGGCCGGCGTCGAGCGCGACGGCCCTGGCCGTCTCACCGAGACCGAGCCGCCGGGCCGCGCGCAGCCGCGACTCCACCGGCGCGGCCGCGTCCAGCACGACCTCGCGCGGCTCCCGCGCGGCGGTCCGGTCGAGCACGCCGTGCACGGCCGAGACGGCGCGTTCGACCACCATCGCGCCGACCGGACCGGCGGGCCCGGGCCGCTCCAGCCAGAACTCCCCGCCGGGCCGCAGTTCCGCGTGCGGCCAGTCCGGGTCCGGTGGGGTGCCGTCGCCGAGTCGCTGTCCGTCGGGGTCGACGCGGATCCGCAGGCGGCGTTCCGGCACACTCAGCCGCGCCACGCACCCGGCGAGCACCGCGGCACCCCGCACGATCGCCTCCGGCCCGGCCCGCGACTCGACCAGCCGGTCGAAGTAGGCGATCACCTTGACCGCCGCGCCGGCGTCCGGGTCGAGGGCGGACAACCGGCCGACGAGATCCTTCATCCCCCCATCATGCGCCGAGCACGCGCCGGAGCCACGGCAGTCGCGGGGCCCGTGCCGCCGCGGAGACCGCGGCCTGCGGCGCCAGGCCGTCGAACCCGTGGAACCCGCCGGGCCAGACGTGCAACTCGGCCTGCCCGCCCGCCTGCCACAACCGCGTCGCGTACTCGACGGCCTCGTCGCGGAAGGTCTCCGCCGAGCCGACGTCGATGAACGCCGGAGGCAGGCCGGACAGGTCCCCGGCCCGCGCGGGCGCCGCGTACGGCGACACGTCCGGAGTGCCGCGCCGGTCGCCGAGCAGGGCGGTCCAGCCGACCTCGTTCGCGGCGCTGTCCCAGATGCCGAGCCCGGTCATCTGCCGTGCTGACGCGCTGTCGTTGCGATCGTCGAGCATCGGGCACAGCAGCATCTGCGCGGTCAGCTCCGGGCCGCCGCGATCACGCGCGAGCAGCGCGGTCGCCGCGGCGAGCCCGCCGCCCGCGCTGACCCCGGCGAGCACGATCGGACCGGTGCCGAACTGCCCGGCGGTCCACTCCAGCCCGGCGTAGCAGTCCTCGACCGGCGCCGGGTGCGGGTGCTCCGGGGCGAGCCGGTAGCCGACCGAGATCACGGCAAGCCCGAGCTCGGCGGCCCAGTCGAGGGCGTAGGCAAGGTCGGGGGAGCGCTCGCTGCCGAGGATCATGCCGCCGCCGTGCACGTAGTAGATCGCGCCGGCCGCGGCCCGGACGGGACGGCAGACGAGCAACCGCACCTCGGGCCCGTCCGCCGGTCCGGGCACGGTGAGCTCCTCGAACTCGAAGTCGCCGCCGTGGCGCAGGTCCTCGTCGGTCAGTTCGCGGCCGGCGTACTCGGCCCGGCGGGCGGGGATGTCCACTTCGGCGAACCGGGTGGGCATCTGTTCACGGAGCACCTCCAGCGCGGCGGCCAGTTCGGCGTCGAACGGCGGCGGGGTTGGGGCGGTCGTGGTCATCGGTTCTCCCTCGGCTCGGGTCCTGCCGTCATCTTCGGCCGTGCCCGGCCAGCCACGCGGCGGGAATCCCCCGCCAGGTGGCGGTCCGCGCGTGCAGGGCTCTGTGCCACCCGTGCAGTTTCCCCGATCCGGCTCGCCGCGGGGTGGTTCGCTGCGGCGCAGTAGTCGGTGAAGGGAGGAACAGGGTGAACAGGAAGAGCCGCCGCGGCGTCGTGGCGCTCGTCGCACTGCTCGCGGCGGGGGCGTTCACGACGCCCGCGGCGGGCAGCACGAACGCGGTCGCCGACACGATCGCCGGGGACCGCGCCACCGTGCGCGAGTACCCGGGCAGGCTCGTGCTGGCGAACGCCCGTGACCGCGATCCGGTGCAGGTGACCGCGTACTGCGGCGAGTGGGCGCGCGTCCAGGTGAACGCGCCGCACGCGATGGCCACCCCGGTCGGCTGGGTGCTGCGCGCGAACCTGACCAAGGCGAGCAAACCGGGGGGACTGGACGGGGTGCCGGAGCGCTGCGGCATCGACGCCGATCGCTGGCGCGACTGGGTCGGGGCGATCAACGCGCCGTTCCATTCGGTCCGCAAGGTCACCGTCGACGGCAGCACCGGCTGGCGGCGGATCACCTTCGGCACCGGGGTGCACCTGACCGCGTCGGCCGAGTGCACGCCGTCGCTGAACTACACCAGGGTCGGCGACGGCCCCGATGTGGTGGACGCGGGCCAGCGGGTGCGGTTGGACCTGGCGAAGGTGAGCTACCGGTACGTCACGGTGGACGGGTCCGTGGCGCTGATCAGCGCGCCGCGGGCGGGCCAGAGCTACGGGGTCTGGTCGTTCGTGCCGTCGAAGTGCTTGCAGCCCAAGGGTCGCGAGCACGTCTACTTCGACGAACCGGTGGCACAACTGGAAAACATCGGCGGGCTCGAACTGGGCAAGAGCTACTCCGACGCCACCATCCGCGCGCGGGGCTACTCGGCCGGGCTCCTGAGCCCGGTGCGCCCGTCGTTCGGCTACTGGCCGGACCCGGAGCCGGACAACCGCCCGGCCTGCCCGGTGTGACCGGCTGAGGGTGACGTGGCCGGGGACACAAATGTGGCTTTCGGGGCGGATTCGGCCCCCAAAGCCACATTCGTGTCATCGGTGGCTTCGGGGGCGGATGGGGCGAGTGTGGGGTTCGGCTGCGCGAGTGTGGAACTCGGCTTCCTGAACGTGGGGTTCGGACTCCTGAACGTGGGGGTCAGGGGAGGGGGCGGAGGGTGGGGGCGGTGGTGTCGGTGAGGCGTGGGTCGGCGGGTTCGCCTGCCATGGTGAGCAGGCCGCGCACGAGTTTCAGCAGCAGCGGCCAGTTTTTCGGGTTCTTCTTGTCGACGCCGCCGATGAGCTGCTTCAGCATGGACAGCGAGTCGAAGTAGATGCGTTCGCAGACCAGCTTTTCTTCGGCGTCGAAGACGAAGTACGCGGTCATGCGCACGCGGAACGGCGAGCCGGTGGCGGGCAGTTTGCCGAACGGGCCGAGGTGCGTGCCCAGCAGCCAGAATTCCACGATCACCGCGTCCGCGCTGTGGCGCAGGGCGATCAGTTCGTGCCGCTGGTCGGGGAACGCGGCCCGGGTGGCCTGGTAGTAGTCGCGCACGGCGTGGTCGCCGTCGTGCACGGTCATCGTGGCGATCAGTTCGTAGTGCGGGTGCGGGAAGGTCGACAGGGTGGCGTCCCAGTCCTGGGCGACCTCGTCGTGGAAGTGGTCGAGGACCAGCTTCTGCCGCGCTTCGAGCACCTCGGTCCCGGGAATGTCGAATTCGCTCATGCCGCGATCATTCCCGGGACCGCGACCCCGGTGGCGCCGACCCCAGTGGCGGCGACCCCGGGTTCAGTTCCTCGCCGCCGCCGCGACCTCCCCCGCCGCCGCCACGGCCTGCTCCTCGTCCCCGACCGGGATCAGCACCACGGACTCCGCGCCCGCCCCGTGCAGGGCGCGCACCTGTTCCACGCACCGCTCGAGGTTCCCGGAGATGCTGAGCCGGTCGACCCACTCCGGCGGCAGTTCGGCCGCCAGGTCCGCCTTCTGCTCGATCAGCGACAGCAGGTCTCCGGCGAAGGGTAGCGGCCGGATGTGCGGCGCGGTCGACTCACGCAGGCAGCCGACCACCCACGGCCGCACCCGCGCCCGTGCCTGCGCCGGATCCTCGTCCAGGGCGAACCAGTTGTAGGCGACGATCGAATGGTGCTCCGGCGCACCCGGCTCGCCCGCGCCCTCGGCGATGCTGGCCAGCGCCGCCCGCACGTATTCCGGGCTGGACGGCTCGGCCAGGATCGTGCCGTCCGCCGCGGCCCCCGACACCGCCAGCGAACGCGGCCCCCGCACCCCGCTCAGCACCCGCGGCACCACCTCGGGCGGGAACTCCAGCTGCACGTCGTCGAGCTGGACGTGCTTGCCCTGCAAGGAGATCCGCTCGCCGTTGAGCAGCCCCCGCACCACGGTCAGCGTTTCGCGCAGCGCGGCCAGCGGCGACGGGGGATAGGCGCCGATCTGCCGCATCCACGAGGGCACTCCGTGGCCGAACCCGGCGATCAGCCGCCCCGGGTGCAGCCCGGCGAGGGTGGCCAGCTCCATCGCCGCGATGGCCGGGTTGCGCGCCACCGTCGGCAGCACGCCGATGCCGACGGTGATGCGCTCGGTCGCGGCCAGCGCGGCGGCCGCGGTGGCCACCCCGCCGGTGTAGAAGCAGTCCTCGACCACCCACACCTCGTCGAGACCGGCTTCCTCGGCCCGCCGGACCAGGCCGACCAGCCGCGCCGGCGGCAGCCGGCACGGGATCATCACGCCCACACGATTCATGTCGGGGACCCTAGCGGTGCGCACCGACAATCCGGCGCGTCAGGCGAAAACCCGTCCTGGATTGAGGATCCCGCGCGGGTCGAGGCTCGCCTTGAGCTGCCGGTGCGTCCACAGTGCCGCGTCGTCCAGCTCGCGCGCGAGCCAGTCGCGTTTGAGCACACCGACGCCGTGCTCGCCGGTGATCGTGCCGCCCAGCCGCAGCCCGAGGTCCATCACCGCGGCGAACGCGGCCTGCGCGGCGGCGACCTGCCGCGGGTCGGTGTCGTCGAAGATGACCGAGGGGTGCATGTTCCCGTCGCCCGCGTGCCCCGCGCAGGTGATCCGCACGCCGTGCTCGGCGGCGATCCCGTCGAGCCCGTCGACGAGCTCGGCGAGCCTGCCGCGCGGCACGCACACGTCGTCGACGAGGCTGGTGCCGAGCGCTTCGTGCGCCGGGCCGACCAGGCGCCGCGCCTGCATCAGCAACTCGCCCTCGGCCGGGTCGTCGGCCACCACCACCTCGTCGGCCTTGCAGTCGAGCGCGGCACGTTCGAAGGCGGCCAGTTCGTCCGCGGCGGCGGCCCCGGCGTCGGACTGGGCGATCAGCACCCCGCCGACGTCCGGCGGGAAACCCAGGTCCACCAAGGCGGACACGGCCCGCACGGTCTCGGCGTCCATGAACTCCAGCACCGAGGGCCGGTGCCCGTCACCGAGGTAGGCGGCCACCGCGCGGCAGGCGTCGGCCGGGCCGGGGAAGAACGCGACGGCGGTCAGCGGGCGCCGCGCGGCGGGCCGCAGCGCGAGGGTGATCTCGGTGATCACGCCGAGCGTGCCCTCCGAACCGACGAACAGGCTGGTCAGGTCGTACCCGGCGACGCCCTTCGCGGTGCGGCGGCCGGTGCGCATCACCCGCCCGTCGGCCAGCACGACCTGGAGCCCGCGCACGAAGTCCCCGGTGACGCCGTACTTCACGCAGCACATGCCCCCGGCGTTGGTGGCCACGTTGCCGCCGATCGTGGAGATCTCCATCGACCCCGGATCGGGCGGGTAGTACAGGCCGCGCTCGGCCACCGCCGCGGCCAGCCTGCCGTTGAGCACCCCCGGCCGGACCACGGCGAGCTGCTCGGGCACGTCGATCTCGACGATCTCGTCCATCTTCTCCAGGCACAGCAGCACGCAGCCGTCGAGCGCGTTCGCCGCGCCGGACAGCCCGGTCCGCGCGCCCTGCGGCACCACCGGGACCTCGTGCTCGTAGGCCCAGCGCAGCGCCACGGAAACCTCTTCGGTGCTCCGCGCGCGCACCAGGACCGCCGGTTCCCCGCTGGGGCAGAAGGAAGCCCGGTCGTGGCGGTAGGCGGCGAGCACGTCCGGGTCGTCGACCGCGGCCTCGGGCAGGAGCCGGACCAGCGGGTGGGCAGTGACCACGGGGACCTCCGGAGTGGTGGGCGTCTTCCCATTCTCCGGCAACTGGGGTCAACCCCTTGCCGCGCGGGCGCCGAGGGGCCTACATTGCCGTCATGACCGGATGACCAGATTTGAACTTCTGGTCAAAACAGAGAGGTTGACGTGCGAGGACGGGCAGATCGCATTCTGGACGCGGCGGGTGCGCTGCTGCTGAGGCACGGGTACTCGAAGCTGACCATCGGCGACATCGCGGAGAAGGCCGGTGTCGGCAAGGGCACCGTCTACCTGCACTGGCGCGCCAAGCAGGACCTGTTCGAAGCGCTGTTCATGCGCGAGTCGATCATCGTGATCGACGAACTGCTGGACGGGCTGCGGGCCGACCCCGGCCTCATCACCCCGCACCGCTTCTACGCGCGGGTGTTCGAGGTGACCACCGAGCGGCCGCTGGTCGCCGCGGTGGTCCTGCAGGACACCGAACTGCTCGGCAAGCTCGCCGACAGCTCGCTGCGCAGCCACAAACTGCTCGCCGGCGAACGCGGGTTCGAGCTGATGGTGCGTTACGGGCTGCTGCGCGGTGACCTGCCGGGCATCCAGTTCGCGCTGCAGGCCACGCTCAGCGGGTACTTCCTCTACGACTCGCTGGACCTGGCGACCGGCGCCGGGCTGGACCTGGCGACCAGGTCGCGGCTGCTGGCGCACACCATCCGGACCGCGTTCGAGCCCCCAGAGGCTGACCACGCAGAAGCGGTTCGCGTCGAGCCGGCCGCGGCCGAGTTCGTCGCGTTGTACGGCGACCTCGCCGACACCTACCGGAAGTCGATCTACTCGAGCGACCCCGGTTGAGCGGATTCACCACAGGAGAAGGGGATTTCGTCATGACCCGAACAGCAGGCACGCAGCTCGCGGACCGGTGGGGGATCAACCCCGAGCAGTTCTGGCTGCGGGACCGGCTGCCCGAGCGGCCCGTGACCTACGACGAGCAGAAGGGCATGTGGAACGTCTACGGCTACCAAGAAGTCGTGCGGGTGCTGAGCGACCCGGCGACGTACTCCTCGGACACCGCGCGCCTGCTGCCGGAGCGCTCGGAGTTCACCGAGGGCAGCATCATCTCGCTGGACCCGCCGCAGCACCAGAAACTGCGGAAGCTGGTCAGTCACGCGTTCACGCCGAAGGTGATCGCCGACCTGGAGCCGCGGATCGCGGCGCTGACCCACGAACTGCTGGACGACGCGGGCGAGCGCATCGACCTGGTCTCCCAGTTGGCCTATCCGCTGCCGGTGATCGTGATCGCCGAACTGCTCGGGGTGCCCGCCGAGGACCGGAACCTGTTCAAGGAGTGGGTGGACAAGCTGCTGGAGCGCTCCGGCCAGTTCTCGCTGGTGGAACAGAGCGAAGAGCAGGACAAGCAGATGGAGGCCGCGCTGGAGCAGCTCGGCCACCTGTCCGACTACCTGGGCGAGCACGCCGCCGAACGACGGCGGCACCCGCGTGAGGACCTGCTCAGCAAGCTGGTCCAGGCCGAGGTGGACGGGAACAAGCTGACCGACCGCGAGGTGGTCAACTTCGCCAACGTGCTGCTGATCGCCGGGCACATCACCACCACGATGCTGCTCGGCAACACCGTGCTCTGCCTGGACGAGTACCCGGAGCAGAAGGCGAAGGTGCTCGCCGACCGCGGCCTGGTGCCCGGCGCGATCGAGGAGTCGCTGCGCTTCCTCAGCCCGTTCGCCACCACCGCGCGGGTCACCAACACCGAGGTGGAACTGGGCGGCACCACCGTCGGCGCGGACCAGATGATGCTGGTGTGGCTGGCCGCGGCGAACCGGGACCCGGCGCACTTCACCGAGCCGGGCGTGTTCGACGTGACCCGGGAGCCCAACACGCAGATCGCCTTCGGCCGCGGCATCCATTTCTGCCTCGGCGCGCCACTGGCCCGGCTGGAGGGCCGGGTGGCGCTGAACATCCTGCTCGACCGGTTCCCCGGGCTGCGCACGGATCCGGCGCACGCCCCGGAGTTCATCCCGGCGCCGACGATGACCGGCGTGCGCCGGCTTCCCCTGGTGCTCAAGTAGTTCCGGGTCCCCGCCGGACGCTCCACCGGAACTCGCCGGTGCACACCACGGTGCCGCTTCCGTCGGTGATCTCGCTCGTGGTGCTCAGGCGGATCTTCGCCGTGGTGCCGTCGAACTCGGCTTCGCCGCGGGCCGCCGCGATCAGCGCGGCGAGCCCGGCGGCGTCGAGCAGCACCCCGCCCGCGAACCTCAGAGGGCGATCAGCACCGCGGTCGCGGCCGAGGTCAGGGTGAGCAGGGCCGGGGGCAGGATGTGGGCGGGCGCGTCCTTCGCGCGGACGTGGTAGTACACCGCCCCGAGCATCAGGACGGTGAGGCCGATCGCCGCGGCCAGGCCGATCGGGGTCCAGAACAGGCCGATGATCAGGCCCGCCGCCGCGGCGACTTCCAGCGCGCCGATGAGCCGGCTCAGGTTCTGCGAGTACCCGAGCTGCTCGGCGGACTTCTTCATCGCGTCCACGTTGGCCAGCTTCGCCAGGCCGGAGCCCAGGAACACCGCGGCGAGCAGGATGGACAGCACAACGACGACGGTCGACACGGCACGCTCCACACCTGGGGGTTGCTCGGGCGGTGCCCACCGTAGCGCGGGCGCACTGGCAGGGCTACCAGTGATCCGGATCACAAGGCAGTCCTCGAACCGCGTCCGGCCGGGTTCCGTGTGCCCTGGCAGGAGGTGGAGCCATGCGGCGCACCGGAATCGCCTTCGCGCTCCTGGCCGTGCTGCTGGCCGGGTGCACCGTGCCGATCGAAGGGAAGGCACGGCGGGAGGACCCGGCCGCGGTCGTCGGACTCGGCGTCACGGACGGCCCGAGCGGGCTCAAGCCGGGCGCCCCGCCCGCGAACCTGAAGGTCGACGGCAGCGACGGCGGGGAGATCGACGCCCTCGCCACCGCCGCGGTGGCCGACGTGGAGCGGTACTGGGCCGCGCGGCTGCCGGAGACCTTCGGGCAGGAGTACGTCCCGGTCATCCGGCTCCTGTCCTACGACTCCGGCGAACCCGGTCCGGAGGTGTGCGGATCCACCACCGAGGGCCTGGTGAACGCCTTCTACTGCGGTGGCGTACCGGACGTGGTCGCCTGGGACCGCGGCGAACTGCTGCCGGAACTGCGGGATTCCTTCGGCCCGGTGGCGGTGCTGACCGTGCTGGCGCACGAACTCGGCCACGCGGTGCAGTTCCGGCTCGGCGTGGCCGAGCGGACACCGACCATCGTCAAGGAGCAGCAGGCCGACTGCTACACCGGCGCCTACTTCCGCTGGGTCGCCGAAGGGGACTCACCGGCGTTCCGGATCACCACCGGCGAAGGGCTCAACCAGGCGCTGTCCACCCTGTTCCTGATCCGCGATTCGGCCGAGGTCACCTTCGACGCCGAAGGGGCGCACGGCAACGCCTTCGACCGCGTGTCCGCCTTCCAGATCGGCTTCACCGACGGACCGGCCCGCTGCGCCCGGATCGACACGGCCGAGATCGAAGCCCGCAGCACCCAGCGCGAGTCCGCGTCCACCGCTTCCGGCGAGCCGAACCTGCGCCTGGACAGCCGCGAGGCGCAGGAGGACCTGGCCGCGAGCCTGCGCCAGGCGTTCGACCAGACCCGCTCGGCCCCGGCGCTGACCACCGGCGCGACGCTGTGCGAGCCGACCGGCAGCCCCGCGGCCTTCTGCTCGGCGTCCAACCAGGTCGGGCTGAACCTGCCCGAACTGGTGCGGATCGGCACGCCGCCGCGGCGCGGGCGTCCCGGCGGGCTCGGTGACTTCGCCGCTTTCGCCGAGGTCGCCTCCCGGTACACGCTGTCGGTCCAGCAGGAGGCAGGGCACCTGCTCGAAGGCCCGGTGGCGGCCCAGCGGACCGCCTGCCTGACCGGGTTCTGGGCGTCCACCCTGAGTTCCGCGGCGGACGTGCCGTTGCGCCTGTCACCCGGTGACCTGGACGAGGCGGTCGCCGAAATGCTCGCCCCGGCCAGCCTGATCGCCGCCGACGCGCGCGGGGAGGCGCTGCCCGCCGGATTCGCCAGGGTAGCCGCCTTCCGCGACGGGTTCGGCGCCGCCGAAGCCCGCGTCTGCTCGGTGACCTACCCCTGAAGGTGGTCCCGTGCCAGGCGCGCGGCCTGCCGCCGGAGCAGTTCGGCGGCGTTCGACATCGACCGGTCCGGGTTCGGTTCGAGGTCGGTGAGGGCGTAGGCGGCCCGGAATCCGGCGTCCGCGAGTTGCGCGGGGGAGAGCAGGCACCGTCCGGCGACCGCGAGCACCGGAACGTCCCCGGCGGCCCGGGCGACGCCTGAAGGTGCCTTGCCGTGCAAGGTCTGCTCGTCCAGCGAACCTTCACCGGTGATCACCAACCGGGCGCCGCAGACCGCGTCAGCGAACCCGAGCAGGTCCAGCACCACCTCGATACCCGGGCGCATTCTGGCGCCCAGCAGGGAAAGCGCGGCGAATCCGACCCCACCCGCGGCACCCGCGCCGGGTGCGTCCACGTACTCGGCGCCGACGAAGGATGCCCATCTGCTCAGCGCCCGCTCCAGCAGTTCGACCTGCTCCGGGGTGGCTCCTTTCTGCGGCCCGTACACCGCGGCCGCACCCCTCGGCCCCAGCAACGGGTTGTCCACGTCGCCCGCCAGCTCGAACTCCACTTCGGACAGACGCGGGTCCACACCGGACAGATCGAGCCGGTCGAGGTCCAGCAGGGCCGCCCCGCCGGGTGGCAGCTCCCTGCCCTGGGCGTCGAGCAGGCGAGCGCCCAGTGCGGACAGCAGGCCCGCACCGCCGTCGGTGCAAGCGCTGCCGCCGACGCCGAGCACCACCCGGCGGCGTCCCGCCCGTAAAGCCGCCGCGATCAGCTCCCCGGTGCCCGCGCTGGTTGCGCTCAAGGGAATCGGCCCGCCGGGTAACCGGTGCAGGCCCGACGCCTCGGCCAATTCCACCACCGCGGTGTCGTCCCGCAACGCCAGCGAAGCGCGGACCGGCTGCCCGGCGGGGCCGGTCACCACCGTGCGCACCCGGCGGAAACCGGCCGACACCACCGCGTCGACCGTGCCTTCCCCGCCGTCGGCGACCGGCAGCGACCGGACCGGGATTTCCGGGCACACCCCGGAAATCCCGGCGGCCACGGCTGCGGCCACCTCAGCGGCGGTCAGCGAGCCCTTGAATTTATCCGGCGCGATCAGCACCGTCATGGCAGCGGCTCGAACTCCCTGACCGCGTCGATCGCCGGGCCGTGCGGGGTGTTCGCCTCCCGTTCGATCATGATCTCCACCAGGACCGGCCGCGAGGTGGCCACGGCCTCCTTGCGCGCCCATTCGATGGTGTCGCGGATGTCGCCCGGTTCGACCACGCGGCGCCCGGCGCAGCCGTAGGCCTCCATCACCTTGACGTTGTCCGTGCCGTACTCGTCGTAGTGGATGTCCACCTGGTAGTTCATCTCGTACGGGATGGACGCCTGGCGGATCAGCCCGAGGTACTCGTTGTTGATCATGATCAGCACGAACGGCACGTGGTACTGCGCGGCCACGGCCAGTTCCTCGACCAGGTACTGGAACCCGTAGTCGCCGACGATGCCGACCACCTCGGCGTCCGGGGCCGCCTTCTTGACGCCGATCGCCGCCGGGATCTCCCAGCCGAGCGGCCCGGCCTGGCCGCAGATCTGGTACCGGCGCGGCCGGTACGCCTTCTGGTGCTGCCCGCCCCAGATCTGGTAGAGCCCGATCGCGGTGACGAAGTAGGTGTCCTCGTCGAAGACCTCGTTGATCTCCTTGTACACCCGCGGTGCCTTGATCGGCGTGGTCTCGAAGTCCTCGCGGCGGCCCAGCGTCGCCTTCAGTTCGGCGACGCGGGACACCCAGCCACCCGCCGGCCGGGCCGCGTCGCGGGCCTTGGCCGTGCGCAACAACGCCCGCAGGAACAGTTTCGCGTCGGACACCACGCCGAGGTCCGGCGGGAACACCTTGCCCAGCTGCGTCGGCTCGATGTCCACGTGGATGAACTTGCGCTCCCCGCGGTAGACCTCGAGCGTGCCGGTGTGGCGGTCACCGAAGCGCGCGCCCACCGCGAGCACCGTGTCGGACTCCAGGAAGGACGCGTTGCCGTAGCGCTGCGAGGTCTGCACGCCGGTGGTGCCGGCGAACAGCGGGTGGTCCTCGTCGATCGCGCCCTTGCCCATCAGCGTGACCTGCACCGGGATGTTCAGGTACTCGGCCAGCTCACGGAGTTCGGCCGCGGCCTCGGCGATGATCACCCCGCCACCGGCCAGCAGCAGCGGCTTCTCCGCGGCCAGCAACAGCTCCAGCGCGCGCTCCACCCGCGGCTGGTGCGGGTGCACGGCTTCCACCGGCAGCGGCGCGTCGATCGAGGCGTCGTACTCGATCAGCTGCTGCGCGACGTCCACCGGGATGTCCACCAGCACCGGGCCCGGGCGGCCGGAGCGGGCGATCCGGAACGCCTCGCGGAAGATCCACGGCGCGGTGGCCGCCTCCTTGATCTGCACCGCCCACTTGGTCACCGGCTTGGCGATCTCGACGATGTCGACCGCCTGGAACGCCTCCTGGTGCAGTTTCGACGACGCCGCCTGCCCGGTCACGCAGAGGATCGGCACGGAGTCCGCCATCGCGGTGTACAGCCCGGTGATCATGTTCGTCCCGGCCGGGCCGGAGGTGCCGATCGCCAGGCCGACGCGGCCGTTGGTGCGGGCCCAGCCGTCGGCCATGTGCGTGGCGCCCTCCTCGTGGCGCACGGTCAGGTGCTCGATCCCGCCGCGCACCGCCATCGCCTTGTACAGCGGGAGGATCGCGGCGCCGGGGCAGCCGAACGCGGTGTCCACGCCCTCGGACTTGAGGACCTCGACCACCGCTTCCATCGCGGGCATTCTCGCCATTTTCAGTTCCCCTCTCGCCCGGACAGCCGCTCGACGACACTCAGCAGCGCGGAATGGTCGGAATCGCCGAGCCCCTGCGCGCGGGCGGCCTGCACCAGCGCGGCGACCTGGTGGCCGAACGGCAGCGACACCCCGGCCTGGCGGGCGGCGTCGAGCACGATGCCCATGTCCTTGTGGTGCAGGTCGATCCGGAAGCCCGGCCGGAAGTCACGCGCCAGCATGGATTCCCGCTTCAGCTCCAGGATCCGGCTCGCCGCGAGCCCGCCCGCCAGCACGTCGAGCCCGGCGCGGGCGTCCACACCGGACGCTTCCAGCAGCACGATCGCCTCGGCCACCAGTGCGTAGGTGCCGCCGACCACGAGCTGGTTGGCCGCCTTGACCACCTGGCCCGCGCCGTGCGGCCCGACCAGCGCGGCCACCTTGCCGACCGCGTCGAACACCGGCTTGGCGGCGTCGAAGTCGGCCCGGATGCCACCGGCCATGATGGACAGCACGGCGTTGACGGCCCCGGCTTCACCACCGGAGACCGGCGCGTCGAGCACGCGGACGCCCTGGTGGGCCCCGGCTTCGGCCACCTTCTGCGAGGTTTCCGGCTTGATCGTGCTGAAATCGATGAACAGGGTCCCCGGCTTGATCGTCTCGAACACGCCGCCTTCGCCGAGCACCACCGCTTCCACGTGCGGGTCGGCCGGGAGCATGGTGATGACGATCTCGGCGCCGTGGATCGCGTCGGCGATCGAGCCAGCCGCCTTGCCGCCGTCCTCGGCGAGCCTGGCCACCGCGGCGGCGTCGAGGTCGTAGCCGGTCACGGTGAACCCGGCACGCACGAGGTTGCGGGCCATCGGCGCGCCCATGATGCCGAGGCCGATGAATGCGAGGTCAGTCATGGAGTTCCTTCGTCGTGGGGGACAGCCAGCCGAAGCTGCCGGCGCTCGCGCCGGTGGGCTTGTACTCCAGGCCGACGTGGCCGGAGTAGCCGTTCGCGGCGAGCTTGCCGAGGTAGCCGCCCAGGTCGAGCGAGCCGGAGCCGGGTTCGCCCCGGCCGGGGGAGTCGGCGAGCTGCACGTGGCCGATCCGGCCGGTGTGCTCGGCGATGACCGCGTCGAGGTCGTCGCCGTTCACCGAGAGGTGGTAGAGGTCGGCCAGCAGGCGCAGGTTCCACCCGTGGTCCTCGCGCTGCACCCGGTCCAGCACGGCGAGCGCGTCGGCGGCGGTCCGCAGCGGGTAGGCCGGGACCCCGCTCACCGGTTCGACGACCACGACCGCGCCGAGCGCGTCGGCGGCGCGGGCCGCGACCGCCAGGTTCTCCGCCGCCAGTTCGTCCTGCGCGGCCGGGTCGACGCCGTCGATCCGATTGCCGTAGAGCGCGTTGAGCACCCGGCAGCCCAGTTCCTCGGCGATGCCGATCGCGATCGGCACGCTCGCCAGGAATTCGGCGGACCGCTCCGGCCACGAGAGAAGCCCGCGGTCACCGGCGGGCAGGTCGCCCGCGGCGAAGTTCAGCCCCGCCAGTTCGACACCGGCGTCGCGTACCGCGCGGACGAACCGGGTGACCTCGGCGTCGCCGGGGGTCGCGGAGTCGAACGGCCACCAGAACTCGACCGCGTCGAATCCCGCCGCTTTGGCCGCGGCCGGGCGTTCGAGCAGGGGGAGTTCGGTGAACAGGATCGAGAGGTTCACGTCGAGCCGGAGGCCGTCCGGCACGGAGATCGTCATGCTGCCCTTTCCCGGGCTTCGCGGTAGGCCCGCCAGTCACCGATCTCGGTGATGTCGCGGAGCTGGACGTGGGAGGTGTACGGGCGGCGCAGGAACATCGCGAACGCCGAGCTGCCGTCGGCCAGTTCGACGACCCCGAGCTCCAGTTCGTGGGGTTCGGACGGCAGCACGTGGTCGCGCAGCGCGTCCAGGCCGATGTCGTAGACCTCGCCCGCCACCGCCGCGCCGCCGTGCGACACGGGGAACAACGCCGGGCACTGGTCGCCGACCGAGTAGAACCGGTACTTCGGCGCGGTGGTGGTCGCGGTGACCAGTGGTGCGCCGCCGAGCAGGTGGTGCAGCGGTTCGCCGCGCATGGCGCCGCCGTTGAGGAACATCAGAGCCACAGCTCGCCTCCCTAGAAGAGTGCTTTGACGCCGTCGATGCCGAAGTAGACCGCGAAGACCAAGGCCAGCACGGTGAGCAGCCAGCCAGCTTCGCGCCAGCGGCCCTTGCAGGTCTTGATCACCACGAAGGCGATCAGCCCGGCGCCGACGCCGTTGGTGATCGAGTAGGTGAACGGGATCAGCGCCGCGGTGAGGAACACCGGGATCGTGTAGTCCGGTTCGTGCCAGGGGATGGTGCGGACCTGGGCCATCATCATGCCGCCGATGACCACCAGCGCCGGGGCCGCCGCCTGCGCCGGGACCACCCCGGCCAGCGGGGTGAACAGCAGGGTCAGGGCGAACAGCGCCCCGGTGACCACGCTGGCCAGGCCGGTCCGCGCGCCTTCGCCCACACCCGCCGCCGACTCCATGAACACCGTGTTCGGCGAGGAACCGGTGACCCCGCCCGCGACCGCTCCCGCGCCGTCCACCAGCAGGATGCGGCCCATCCCGGGCACCTTCCCGTTCTTCGACAGCCCGGCTTCGTCGGAGACGCTGGTGATGGTGCCCATCGCGTCGAAGAAACCGGACAGCACCAGGGTGAACAGGAAGATCGTCGCGGTCAGCGCGCCCGCCGAGACGAACCCGCCGAACAGGTCCACCTCGCCGAGCAGGCCGAAATCGGGGGCGGCGAACAGGTCGCTGGGCAGCGTCGGCTCGGTGCGGCCCCAGTCGCCGAGGCCGAACCCGTCGTGCAGCACGACCGCGGCCACGGTCGCCACGGCGATGCTGATCAGCACCGCCCCGGGCACCTTGCGCGTCACCAGCACCGCCATCAGCAGCAGGCCGAAGCAGAACACCGCGATCGGCCAGCCGTCGAGGTGCCCGGCCACGCCCAGTTGCAGCGGGACCGTGGTGCCCGCCGCGTCCGGGACGCGTGTGACGAACCCGGCGCTGACCAGGCCGACCAGCGCGATGTAGAGCCCGATGCCCACGGTGATCGCGGTTTTCAGCGGCATCGGGATGGCGTTGAGGATCCGTTCGCGGATCCCGCTGGCGGCCATCAGCACGATGCACAGGCCCTCCAGCACCACCAGCCCGAACGCCTGCGCCCAGGTCATCGCCGGCGCCATCTGGAAGGCGACGATGCCGTTGATGCCGAGCCCGGCGGCCAGCGCCAGCGGCGCGTTGCCGATCACGCCCATCAGCACGGTCATCACCGCGGCCGAGAGCGCGGTGGCCGTGGTCAGCTGGGCGGTGCTCAGCTTGGTGCCGGTGATGTCCGCCGAGGCACCGAGGATGAGCGGGTTGAGCAGCACGATGTAGGCCATCGCGACGAAGGTGGTCAGGCCGCCGCGCACCTCGCGGCCGACGGTGCTCTGCCTGCCGGAGATCTGGAAGTACCGGTCGAGCAGCGACCTGCGGGGTGGTTCGGGTTCGCCTTCGTGAACCCGGTCGTCGGGACGTGCCAGCGTCATCGGGGGCGTCCTCTCCCTTGCCGGTGGGTGTTCGGGACGTGGTTCCTGCGGTGCTCCGGTCAGCGTTCGTGCGCTCAGTAGTCGACGCGGTCCGGCTGGTCGAGCCAGGTCGCGAACGGGGTGAAACCGTCCTCTGTGGACACCTGGGTCACGGGTACGGACCAGGCGTCGCGAGGGGTGGAGAACAGCTCGTAGAAGGCGAGGTCGTCGAAACCGGCCTTCGCCGCGTCGTGCCGGTCGGCGGCGTAGACGATCCGGTCGACCCGGGCCCACAGCGCCGAGCTGAGGCACATCGGGCACGGTTCGCAGGACGAAACCAGCACGCAGCCGTCGAGTTTGAAGGTGCCGAGTGCCCGGCAGGCCGCGCGGATCGCGACGACCTCGGCGTGCGCGGTCGGGTCGAGGTCGGGGGTGACCCGGTTGACCCCGGTGGCGATGGTCTCGCCGTCGCGCACGATCAGCGCGCCGAACGGCCCGCCGCCTTCGGTGACGTTCTTCGCGGCCAGCCGCACGCATTCGGTGAGCCAGGCGGCTTCGCGGCTTTCGGTGGTGGTCATGGCTTCTCCTGGGTCAGGTTCCGGTGAGGTGTTCGGGCCGGATCGGCACGCGGGGCAGTTCGAGTCCGGTGGCCGCGCGGATGGCGTTCGCGATGGCCGGGGTGGCCGAGATGGTCGGCGGCTCGCCGACCCCGCGGACGCCGTAGGGCGCGTGCGGGTCGGCGCGTTCGAGCACGTCGATCCGCATCGGCGGCATGTCGAGCACGGTCGGGATGAGGTAGTCGGTGAACGAGGGGTTGCGTACTTTCCCGTCGCGGACCTGGATCTCCTCCATCACGGCCAGGCCGAGGCCCTGCGCCGAGCCGCCCTGGATCTGCGCGACGACGGCGTCGGGGTTCATCGCCTTGCCGACGTCCTGCGCGCAGTCCAGCTGCACGACCTTGACCAGGCCCAGTTCGGTGTCCACGTCGACCACCGCGCGGTGGGCGGAGAAGCCGTACTGGACGTGCGCGTCGCCCTGGCCGGTCTCCGGATCGAGCGGATGGGTCGGGCGGTGGTGGTACTCGCGCGTCTCCTCGATGGCGTCCTCACCGAGGATATCCGCCAGTGCGGCCAGGACTTCACCGTCGGAAGCCACGATTTTCCCGCCGGACAGGGCCATTCCTTCGGGCGATCGTCCGAGACGGCCCGCCGCGCGGGCGAAAACCCGCTCGGCCACCGCGCGGCACGCGTTGCGGACCGCGCCACCGGTGACGTAGGTCTGCCGCGACGCCGAACTGGAGCCGGCGTCGCCCACGCTGGTGTCCGCCGGGTGCACGGTCACCCGCGGCACGCCGAGTTCGGTGCGTGCGATCTGCTGCTGCACCGTGACCAGGCCCTGGCCGACCTCCGCCGCCGCGGTGTGCACCATCGCCACCGCTTCGCCGCCGAGCACCTCCAGGCGCACCCTCGCGGTCGAGTAGTCGTCGAGTCCTTCGGCGTAGGAGATGTTCTTGATGGTCACGCCGTACCCGATGCCGCGGACCACGCCTTCGCCGTGCGTGGTGTTCGACGTGCCACCGGGCAGGTTTCGGATGTCCACCGGCGAAGTGCGGTGCTCCGGCGGCAACGGCATGTCCCTGACCCGCTGCACGAGTTCGGCCACCGGCGCCGGGAAGTCGATGACCTGCCCGGTCACGTTCGCCGAGCCCTCGCTCATCGCGTTGCGGATGCGCAGTTCCGCCGGGTCCATGCCGAGCGCCGCCGCCAGCTTGTCCATTTGGGACTCGTAGGCATACGTCGGCTGCACCGCGCCGAGACCGCGCATCGCGCCGCAGGTCGGGTTGTTGCTGTAGACGCCCCAGCCCTCGATCCTCGCGTTGGGCACGTCGTACGGGCCGACGCTCAGCGTGGTCCCGTTGCCCACCACCACCGGGGTCTTCGAGGCGTAGGCACCACCGTCGAAGTACAGCCGGGCGCGGACGTAGACCAGGTCGCCGTCCTTCGTGGCCCCGTGCTCGTAGTACATCTTCGCCGGGTGCCGGTGCACGTGCCCGAAGAAGGACTCCTCGCGGTTGTAGACCATCTTCACCGGCTTGCCGGTGCGCAGGGCGAGCAGGCACGAGTGGATCTGCATCGAGAGGTCCTCGCGCCCGCCGAACGCACCGCCGACGCCGGACAGCGTCAGGCGCACCTTCTCCAGCGGCAGGCCCAGCGCCTTCGCGGTCTGGCGCTGATCCACGTGCAGCCACTGGGTGGCCAGGTAGAGGTCGACGCCGCCGTCCTCGGCGGGGACCGCCAGCCCGGACTCCGGCCCGAGGAAGGCCTGGTCCTGCATGCCGATCTCGTAGACCCCGGACACCACCACCTCGGCTTCGGCGTCCGGGTCCCCGCGCACGATCCGCTGGTAGCGCACCAGGTTCCCGTCCGGGTGCAGGTGCGGCAGCGTGTGGTCGTGCGCGGCCCGCTCGGGGTCGGTGATCGGCTCGAGCACCTCGTAGCCGACCTCGATCTCCTTGAGCGCCTGCCGCGCGATCTCCGGGTGGTCGGCCGCCAGGATCGCCACCGGCTCGCCCTGGTAGCGCACGCGGTCGGCGGCCAGCGCCGGTGTGTCCTGGTACTTGAGGCCGTAGACGTTCTCGCCGGGCACGTCCTCGTGCGTCAGCACCGCGTGCACGCCGGGCACGGCCAGTGCCGCGCTGGTGTCGATGCCGGTGATCAGGGCGTGCGGGTGCGGGCTGCGCAGGGTCGCGCCCCACAGCATGTCCTCGTGCCACAGGTCCGAGGAGTAGGCGAACTCGCCGCGGACCTTGAGCACGCCGTCGGGTCGCAGCGGGCTTTCGCCGATGCCACCGGTGATCGTGTCGTCGAGCGTCTGCGGGGAACGGGCGGGGTTCATTTGGCCACCTCGGCTTTCCGTGCGGCGGCGAGCCGGACGGCGTCCAGGATCTTCTCGTAACCGGTGCAGCGGCACAGGTTCCCGGCCAGCGCCTCCCGGATCTCCGCGTCGCCGGGCTCGCTGGTGCGCTCGATCAAATCGTGCGCGGCGACCAGCAACCCCGGTGTGCAGAAGCCGCACTGCACCGCTCCACACTCCACAAAGGACTCCTGAACCGGATCAAGGGCCTCGCCGTCGGCGAGTCCTTCCACCGTCCGTACCTCGCGGCCTTCGGCCTGCCCGGCCGCGACCAGGCAGGCACACGCCGGAACCCCGTCGAGGTAGACCGTGCACGAGCCGCATTCGCCCTGCTCGCAGGCGTTCTTCGAGCCGGGCAGGCCGAGCCGCTCACGCAGCAGGTAGAGCAGGCTCTCGCCTTCCCAGACGTGGTCGGCCTGCCGGTCCTCGCCGTTGACCGTGACGTTCACGCGCATGCCCGCCGGCTCCCTTCGAGGTAGTCCTGCCACGCCCAGCCCAGGGTCCGCCGCGCCATCACGGCCAGTGCGTGCTTGCGGTACGCGGCACTGCCGCGCACGTCGTCGATCGGGGACGCGGCCCGCGCGACCAGCTCGCCGAACCGGCGTTTCACCGAGTCCTCGAGCGCGCGCGGGGCGTGCCACAGGTTCCGGTCGGTCAATTCACCGGCCAGGAACTCCTCCGCCTCGGCCGCCCGGCGCGGGGTCGGGGCCGCCGAGCCGATACCGGTGCCGACCCGCTCGCGTTCCGGGTGCAGCGCGAGACCGAAGGCGCAGACCGCGATCACCATGGCGTTGCGGCTGCCGATCTTGCTGAACTGCTGCGGCCCGGTGGCCGGGGCCAGGTGCACCGCGGTGATCAGCTCGTCTTCGGCGAGCACGTTGCGCTTGACCCCGAGGTAGAAGTCCTTCACCGGCACCAGGCGCGCGCCGTGCACCGAGGCGATCTCCACCTCGGCGTCCGCGGCGAGCAGCGCGGGGTGCGAGTCACCGGCGGGGGAGGCCGCGCCGAGGTTGCCGCCCACGCTGCCGCGGTTGCGGATCTGCGGGGAGCCGACCGTGCGTGCCGCCATCGCCAGCCCGGGCAGGTCCGCGCCCAGTTCGGCGATGATCCGGGTGTACGGCACGCCCGCGCCGATCCGGACGCGTCCGTCCACACGGGAGTGTTCGTGCAGGTCGGGCACCCGGGTCAGGTCCAGCAGCGCGGCCGGGCGCCGGTGGTCGAAGTTCAGCTCGACCAGCACGTCGGTGCCGCCGGCGAGGGGGACCGCGTCCGGGTGTTCGGCCTTCGCCGCCAGTGCGTCGGCGAGCGTCAGCGGGCGCAGGAAGTCCATGGTGCTCGTCCTCTCAGGAATCGTCCCGCCGCACGGTGCCCTCGATCAGGCCGTACGGGCGGTCGGCGGCGTGGAACACCTCGCCGGGGTTGTCCAGGCCGAACGCCGACAGATCGGTGAGGAAGTGGTGCTTGTTCGGCAGGGACAGGCTGACCTCGGCGATCTCCGGCACGTTCTCCAGCACCCGGCTGCCCATCGCGTAGAGCGTCTGCTGCAGCGAGTAGCTGTAGGTCCCGCCGAACGCGTCGAGCAGGCTCGCGCGGGCGGTGTCGAAAGCCTTGCCCCAGTCCACCCCGTCGGCCGAGGCGAACCGCCAGGTCGCGGACACCGCGGTGGCGAGGATGCGGTCCCGCGTCTCGGGCAGGGTGGTGTACTCGTCGCGCGGGAAGCCCCAGAACTCCGAGTCGGTCGAGTTGAGCACGGTGAGGTCGGTCAGCCCGCCGGTGACCTCGGCCCGCTCGCCGTCGTAGGTGATCAGCGCGGTGCGCGTGCCCTCGCCGGAGCGGGCGAACGAATGGTGCGCGGGTTTGCCACCCACCTCCAGCCGGGCCCACGGGAAGCTCTCGATGCGCACCCGTGCCCGGTGGATCGACGGCTGCGAGTCGACGAACCGCCTGGCCAGGCGCAGGCCGTAGTCCTCGATCTCGCCGATGCCCTCCCTGGCGAAGGCGAACACCGTGTTCTTCTGCGTGTCGGTGGCCAGCACCTTGTCGTTCGCGCCAGTGAGGTGGGTGTCGATCATGTCGCCGGACAGCGAGACGCTCACGTTCAGATCGGTGATCCGGTGCCGTTCGCCGTCGCGGTCGATCCGGACCACGCGGTTCTCCGCCTTGCCGTACTGGTTCTCGCCGAGCACGATCGCCATGCCTGCTTCCTCCCGACTGCTGCCCGCCTGCTGGATGTGAAGCAGTACACAGTCCGGCCCGGCAACCGGGCCACGGGCGATCCGCCGAAACCCGCGGTGCCCCCCCGGCGTGGTTTTTGTGGTTACCTCCAAAGGCCCTTCACGTGCCGGTATGCGGTACTGGGGGCCGGAGGAAAGGGAGGTGCGGGTGCGACTCGGAGCCCTGCTGGACACGCCTGAGCTGGGACTGACCCTGCTCTACGGCCCCGACGCGCGCGAGCGCGAGTTCGCCCGCGTGTTCACCTCGACCCTGAGCGACCCCACCCGGTACCTCACCGGGGGCGAACTGGTGCTCTGCGGCATGCGGTGGCTGCCCGGCCCCGAGGACGCCGACGCGTTCGTCACCACGCTGACCGAGGCCGGGGTGGTCGCGCTCGGCGCCGGTACGGCCGAAGTGGACGGACCGGTGCCGCAGCACATGATCGACTCGTGCCGCCGCGTCGGCCTGCCGTTGTTCGAGGTGCCGGTGTCCGTCTCGTTCGCGACGGTGAGCGAGCGCGTCATCCTCGGCCTGGCCGCGGAACGGGCCGGGGCGGACGGCGGCGGGGGCCTCGACCGCCACCGGCGCCTGCTCGCCGCGGTGACCGCCGGTGGCGGCCTGCCCGCGCTCGTCGAGGCGGGCGCGGCCGAGCTGGGCGCGGACTGCTGGGTGCTCAGCGCCACCGGCCGGGTGATCGCCGGAACGGGGGATTCGCTCGGCGCGGAGCAGCGCGCGCAACTCGCCCGGCGCTACCTGCTGGGGGAGCGGCTGCCGCGGGCGGCAGGCGGGTTCACCATGCTTGCTTCGGCGAACAAGGCGGGCCACCGCATGGGCAGCTGGTTCGTGGTGGTGGCCGACGACCACGCGCGCTGGGAACCGGCGCAGCGGGAGGTCGCCGCCGAGTTCGCCGCGCTGGCCGGGCTCGAACGGTCCCGTTTGGACGATGCGAAGCGCATCGAGAACCGGGCCGCGGAACCGTTGCTGCGCCGGGTGTTGTCGGCGGAAGCCACGCAGGCGGACCTGGACTCGCGACTCGGGGCCGCCGGGTTTTCCGCCGAGGACCAGGTTCTGGTGCTTTCGGCGGGCGTGCAGGGTGGTGGCCCCGGCCTGGCGCCGGTGATCCTCGACGAGGTGCTTGCCCCGTTCGGCGGCCCGGCGCTGGTCGGTTCGCTCGACGCGGAGACGTTCGGTCTGCTGGCGGTCCGGGAGCCGGTGGACGGCCTGGTCGAGCGGATCCGCGAAGCCGTGCTCGTGGTGGAACCCGCTCTCGGCTCGGCCCGGCTGGCGGTCGGGATCGGCCGGGCGCCGGACGCGCAGGCCCTGCGCCCGACCGTGCAGGAAGCACGGCACGCCAGGAAACTCGCCGAACTGGCCCCGGGCCGCGCTTCGGTGGTCGCCGGGGACGAGGTCGCGTCACACCTGTTGTTGCTGGCCGCCGTCCCCGAGGAACTACGCCGGTCCTTCGGTGCCAAGGTACTCGGCCCGCTGTTGTCCTACGACGAAGCGCACGGCTCGGATCTGGTGCACACGGTGAAGGTGTTCCTGGAGAACTCCGGCTCCTGGACGCAGACCGCGGCCGAGTTGCACCTGCACGTCAACACCCTGCGGTACCGGGTCAGCCGGATCTCCGAGCTGACCGGCCGGGACCTGAGCCGCTTCTCCGACCGCGTGGACCTGTACCTGGCGGGCTGCTTCACCCGGGACTGGGGGTGACCGGGCCGACCCTGGGCGCCGCCCGCATGCCGAAGTAGACGTAGGGCGTGCCGTCGGGGAAGGTGCCGAAGACCAGCGGGAGCCAGGGCGCGCTGACCGGGCCCATCCCCGGCATGGCCAGTACGTTCGCGGACACCGGTACCAGGGCGGCTTCGATCGGCGGTGCGTAGCCCGCCATGCCGCCGAGCAGTTCGAACCGCAGGTACGGGCCGCCGTCGCGCTCGCCGACCGTCAGGCGCACGCCTTCGCGTTCGTACGTGCCCGCCAGCGGGGCCACGTCGATCGGCCGCGGTTCGGCCGGGGGAGCGAAGACCTCGGGCATCCGCACCCCGGCGAGTTCGCCGAGCAGTTCCCGGAACAGGTCGGTGAAGAAGCTGGTCGCCACCCCGCCGTTGGTCAGCAGCGCGGCCACGACCCCGCTGCCGGGCACGACCCGCAGGTACGAGAACTGCCCGCCCGAGGCGCCGTCGTGCCCGTAGCCGGGAACGCCGTCCCAGTCGTACAGCGCCCAGCCGTGACCCCACCCGGTCGCCATGAACGACCAGGTGTCCAGGCAACCGGCGACCTGCTGCCGCATCAGGGCCGCCGATCCGGCGGACAGCACACGTGTGCCGTCGGGCGCGACGCCGTCATCGAGGTGCATCCGGGCGAAGCGCACGACGTCGGCGGCGGTGATGAGGACCCGGCCGTACGGTCCGGCCGAGCGCGGCAGCATGTCCCACACCGGCGCCGGTTCCGGATCGGTGCCCAGCTCACCGAGGTGGCTCATGGCCACGCGGAACCGCAGCGCCTCCTCCGGCAGGGTCATCGACTGGTGGAGCCCCAGTGGCGTGAACAGCCGGTCGCGCAGGGCGTCGTCCCAGGTCTGGCCGGTGAGCACCTCGACGATCCGGCCGAGGAGCGCGTACCCGGTGCTGCAGTAGGAGATCACCGTGTCCGGCGGGCAGTCCTGGCCCACGTCGGCGCAGGCTTCGACGAACCGCGCGAGGCAGTCGTCACCGCGGCCGGTGTCCAGGGTGAAGTCCCCGGCGATCCCGCTGGTGTGGCTGAGCAGCCGGCCGATCGTCACGGTCCGCGCGACCTCGGCGTCGGCGACCGCGAAGCCCGGCAGCACGTCGGCGACCCTGGTGTCCAGCCGCAGTTCCCCGGCGTCGACCAGCTGCATCACCAGCGTCGCGGTGTACACCTTGGCCACCGAACCGGACTGGAACACCGAGTCCGTGGTCACCGCCACGCCGGTCCCGCGGTGCAGCACGCCGCCGGCCAGTTCGTGGAGTTCGCCGTCCACGAACACCGCCAGCGCCGCCCCCGGCACGTGGTGTTCGGTGCGCAGCGCGTCGAAGCGCTCCTGCCAGTGAGCGTGGTCGAACGGCATCTCGTCCCCCTTGGTCTTTTCCCAGTTCTAGCAGGGGAACGAACTCGCCCGCCGGTCACTGACAGAAGATGTCAGTGATGGGCGGGCAGCATCAGCGGCGTGAACGATTTCGACTTCCTGCTCGGGTCCTGGAACGTGGCCAACCGACGGCTCAGGACGGTCCTGTCCGGTGCCGGCGACTGGGTGGAGTTCCCGGGCACCAGCACCTCGCGGTCCCTTTTCGACGGTGGCGGGAACACCGACGAGATCCTCTTCCCGACCCTGGGCACCCGGGGGTTCACCCTCCGGTTGTTCGACGTCGAGCGGCAGGAATGGGCGCTCTACTGGTCCAACAGCCAGACCGGCCGCCTCTTCCCGCCGGTCTTCGGCACCTTCACCGACGGCCGCGGCGACTTCTACGGCGACGACGAGCACGAAGGCAGGCCGATCAGGGCGCACTACCTCTGGTCGGGCATCACCCCGGACTCGGCGCGCTGGGAACAGGAGTTCTCCGCCGACGGCGGCCGGACCTGGGAGTCCAACTGGGTCATGGAGTTCACCCGGGCCTGAGGGCGCGAGGGGTCACTTCCGCCAGAAGAGGTGGTGGGTGACCCCGCTCGGGCTGGGTACGACGTCGACGTGGAAGCGGTCGCGCAGCTCGTCGGGCGACTCCCAGAGCCGCGAACCGGCGCCCAGCTCGGGCTGCGCCACCGCCACGTGCAGGGTGTCGACGAGGTCGGCGTCGAGGAAGGCGCGGATGGTGGTGGCGCCGCCGCCGAGCCGGACGTCCTTGCCCTGCGCCGCTTCCTTCGCCCGCTTCAGCACGGCGGCCAGGTCACCGCCGACGAAGTGGAAGGTGGTGTCGGACAGGGTGAACGACGGCCGCTCGTGGTGGGTCAGCACGAAGACCGGGGTGTGGAACGGCGGCTCGTCGCCCCACCAGCCGAGCCAGTCGTGGTTCTCCCACGGGCCCCGCTGCGGGCCGAACTTGTTGCGGCCCATGATCTCCGCGCCGATGTTGTGGTGGAAGTCCCGGACGAGGTGGTCGTCGAGGCCGCGGGTGCCGCCCGGCTCGGTGCGGTTGGGCCAGCTCGCCGTGGCCCCGGCCCAGGCGAAGATCTCGCGGGGGTCGGCGTGGCCGAACGGCCGCTGAAGGCTCTGGCCTTCCCCGGCACCGTAGCCGTCGGACGAGACGTTGAAGTTCTGGACTCTCAGCAGCTGAGCCATGCGTTTTCCTCCGGAAGTCGCTGTTCGAAGAAGCAGACTCCACCGGAGGACCGGACTCATCGCGCCACGGGTGAGACGTGGATCACACCTGGAGAGGTCGATCGCGCAGGGCGGGCAGGACCGGGGTCAGCACCGCGATCGCGAGCATGAACACCGCGATGCCGACGAACGCGTCGCCGTAGTGCGACGCCAGTTCCGCGGGACTGCCGGAGGTGCCGCTGCCGGTCACCGTCAGCAACACGGCCAGCCCGAACGCGCCGCCGAACTGCCGGGTGGTGTTCATCAGCCCGGAGGCGGCGCCGGCGTCGAGCGGCCCGACGCCGGAGGTGACCGTCCTGGCCAGCGGTGTGCCGACCAGGCCGCCGCCGATGGAGATCAGCACCGCCGGGCCGAGGATGCCGCCGAGGTAGGCGCTGTCCGGGGTGAGCAGGCTCTGCCACCAGAACCCGAGCGCGCCGATCGCCGCGCCCGCGGCGATGAGCACCCTGGCCTGCACGTGCCGCATCAGCCACGGCACCACCCGCAGGCCCACCACCAGCATCACCAGCGCGTGCGGCACGAACCCCAGCCCGGCCTGCGCGGCGCTGTACCCGAGCACGTGCTGCATGCTCAGGGTGAGGAAGAACCACACCGGGACCTGGCTCGCCCCGGCCAGCAGCATGGCCAGGTTGCCCCAGCCGACCCCGGGCAGGCCGAACAGCCGCGGCGGGATCAGCGGTGACGCGGCGAACCTCGCCTCGACCACCACGAACGCCAGCAGCGCGAGCAGTCCGCCCGCCAGCGGCACCGCCACCGCCGCTTCGCTCCAGCCGTGCTCGTGGGTCTGCGAGACACCGAGGGTGAGCAGCGTCAGCCCGGCCGTGGCCAGCACCGCGCCCGGCAGGTCGAGCCGGACGCGGCCCCACGGCGTTTCCGCGGGCCGGGCGAGCACGCGTGCGGCCAGGAACAGCACCGGGATGCCGATCGGCACGTTGACCAGCAGCACCGACCGCCACGACAGGAACTCGGTGAACACGCCACCGAGCAGGTTGCCCGAGGCCCCGCCGACCAGCGCCACCGCGGTGGAGATGGTCAGCGCCCGCGTCCGCCGCGGCCCCTCGGGGAACGAGGTGGTCAGCATGGTGACCGCCAGCGGCGCGAGCACGGCCGCACCCGCGCCCTGCCCGGCCCGCGCCGCGATCAGCATCGCCGGTGACGTGGCCAGCCCGCCGATCAGGCTGGTCAGGGTGAACACCGCCAGGCCGCCGAGGAACACCCGCCGGTGGCCGTGGATGTCGGCGAGCCTGCCGCCGAACAGCAACAGCCCGGCGAAGGCCAGCGTGTAGCTGTTGACCACCCACTGCAGGCTCGCCGGGGCGAAGCCCAGATCCGCCCGCACCGACGGCAGCGCCACGGTGATCACCGACGTGTCGAACACGACCAGGAAGTGCGCCGTGCACGCCAGTACCAGCGCGGTGGTCGCGGTGCTGGTCTTGCTGGTCCTGCCGGTCTTGGAAGCCCCCCGGACGCTGGTCACCGGGCGGCGGCGGTCTTCCGGATGTTGATGTAGTTGCCGCCGATCCAGTCGTCGAAGGTGGCGGTCTCGGCCGGGATGCTGACGTCGAACCCGCACTCCCTGGCCCGCGGCACCGAGAAGCGGAAGTCCCCGTTGGGGCGCAGGAAGAACACGCTGGAGGTGCGGCTGCTGCCCACCCGCTTGTCCGCGCCGGGCGCGGCCACGTGGTGCTTGGGCGCCTTGATCGCGCCGTCGGCCACCAGCGTCGCCACCGCGCCGCAGAACACCAGCACCGCGCCCGGCTGCGCCGGGATGTCCACATAGGACCCGTCCACCTCGACCTGCAGGCTGACGAACCCGTTCGCGCAAGGGGTCTGGTGGATCAGGGTGACGATCGAGAGGTCGTAGTGCGGGGCCATCCGCAGCGGCTGCTCCTCGGCCACGCGATCCTCGGGCACCTCGGGGAAGTAGCGCAGGCGCAGCAGGGGTTCGCAGTCGAGGAAGGCGTCCATGCCGACCTCGGGTTCCGCGCCGACCGAGGTCAGCACCTGCCGCGCGACGTCCTGCGAAGCGCGGTACATCCGCGCGAAGTAGTCCTCCCACGCCTTCTCGAACTCGGCGCTGGGGAACAGGTTGTCCGCGGTGCCCATCGAGTACGACATCGAGTAGTCGGTGTACTTGCCGGTGTTCGTGATCTGCGCGGTGCTCTCGGACTCCAGCCCGGCGTACCCGCGCCGGATGGTCGGGATCGGCGTCATCACCGCCTTCTTCTCGGCCTCGGTGCCGTGGTCGAAGAAGTCCACCGCGATCTCCCGCGCCGAGGCGTGGTCCGCCTCGGCGAGCCCGGTGCCCTTGAGGTAGAACACGCCCTTCTCGCGCAGGCAGTGGCGGAACTCCTCCTGGTGCAAGCCCTCACGCAGCTCGGCCAGATCGAAGGTCGGCACGGTCGCGTCCGTCATTTGCTCAGCTCCTTCAGCGCCTCCGCCAGGCGCTCGACTTCGGTTTCGGTGTTGTAGAAATGCGTGGACACCCGCAGCAGCGGGCCGTCCGGCCGGTCGAGCACCGGCACGTCGATCCGGAAGCGGTCCCACAGGCCGTGACGCAGCCCCGCGGTGTCCGTGCCCGGCGGGAGCCGGAACGCGGTCATCGCGCCGGAGAGCCCGGGGTGTGCCGGGGTCACCGGTTCCAGGCCGCGCCAGCCGCTGAGGCGCTCGCGGGTGAAGGCCGCCAGCTCCCGCATGCGTTCCCGCACGCGTCCGTGCCCGAGCCCGGCCTGGAAGTCGATCGCCGACGGCACCGCGAGCCAGGGGCACAGGTCCCGCGTGCCCTCGCATTCGAGGTTGCGCAGCCGGTCGGTGCTGCCGAACCGGTTGCGTTCGTCGGACGGGTTTTCGCCGTCGGGGCGGTAACCCCAGCTCACCTGTGGCGGGCGGAGCACGCCCGCCTGGTCCTCGGCGAAGTGCAGGAAGCCGACGCCGGTGGGCGCCAGCAGCCACTTGTGCCCGCTGCCCGCGTAGTAGTCGCAGGGCAGGGCCGCCAGGTCCAGGTCGGTGAACCCGGGGGCCTGCGCGCCGTCGACCACGGTCAGGACGCCGCGGCGGCGGGCTTCCTCGCACAACCGCGTGGCGGGCAGGACCAGGCCGGTGGACGAGACCACGTGGCTGAAGAAGAGGAGCCGCGTGCGCGGGCCCATCGCGGCCGTGGCCGCCTCGACGACCTCGTCGGGGTCCAGTGGTTGAACCGGGAGGCGAAAGGTCCGGACCACCAGGCCCTGATGTCGCGCCACCCGCTCCCAGCACCACCGCATGGGCGCGTACTCCTGGTCCGAAAGCAGGATCTCCCCGCCGGCGGCCAGGTGCGGCTGTACCGACGAGGCCACCAGGTTGACCGCGCCGGTCACGTTGGTGGCGAAGGCCAGCCGTTCCGGCCGTGCGCCGAGGTAGCCGGCCAGGCGTTCGCGCGCGGTCCACAGCAGTGGCGGCAACTGCCGCGAGAGGAAGTCCATCGGCCCGGCGGCCATCCGCGCGCGCAGCGCGGTGACCCGGTCGAACACCGGACGGGGGAGCGGGCCGCAGGAACCGGCGTTGAGATTGGTCACCGCGGGATCGAGCGACACCTGCTCACGGGCGTTCGCCCAGGCGGTCGCCACCATGCGCAGGTCTCCCCGAAGAGTATAAGGACGGTAAGCGGAAAAAATGGTCGGCCGGGCATTCGGCGAAAGCGCGGAGCACCGCAGCCGGTATGCGCGGATGAAAGCATTCCCCAGGCGGCGCGGTGCCCGCAGCCGATGTGGAAAGGCTACCAGCCGTCGTCGCGGGTTGGCAAAGAAAAACCGCCCGGTATGGCGCAGCGCACCACGGGGCCGGGTGGCCTATCTGTGAAAATCCCTTGTGTGTCAAGGATTGCCGCGCTCCATCCGACGAAGGTCTGACAGCACGGGCGCGGTGGACGGTAGTCACCCCAATGGCGGTTCACGGACCGGCTCGCGCTGTTAGCCTCGGTCCTGTGGCGAGTTCACCGCTACCCGTTGATGTGCGCTGATCATTTTCGCGGCGGCTTCCCCGCATCGACCGAGTAGGCAAACCCGATTAATCCACCGGAGCATTGTCGAGCAGTATTGTCGAGCTTTGTCGAGCAACTGAGCGGCGGCCCAACGCCGCCTTGACCGAATTCGCCGACCCGGCCTTTCACTGTCTGTGCGCCCCGCTGCGTCCGGACGGGTGGCGGGGTCCCCCGAACGGCCCTTTCTCCGACCACCACTGACACACGCTGGGGGACAGCAATGGTTCTCGAGATGCCCGCCGCCCGCGTACCGGCGGGCCCGGACGCTCGCGACGTGCGCCAGGCGCTCGCCCGCCACGTGCTCACCGACGGCTACGACCTGGTGCTCGACCTCGAGGCGAGTGCGGGCCCCTGGCTCGTCGACGCCGTCACCGGCACCCGCTACCTCGATCTGTTCTCATTCTTCGCCTCCGCGCCACTCGGGATCAACCCGTCCTGCATCGTGGACGACCCGGCCTTCGTCGGGGAACTCGCCGCGGCCGCGGTGAACAAGCCGTCGAACCCCGACGTCTACACCGTGCCCTACGCCAAGTTCGTCACCACCTTCGCCCGCGTGCTCGGTGATCCGCTGCTCCCGCACCTGTTCTTCGTGGACGGTGGCGCGCTGGCGGTGGAGAACGCGCTGAAGGCCGCCTTCGACTGGAAGGCGCAGAAACTCGGGCTGGACGACCGGGCGGTGAACCGGCTGCAGGTCCTGCACCTGGAGCGGTCCTTCCACGGCCGCAGCGGCTACACCATGTCGCTGACGAACACCGACCCGTCGAAGACCGCGCGCTACCCCAAGTTCGACTGGCCGCGCATCCCCGCCCCCGCGCTGGAGCACCCGCTGACCACGCACGCCGAGGCGAACCGGGAGGCCGAGCGACGGGCGCTCGAGGCCGCGGAAGAGGCGTTCCGGGCCGCGGACGGCATGATCGCCTGCTTCCTCGCCGAGCCCATCCAGGGCGAGGGCGGCGACAACCACTTCAGCGCCGAGTTCCTCCAGGCGATGCAGGACCTCTGCCACCGCCACGACGCGTTGTTCGTGCTCGACGAGGTGCAGAGCGGCTGCGGGCTGACCGGCACCGCGTGGGCCTACCAGCAACTGGGCCTGCGCCCGGACCTGGTGGCCTTCGGCAAGAAGACCCAGGTGTGCGGGGTGATGGGCGGCGGCCGGATCGGCGAGGTCGAGAGCAACGTGTTCGCCGTGTCCTCCCGGATCAGCTCGACCTGGGGCGGCAACCTGGCCGACATGGTCCGCGCCACCCGGGTGCTGGAGACCATCGAGCGCACGGACCTGCTGGATTCGGTGGTGCAGCGCGGGAAGTACCTGCGCGACGGGCTGGAAGCACTGGCCGAGCGGCACCCCGGGGTGGTCACCAACGCCCGCGGCCGCGGCCTGATGTGCGCGGTGGACCTGCCGGACACCGAGCAGCGCGACGCGGTCCTGCGCCGGATGTACACCGGGCACCAGGTGATCGCGCTGCCGTGCGGGACGCGCGGCCTGCGCTTCCGGCCCCCGCTGACGATCACCGAGAGCGAACTGGACCAGGGCCTCGAAGCGCTGGCGGCCAGCCTGGCTCCCCGCGGCTGACGCGCTCAGCAATCCCCCGCCACGAACCCGGCGAGCTCGACGAGAAGACGAGAAGGAATTCCCTCGATGACGTCAGCACGACACCTGAAGTCGGCCGCGGACTGGTGCGCGCGCATCGACGCGATCGCCGGTCAGCGCTGTGACCTGGAAATGCTGCTCAAGGACGAGTGGCGGCACCGGGTCGCCGTCCGCGACAGCGACACGGCCGTCCGCGCCACCCAGGAGAAGGAACTCACCATCTCCGGCCAGGACTACACCGCGCTCAAGCAGGCGCTGGGCGCGATGCCGCTCGAAGCGTTCGCGCTCGCCACGCTGCACAGCGTGCTGCACGCCTACGGGCACGGCCACCAGACCGTGGTCGCGTTCCTGCGGGACGGCAAGGTGCTCCCGGTCGTCGTCGACCACCTCGAGCAGGCCGGGCTGACCTGCGCCGAGGCCGCCGAGCAGCTCGAAGACGCCGTCGCGCGCGAGGACATGTACCTCCCGCCGGAGGAGTTGCTGCAGCGCGGGCTCTTCGACGCGCTGCTCGTGCTCGCGGACGGCCACCTCGGCTTCACCGAGCTCCCGCCCGCGCCGCTGGTGACGATCGTGCGGGACGACCCGGCGGCCGGCTGCCTGCACTGGCGGATCGCCTACGCCGGTGAGTTCTTCGAGGACAAGATCATCGCCGGGGTGCTCGACGTGGCCCGTGAGGTGCTCGGCCAGTTCATCGGCCGTCCCGAGCAGCTGGTCGCGGACATCGACCTGGTGTCGGCGGAGCAGGAACTCCAGCTGCACCAGTGGAACGGCACCGACGGCGAGTTCGACGAGGACAAGCGGCTCAACGAACTCTTCGAGGACGTGGTGCGGCGGGCGCCGGACCGTGAAGCGGTGGTGTGCGGGGACGTCCGGCTGACCTACCGCGAGGTCAACGAGCGGGCCAACCAGTTCGCCCACTGGCTGATCCAGGGGCCGGTGCGCGTGCGGCCCGGCGCGCTGATCGGGCTGTACCTGGACAAGAGCGACCTCGGCGTGGTCGCCACCTTCGGCATCTGGAAGTCCGGCGCGGCCTACGTGCCGATCGACCCGGCCTACCCGGCCGAGCGCATCCGCTTCCTCGTCGGCGACACCGGGCTTTCGGGCATCGTGACGAACCGGCGGCACGCCGAGCGCCTCCGCGAGGTCCTCGGCGACGAGCACGCCTCGGTGCACGTCATCGAGGTCGAGGCGGTGGTGGCGGGGCCGCACCCCGAGCAGGCACGGGAAAATCCCGGCCTGGCGTTGAGCAGCCGGGACCGCGCGTACGTCACCTACACCTCGGGCACCACCGGCGTGCCCAAGGGCGTGCCGAAGTACCACTACAGCGTGGTGAACAGCATCACCGACCTGTCCGAGCGCTACGACATGCGCCGGCCGGGCACCGAACGCGTCGCGTTGTTCGCCTCCTACGTCTTCGAACCGCACCTGCGCCAGACCCTGATCGCGCTGATCAACGAGCAGACGCTGGTGATCGTGCCCGACGACGTCCGGCTCGACCCCGACCTCTTCCCCGAATACATCGAGCGCCACGGCGTCACCTACCTCAACGCCACGGGCTCGGTGCTGCAGCACTTCGACCTGCGCCGGTGCGCGAGCCTGAAGCGGCTGCTGCTGGTCGGCGAGGAGCTGACCGCCTCCGGGCTCCGGCAATTGCGCGAGAAGTTCGCCGGGCACGTGGTCAACGAGTACGCCTTCACCGAGGCCGCGTTCGTCACCGCGGTCAAGGAGTTCGGCCCCGGCGTGACCGAGCGGCGCGACCGCAGCATCGGCAGGCCGCTGCGCAACGTCAAGTGGTACGTGCTCAGCCAGGGGCTCAAGCAGTTGCCGATCGGCGCGATCGGCGAGCTGTACATCGGTGGCTGCGGGGTCGCGCCCGGCTACCTCAACCGCGACGACCTGACCGCGGAACGCTTCACCGCCAACCCCTTCCAGACCGAGGAGGAGAAGGCACGCGGGCGCAACGGCAGGCTCTACCGGACCGGCGACCTCGCGCGGGTGCTGCTCAACGGTGAAGTCGAGTTCATGGGACGCGCCGACTTCCAGCTGAAGCTGAACGGCGTCCGCGTCGAGCCGGGGGAGATCGAGGCGCAGGCCACGGAGTTCCCCGGGGTCAAGAAGTGCGTGGTGGTGGCGAAGGAGAACGCCACCGGCGACCGGCACCTCGTCGGCTACTACCTCGTGGAGGACGGGGCCGAGGTCGCCGAAGCCGACCTGATCGCCTTCCTCGAACAGCGCCTGATCCGGATCATGGTCCCGGCGCGCATGGTGCGGCTCACGAGCATCCCGGTCAACGTCAACGGCAAAGTGGACTGGCGTGCCCTGCCGGAAGTCAGCCTCCACCCGGCCCCCGCCAATGCTATGAATGGGGCATTACTTGCAATAGATGGTAGTAATGCCCCACTCCTGGCAATCACCGAGCAGCTGCGGGCGATCTGGAGCGAGGTGCTCGGTGTTCCGGAGAACCGGATCGGGGAGCGCGACGACTTCTTCCGCCTCGGCGGCCAGAGCATCTCCTGCATCCTGCTGATCGCCCGGGTGCGGCAGCGTTTGAGCCTTTCCCTCGGCGTGGAGGACGTTTTCGCGCTGCGCACGCTCGCCGCGCTGGCCGGTCACCTCGAATCGCAGGGCCACGCCGAGCCGGAGGTGGTGGTCGAAGAGGTCACCACCGGCAGCGAACCGGTCCGCATGCTCGCCAACGGACTCCAGCAGGGCCTGCTCTACCACCACCTCAAGACCGCGGGCGGCGACGACGCGTACGTGGTCCAGTCGGTGCACCGCTACCACGCGCCGATCCGCCCCGAGCTGATGAAGGACGCGTGGCAGGCCGCCCGCCAGACCTACCCGGCGCTGCGGCTGCGGTTCGACTGGGCCGAGGAGCCGGTGCAGATCGTCGACAACGACGACAAGCCGTTCGACTGGCGCTTCGTCGACCTGAGCGCCACGGCCGACGACGCCGAGCAGGAGGCCCGGGTCCGGGAACTGCAGGAGCGCGACCGCACCGAACCGTACGACCTGGCCGGTGGCCGGCTGTTCCGCGTCTACCTGATCAAGCAGCGCGAGGACCTGTTCTCGCTGATCTTCAGCTGCCACCACATCATCCTGGACGGCTGGAGCCTGCCGGTCCTGCACGACGAGGTGCACCGGAACTACCTGGCGCTGCGAGCCGGACAGCCGATCGAGTCCGATGTGGACAACGCATACGTGGCGGCCCAGCGGTACTGGGAGGCCCACCGCAACGACCACGCCGCCTACTGGGTGGAGCAACTCGGCCGGATCGACGAGCGCGGCGACTTCGCCGGGCTGCTCAACGAAAAGAGCCGGTACCGCGTCTCGCTCGGCGACTACGACCACGTCCAGCGGCACCGGACCAGGAAGCTGTGCCTGGGCGCGGACCTGACCGGCGCGCTCAAGGCCGGGTGCGCCGCCGACCAGGTGACCTTGCACTCGGTGCTGCAGTTCGTCTGGCACAAGGTGCTCCACGCCATCGGCGGCGGCAACACCACCGTGGTGGGCACCATCGTGTCCGGGCGCAACCTGCCGGTGGACGGCATCGAAAACTCCGCCGGGCTGTTCATCAACACGCTGCCGCTGATCGTCGACCACGACCAGCAGGCGGGCCAGAACGTGGCCGAGGCGGTCCGGGACATCCAGGCCGCGGTGAACACGATGAACAGCAAGAGCATCGTGGAACTGGGCAGGCTGCAGAGCGGCGAGATGAAGCGCCGCCTGTTCGACACGCTGCTGGTGCTGGAGAACTACCCGCGCCTGCTGGACGAGGAAGAGGAACTCGCGCACCAGGAAGCGCTGCGCTTCGAGAAGGCCTACGACGCCGACAAGGTCGACTACCCGATCGCCGTGGTGGCACGGGAAGAGGGCGACGAGCTGACCGTCACCCTGTGGTACGCGGGCGAACTGTTCGACGAGGACACCATCGACACCCTGCTCGACGTCGCCAGGACGTTGTTCCACCAGGTGACCGAGGACATCGCGCGGCCCGTCCGCGAACTGGACCTCATCTCACCGTCGATGCGCGCGCGGTTCGATTCGTGGAACGAGACCGCCGAGGAATTCCCCGCGGACAAGACGCTGCACGCGGTGTTCGAGGAGATGGCCGAGCGCTGGCCGGACGAGATCGCCGTGGTGTACCGGGAAAACCGGCTGACCTACCGCGAACTGAACGAGCGGGCCAACCGCCTCGCGCACTACCTGCGCTCGGTGGTCGAACTGCGCCCGGACGACCTCGTCGCGCTGGTGCTGGACAAGAGCGAGCTGATGATCACCGCGATCATCGCGGCGTGGAAGACCGGTGCGGCCTACGTGCCGATCGACTCCGGCTACCCGGACGACCGGATCTCGTTCATGCTCTCCGACACCGCCGCGCGCGTGGTGGTGACCAACGAGATCCACAGCGACCGGCTGCGTTCGCTGGCGGAGACCGGCACCCCCGTGCTGGAGATCGAACTGCTGCACCTCGACGACCAGCCGGCGGTGAACCCGGTCACCGAGACCACCAGCACCGACCTCGCCTACGCGATCTACACCTCCGGCACCACCGGCAAGCCCAAGGCGGTGCTCGTCGAACACCGCGGCGTGGTCAACCTCCAGGTGTCGCTGGCGAAGCTGTTCGGTCTGGACAAGGCGCACCGCGACGAGGCGCTGCTGTCGTTCTCGAACTACATCTTCGACCACTTCGTCGAGCAGATGACCGACGCGCTGCTCAACGGGCAGAAGCTGGTGGTGCTCGACGACAGCATGCGCACCGATCCCGGGCGCCTGTGCCGGTACATGAACGACGAGCAGGTCACCTACCTCTCGGGCACGCCGTCGGTGCTCTCGCTCTACGACTACTCGTCGGCGACCTCGCTGACCCGGATCGACGCGATCGGCGAGGACTTCACCGAGCCGGTGTTCGCCAAGATCCGCGGCACCTTCCCCGGCCTGATCATCAACGGCTACGGGCCGACCGAGATCTCGATCACCAGCCACAAACGGCCCTATCCGCCGGACGTGCACCGGGTGAACAAGAGCATCGGCTTCCCGGTCGCCAACACCAAGTGCCACGTGCTGAACAAGGCGATGAAGCCGGTCCCGGTCGGCGGTATCGGCGAGCTCTACATCGGCGGCATCGGCGTGACCAGGGGGTACCTCAACCGCGAGGACCTGACCGCCGACCGGTTCGTGGAGAACCCGTTCCAGACCGCGGAGGAACGGCGGCTGGGCGAGAACGGCCGCCTGTACAAGACCGGCGACCTGGTGCGCTGGCTGCCCAACGGCGAGGTGGAGTACCTCGGCCGCACCGACCTGCAGGTCAAGATCCGCGGCCAGCGCGTGGAACTCGGCGAGGTGGAGGCGGCGCTGTCGTCCTACCCCGGGGTGGTGCGCTCGCTGGTCGTGGCCCGAGAGCACGCGGTGGGGCAGAAGTACCTGGTCGGGTTCTACGTCGGCGAGCAGGAATTCGACGAGCAGGACCTCAAGCAGTGGATGCGCAAGAAGCTGCCCGAATCCGTGGTCCCCGCGCGCGTCCTGCGGATCACCGACATCCCGGTGACCCCGAGCGGCAAGCTGGACGCGCGGCGCCTGCCGGAGACGGACTTCGGGGCCGGTGAGGGCGCCGAATACGTCGCGCCGGTCAGCGAGTTCGAGCTGAAGCTGTGCGGTATCTGGGCCCAGGTGCTGGAGATCGCGCCGGACCGCATCGGCGTGCACGACGACTTCTTCGCGCTCGGCGGCGACAGCATCCGCGCGATGGCGCTCGCGCAGGCGATCACCACCGGCTTCGGCCAGGGCCTCGGCGTGGCGACCGTGCTCCAGCACACCACGCTCGCCGCCCAGGCCGAGCACATCCAGGCGGCCGCGCTCGAGCACACCGCGTGGACGCCGCCGCCCACCGCGGTCGAGCACCCGCCGGTCTCGCTGGCGCAGGAACGCCTGCTGTTCATCGACGACTTCGAGGGCGGTACGGCGGCCTACAACATCCCGTTCGTGCTCCGGCTGCCCGCGCACACCCGTGCCGCGCTCCCCGGTGCGCTGGGCACGCTCGTGCGCCGCCACCCGGCCCTGCGCACCCTGCTGAAGACCGACGACCAGGGCGTGCGGCGGCAGTACCCGATCCCGGCGGACGACGTCCGGCTCGAGGTGCCATCATCCACAGTGGACAGCCGGGCCGAGCTGGACGAGGTGCTGACCGAGCGCGCCGGGTACGTGTTCCGGCTGCACGAGGAACTGCCCATCCGCGCCGAAGCGTTCGACCACGGCGACGAGATCTACCTCAGCGTCGTGGTGCACCACAGCTGCTTCGACGGCTGGTCGTGGGACATCTTCCGCCGCGAGCTGGCGGCCCTGCTCGACGGCGTCCCCGAAGCCGATCTCGGCGCGCTGCGCGGCACCTACGGCGAGTTCGCGGTGTGGCAGCGGCAGTACCTGACCGGCAAGCGGCTGGCCGCGCTGACCGAGTTCTGGACCGGCGCGCTCGGCGGTTTCGAGACGATCGCCCTGCCACTGGACCACCCGCGCCCGCCGCGGTTCGACTACCGCGGCCGCGAGCTGGAGTTCGAGCTGGACGAGCGGACCACCGAGGCGCTGCGCGAGCTGGCCAGGACCGCCAGGGTGAGCCTCTACAGCGTGCTGCTCGGCGCCTGGTGCCTGATGCTCAACATGTACACCGGGCAGCACGACCTCGTGGTCGGCACGCCGTCGGCGAACCGCGGCCGCCCGGAGTTCGACAGGGCGATCGGCTTCTTCGCGAACCTGCTCGCCCTGCGGGTCCGCGTCGACCCGGCCGCGACCCTGCCGGCCTACGTCCGGTCGGTCGGCGAGGCGGTGGTGGCCGCGCAGGTGCACGGCGAGCTGCCGTTCGAGCAGCTGGTCAAGGAACTCAAGGTGGAGAAGGACCCGAGCCGTCACCCGATCCTGCAGCTCAACTTCACCCTGCAGAACGTCTCGGACCACACCAGCGCGCTGACCGGGTACCAGCCGGACAGCGGTGGCTGGACCACCACCAAGTTCGACCTGTCCGCGACGATGACCGAGACCGCGACCGGGCTGGCCGGCAACCTCACCTACGCCGCGTCCCTGTTCGACGACACCAGCGCGAGCGGGTTCATCGCCACCTTCAAGCACGTGCTGGCCGAGTTCGCCTCGGCCGCCGCGCAGACCCCGATCGCCCAGCTCACCGCGCTCGACGAGCCGGGGCAGGCGGCGTTGCTGACGCCACCCGCCGAGCCCGCCGCCCGGCGGACCCGGACGCTGCACGCGGTCTTCGAGGAGGTGGCGGCGACCTGGCCGGACCGGGTCGCCGTGGTCCATGGTGACGTGCGGCTGACCTACCGCGAGCTGAACGAGCGGGCCAACCGCCTCGCGCACCACCTGCGCTCGGTGGCCGAACCGCGGGCCGACGAGCTGATCGCGCTGGTGCTGGACAAGTCCGAGCTGACCCTCGTGGCGATCCTCGCGGTGTGGAAGGCCGGGGCGGCGTACCTGCCGATCGATCCGAGCTACCCCGACGACCGGATCGCGTTCATGCTGTCCGACACCGGCGCGCAACTGGTGCTCGCCGGGGAAGCACACGGCTCGCGGGTGCGCGGCCTGACCTCGGGCGACGTGCTCGACCTCGAACAGCTCGACCTGTCCGGCGAACCCGCGGAGAACCCGGTCACCGAGACCACCAGCACCGAACTGGCCTACGCGATCTACACCTCCGGCACCACCGGCAAGCCCAAGGCGGTGCTCGTCTCGCACGGCTCGGTCGACAGCTTCCGCGCGCAGCTGAGCGGGCGCTACTTCGGCTCGCCGGACGAGTCCGCCGAAGCCGTGTTGTTCCTGGCGAACTACGTGTTCGACTTCTCCGTCGAGCAACTGGCGCTGTCGGTGCTCGGCGGGCACAAGCTGCTCGTGCCGCCGCCCTCGGCCGCCGACGACCCGGCGTTCTACGAGCTGGCGAACCGCGAAGGCCTGAGTTACATCAGCGGTACTCCGACGCAGGTGGAGCGCTTCGACCTGGCGCGCCTGAGCCACCTGCGGTGCGTGCTGGTCGCCGGTGAGGCGTTCCAGCCGCAGCACTTCGAAAAGATGCGCGGCGAGTTCGCCGGGCCGATCCTCAACGCCTACGGCACCACCGAAACCACCGTGTACAACACCGTGCACCGCTTCGAGCCCGGTGACGCCTACCGGAACACCCTCGGCGCGCCGCTGGGCAACACCCGGCTCTACGTGCTCGGCGACGGGATGAAGCTGCTGCCCACGGGCGCGGTCGGCGAGCTGTACCTGGCCGGCGACTGCGTGACCGAGGGGTACCTGCACCGGCCCGAGCTGACCCGCGAGCGGTTCCTGCCGAACCCGTTCGCGGCGGAATCCGGCCGGTTCCCGATGATCTACCGCACCGGGGACGTGGTCCGCCGCGGCCCGGACGGCGAGCTGCAGTACCTGGGCCGCAACGACGCCCAGGTGAAGATCAACGGCCTGCGGATCGAGCCCGGCGAGGTAGAAGCGGCACTGGCGGGCTGTTCCGGTGTGCGCCAGTGCGCGGTCGTCGCGGGCGCGGACCCGCAGGCACCCGAGCGCAAACGGCTCGTCGGCTACTACCTGCCCGAGCCCGGCGCGTCCGTGGACGAAGCCGACCTCTTCGCCGCGCTGCGGGCGCAGCTGATGCCGAGCATGGTGCCCTCGCTGCTGGTGCGGCTCGATCGCCCGCTGCCGATGACGATCACCGGCAAGCTGGACGTGGATGCCTTGCCCAGCGCGGACTTCTCCCCGAAGCGGGCGGCCTACGCGGCCCCTCGTGACCGGGTGGAAGCGCGGCTGTGCCACCTGTGGAGCGCGCAGCTGCCGGGCGGCACGGTCGGCATCGACGACGACTTCTTCCGCTGCGGTGGCGACAGCATCAGCGCGCTGCACCTGGCGAGCCAGGTGCAGCGGGAGATCGAGCGCAAGGTCAGCGTCAAGTACCTCTTCGACTACCCGACCGTGCGGTCCTTCGTGGACAACGTGCTCTCCGGCCTCGCCGAGAACTCCGGCGACGACGAACCCGAGCAGGGCAGGCTGACCGGCGAGTGCCCGATGCTGCCCATCCAGGAGTGGTTCTTCGCCAAGCCGCTGGCCGACCGGCACCGCTGGAACCACAACTTCGCCATCCAGACCCCGCCGCTGGACCCCGGCGAGCTGCGGACCGCGCTGGACCGGCTGGTCGAGCACCACGACGCCTTCCGGCTGCGGTTCCCGGAGAGCGGCGGGCAGGTCTACGCCGAGGACGCCGCGCCGATCACCCTGCACGAACTCGACGTGCGCGGCCTGGCCGACGCCGACCTGCGGCAGCGGCTGGTCGACTGGCAGCGCACCTTCGACCTGGCGAACGGGCCGACGGCCTGTGCGGCCTACCTGCACGGGTTCGACGACGGCACCGCACGGGTCTGGTTCGCCCTGCACCACCTCGTGGTGGACACGGTGAGCTGGCACATCCTCGCCCAGGACTTGGAGATCCTGTACAACGGCGGCGACCTGGGCGCGAAGACCGGCAGCTACCGGCAGTGGGCCCAGGCGGTGCGCGACTACACCCCGGCCGAGGGGGAGCGCGAGTTCTGGGCGGAGACCACCCGGGACATGGAGTCCGCGGAACTGCTGGCGCAGACCGAAGGCACCACCAGGCGCCGCGAGGAGTTCGCGCTCACCGCCCCGGACACGCGGACGCTGCTGGCGGAGAGCCCGTGGGCCTACGACACCGAGGTCAACGACCTGCTGCTGACCGCGACCGGCTTCGCGCTGCGGTCGATCACCCGGCAGGCGACGAACCACCTCACCGTCGAGGGCCACGGCCGCGAGCTGTTCGAGGGCGCGCCGGACGTGCGGGACACCGTCGGCTGGTTCACCACCATGCACCCGTTCGCCGTCGAGGTGGATCCCGGCGACCTCGGGCGCAGCGTGCTCGCCACCAGGGCGAACCGGCGCCGGGTGCCGCACCACGGCATCGGCTACGGCGCGCTCTTCGGCGGTGAGGCCCCGCTGCCGGCGGTCAGCTTCAACTACCTCGGCAGGCTGGGCGAGGGGGACGGGCAGCCGACCGAGGCGTGGCAGCTCGACCCGGCGTTGTCCGGCAGCCACACCGTCGACGGCAACCGCCTGGCGAACCGGTCCAGCATCGACGTGACGATGAGCTGCACCGGCGGCCGCCTGGTCGCGGTGGTGGACAGCCTGCTCGGCGAAGCGGCCACGCGCCTGTTCGCCAGCGAGCTGAAGGTGTGGCTGGAGCGGCTGATCTCGCACACCGCGACCGTCGCCCGCAACGAACCGGCACGCGAAGCCACCACCGAGCTGTTCGACCCGTACATCCTGGTCAACGAGGACGCCGAGCGCACGCTCTTCGTGCTGCCGCCGGGCGAAGGCGGCGCGGAGAGCTACCTGAGCAACCTCGCGCGGCAGCTGCCGGACCAGCGGCTGGTGCTGTTCAACAACGTCCACCTGCACACGCCCATGGGCTCGTTCGAGGAACTGGGGCGCTACTACGTCGAGCACATCCGGCGGCTGCAGCCGTCCGGGCCGTACCACCTGCTCGGCTGGAGCTTCGGCGGCGTGCTGTCGCTGGAGATCTCCCGGCAGCTCGCGCGGGCGGGGGAGCGGATCGACGACCTGCTGCTGATCGACCCGTACTTCGGCATGCGGCAGGCCTCGGCGAACATCGGGCTGCCCGGGGTCGAGGACATCCTCGACCCGATCAACTACCACTACCGCCCGGACGAGGCCGACCTCGCCCGGCTGGCCGGACGGCTCGGGAACCTGGTGCTGTTCAAGGCCGGTGAGCCGAACGACGTGGTGAACGGCCCGCACCAGCCCCGGTTGTTCGAGTACTACCACGGGACGCGCTTCAACCACCTCGACCTGCTGCTGCCCGCGGCCGCGATCGAGGTCTGCGACCTGGCCGGGGAGACGCACCACTCGTGGGTGCGCAACGAGAAGCTGGTGCGGCTGATGTGCGAGCGGATTTCGACGAGCCTAGGGAGCGACTGAATGAAAATGCCGTCAGCGGAAGTGCCGACCATCGACGTGTCCCCGCTATTCGGGGACGACGCGCAGGAAAAGGTCCGGGTCGGCCAGGAGATCAACAAGGCCTGCCGCGGTTCGGGCTTCTTCTACGCCGCCAACCACGGCGTGGACGTCCAGCGGCTGCAGGACGTGGTCAACGAGTTCCACCGGACGATGTCGCCGCAGGAGAAGTACGACCTGGCGATCCACGCCTACAACAAGAGCAACTCGCACGTGCGCAACGGGTACTACATGGCGATCGAGGGCAAGAAGGCGGTGGAGTCCTTCTGCTACCTCAACCCGTCGTTCTCCGAAGACCACCCGGAGATCAAGGCCGGCACCCCGATGCACGAGGTGAACAGCTGGCCGGACGAGGAGAAGCACCCGAGCTTCCGCCCGTTCTGCGAGGAGTACTACTGGACCATGCACCGGCTGTCCAAGGTGCTGATGCGCGGGTTCGCGCTGGCGCTGGGCAAGGACGAGCGGTTCTTCGAGCCGGAGCTGAAGGAAGCGGACACGCTCTCCTCGGTCTCGCTGATCCGGTACCCGTACCTGGAGGACTACCCGCCGGTGAAAACCGGGCCGGACGGGGAAAAGCTGAGCTTCGAGGACCACTTCGACGTCTCGATGATCACCGTGCTGTACCAGACCCAGGTGCAGAACCTCCAGGTCGAGACCGTGGACGGCTGGCGTGATCTGCCCACTTCGGACACCGACTTCCTGGTCAACGCCGGCACCTACCTCGGCCACCTGACCAACGACTACTTCCCGTCCCCGCTGCACCGGGTGAAGTTCGTCAACGCGGAACGCCTTTCGCTGCCGTTCTTCTTCCACGCCGGGCAGCACACCCTGATCGAGCCCTTCTTCCCCGACGGTGCCCCGGAGGGGAAGCAGGGCAACGAGGCGGTCCGCTACGGCGACTACCTCAACCACGGCCTGCACTCGCTGATCGTGAAGAACGGCCAGACCTGATCGAGGAGCACGCATGACTGACACCACCCGCCAGGACTTCCTGGACCTCAACCTGTTCCGGGGGCTGGGGGAGGACCCGGTCTACCACCCGCCGGTGCTGGCCGACCGCCCGCGCGACTGGCCGCTCGACCGGTGGGCCGAGGCCCCGCGCGATCTCGGGTTCTCCGACTTCGCCCGCTACCAGTGGCGCGGCCTGCGCATGCTGAAGGACCCGGACACCCAGGCCGCCTACCACGACCTGATGGTCGAACTGCGGCCCCGCACGGTGATCGAGCTGGGCGTGTACAGCGGTGGCTCGCTGGTCTGGTTCCGGGACATGGCCGAGCTGATGGGCTTCGACTGCCAGGTGCTCGGCATCGACCGGGACCTGTCCCGCTGCCAGATCCCCGAGTCCGAGATGAAGAACATCTCGCTGCGCGAGGCCGACTGCTCGGACCTGGCCACCTTCGAGCACCTGCGCGACCTGCCGCACCCGCTGGTGTTCATCGACGACGCGCACGCGAACACCTTCAACATCCTGCGGTGGTCGGTGGACCACCTCCTGCACGAAGGCGACTACTTCATCATCGAGGACATGATCCCGTACTGGTACCGGTACAGCCCCAAGCTGCTCACCGAGTACCTCGCCGCGTTCGCCGGGGAGCTGAGCATGGACATGGTCTACGCCAACGCCAGTTCGCAACTGGAACGCGGTGTGCTGCGCCGGTCGGCACCGAAGGCGTAGGTGGATCGTGCCGACCGTGTCGAGTCCGCTGTACTACGCCGCCCCGCTGACCCCGGACGGCGGGGACGGGGACTGGTGCATCGACGCCGTGACCCGGCCGCCGGAGGTGCTGTTCAACTTCCGCAAGGTGGGCGTGGAGACGACCATCACCGACCTGCGCGAGGGCTCGATCCGGCCGGCGCTCGACGAAACGGGGTTCGAGAAGGTCACCGCGCCCACCGGCGCGTCCCAGCGGGGCCTGCTGGACAGCGAGGAAGCCGCGCTGGAGCAGTACCGGCGGGAAACCGGTGCGCTGCTCCGCTCGCTCACCGGCGCGGACGTGGTGGAGTTCTTCGACGCCACCCTCCGGCGGCAGGACGCGGCCGACGACCCGGCCGCGCAGTCCCCGCACCAGCGGGTGCACGTGGACCAGAGCCCGGGCAGCGCGCGGGCCAGGGCCGAGCGGCACCTCGGCCCCGGCCGGGAGTTCCGGCGCTTCCAGATCATCAACGTCTGGCGGCCGCTGCTCGAGCCGGTGCGCAACTTCCCGCTGGCGCTGTGCGACTACCGGTCGCTGGACCTGTCCGCCGACCTGGTGCCGACCCGGCTGGACTTCCCGGACTGGCTGAAGGACCGCGAGAACTACTCGGTCCGGCACAATCCCGCGCACCGCTGGTACTTCTGGGACTCGCTGACACCGGCCGAAGCGCTGGTCTTCAAGTGCTACGACAGCGCGAGCCGCGGGCTGGCCATGGCCGGTGGCGAGCCGGACGGCGGCGAACTGCGCGACGTGGCGGGTCTCTGCCCGCACACGGCCTTCTTCGACGAGAACGGGCCGTCGACCGGCCACCTGCGCACTTCGCTGGAACTGCGCGCGCTGGCCTTCCACGAATGAACGACGAACGAGGAGCAGGGGAAATGTCGGACAAGACGGTACCGGTCTTCAGCATGGCCGAACTGCGCGACGGCTCGCGCCAGGACGAGTTCCGCGAGTGGGCCCGCCGCGGGGTCTTCTACCTCACCGGGTACGGCGCCACCGAACGGGACCACCGGGTGGCCACCGACACCGCGATGGACTTCTTCGCCCAAGGCACAGCCGAGGAGAAGCAGGCCGTGACCACGAAGGTGCCGACCATGCGGCGCGGGTACTCGGCGCTGGAGGCGGAAAGCACCGCCCAGGTCACCAACACCGGCACCTACACCGACTACTCCATGTCGTACTCGATGGGCATCGGCGGCAACCTGTTCCCGTCGAAGGAGTTCGAGTCGGTCTGGACGAACTACTTCGACAGCCTGTACCGCGCCGCGCAGGAGACCGCGCGCCTGGTGCTGACCGCCGCGGGCACCTACGACGGCGAGGACCTCGACACCCTGCTCGACTGCGACCCGGTGCTGCGCCTGCGGTACTTCCCGGAGGTCCCGGAACACCGCGCCGCCGAGTACGAGCCACGCCGGATGGCCCCGCACTACGACCTGTCCATCATCACCTTCATCCACCAGACCCCGTGCGCCAACGGTTTCGTCAGCCTGCAGGCCGAAGTGGACGGTGAGATGGTGAGCCTGCCGCACGTCGAGGACGCCGTGGTGGTGCTGTGCGGGGCGATCGCGCCGCTGGTCACCCAGGGCGCGGTGCCCGCGCCCAACCACCACGTGGTCTCCCCGGACGCGAGCATGCTCAAGGGCAGCGACCGCACCTCGAGCGTGTTCTTCCTGCGCCCGTCGACCGATTTCACCTTCTCGGTGCCCGACGCCAGGAAGTACGGCCTCGACGTCAGCCTGGACATGGAGAAGGCGACCTTCGGCGACTGGATCGGGACCAACTACGTCACGATGCACGCGGTCACCTCGTAGCCACCGTGCCCGCGACCCCCGGCCCACGAGGCCGGGGGCGCGGTCCCGACCCTCGTCACGCGTTGGAGGAACGAATGCTCATCGTCGCGTTCAAACCGGGGCACGACGGTGCCGTCGCCGCGATCGGCGATCGCCGGTTGCTCTACTCGCTCGAATCGGAGAAGGACTCCCGGCCGCGGTACTCGCCGATCCTGGCCACCACCGTGCTCGACCTCGCCGAGCGGCTGGGCGAGGTGCCGGACGTGGTCGCCCTCGGCGGCTGGAGCGACCTGCGGCCCAACCGCATCTCCTACACCGGCGCCGGGTACTCGGGCATCGAAGAACCCACCGTGACCACCTCGCGCTTCTTCGGCAAGGAGGTGAAGTTCTTCAGCTCCACGCACGAACGTTCGCACATCTACATGGCCCTGGGCATGGCGCCGAGGGACGACAGCCCGGTCCAGACGGTGCTGGTGTGGGAGGGTGACGTCGGTGCCTTCTACGTGATCGACGGGCACCAGCGGATCACCCGCAAGGTCCAGGTGATGTCCGGCCCCGGCGCGCGCTACTCGTTCCTCTTCGGCCTCGCCGACCCCACTTTCCCCACCACCGGCGGGAAACCGCGGCTGAACGACGCCGGGAAACTGATGGCGCTGGCGGCCTTCGGCGACTCCGCCGACGCGGACGCGGACATCACGCACGTGGTCGAGCGGATCCTCAAGCAGGACTCGATGTACCCGGCGCCGAAGGGCGAATACCGGGATTCGGTGCTGTACAACGCCGGGGTCGAGTCGCCGGAGTGCAAGATCGCCGCCGCGCTGCTCACCGAACGCCTCTTCGAGACCTTCGCCGAGGTCGCCAGGCAGGAGATGCCCGAAGGCAGCCCGCTCTACATCTCCGGCGGCTGCGGGCTGAACTGCGACTGGAACAGCCTGTGGGCGCAGCTCGGCCACTTCTCCTCGGTGTTCGTCGCGCCGTGCACCAACGACTCCGGTTCCGCGCTGGGCACCGCCATCGACGCGCTCACCACCTTCACCGGTGACCCGCACGTCGACTGGAGCGTCTACAGCGGACTGGAATTCGTCACCGACACCCAGCCGGACCCGGCCAGGTGGACCTCCCGCCCGCTCGAGCACGACGAGCTCTCCGGCGCGCTCGCCGGTGGCCGGGTCGTCGCCTGGGTGCAGGGCCGCTGGGAGATCGGGCCGCGCGCGCTGTGCAACCGCTCGCTGCTGGCCGAGCCGTTCGGCGCGGTGACCAGGGACCGGCTCAACGAGATCAAGCAGCGCGAGGACTACCGCCCGATCGCGCCGGTGTGCCGGGTCGAGGACCTGGGCAAGGTCTTCCACGAGGACTTCGAAGACCCGTACATGCTCTACTTCCGGCGGGTGCGCGAGTCCAGCGGCCTGCGCGCGGTGACCCACGTGGACGGTTCGGCCCGCGTGCAGACCGTGCGGGATTCGGGCAACCCGCAGATGCACCGGCTGCTCTCGGCCTTCGCCGCCCAGCGCGGTGTCGGCGTGCTGTGCAACACCTCGCTGAACTTCAACGGCGAGGGGTTCATCAACCGCATGTCGGACCTGGTGCTCTACTGCGAATCCCGCGGCATCTCGGACATGGTCGTCGGCGATACCTGGTACCAGCGTGCCGAGGGCTGACCCCGGCGCCGGACGGCCGTGAGCGCGAGCGTCCGGCGGCGGCCGGCCCGGCTCGACCACCGGGAACTCGCGGGCCGGATCGCCGACCTCGGCGGCCTGTACCTCGCGCCACCGGTGCGGTTGCTGGCACTGGAACTGGGGCCCCGCGCCGATCGGCCGGTGCTGCCGATGGACCCGGGCACGGCGAACCTGTTCGACCTGCTGGACGTGGCGGGCGGCCGGCCGGCGGCGGTGCGCCCGGCCGCCTGCCGCCAGTTCCTCACCCGCCTCCAGCACACCGTGGCGCCCGGGCGCGACATCCACCTCATCTGCCTGGCGCCCCCGGAAGCGGTGTTCCGGGACTGGCTGATAGCCCACCCGCGCTTCACCGCTTCGTGCCCCGGCACCGAAGCACGCTGGGCGGACGAGGTCAGCCAGTGCCTGGGGCACCGGGGCGCCCGCGGGCTGCGGCGCCGGACCCGGGAGCTGGAAGCCGGGCTCCGGCGGTGGCAGCACACGCGGGAACCCGCCTTCACCTGGCTCCCGGCCCGGCGGGAGTCGGTCAGCCCAGTGCGGTGACGGCCACGCGGGCGGCGTCGGCGAGCAGCGCGTCGGCCCGCTTGGCCCGCGGTTCCTCACGGCTGGTCATCACGGCCATCACGATGGGCGCGCGGTTCGGCGGCCAGAGCACGGCGATGTCGTTGCGGCCGCCGTAGTACCCGCTGCCGGTCTTGTCGCCGACCACCCAGTCGGCGGGCACCCCGGCGCGGATCACCGTGCCGCCGGTGGTGTTGCGCCGCAGCCAGTCGGTGAGCAGGGCGCGGTCGTCCTCGGCGAGCGCGTCACCGAGCACGAACTGCCGCAGGTCGTGGGCGAGCGCCCGCGGGGTGCTGGTGTCGCGCACGTCCCCGGGCACGGCCGAGTTCAGCTCGGGCTCCCAGCGGTCGGCGGAGGTGACCTCGTCACCGACGGCGGTCAGCGCGGCGTCCAGCCCCTGCGGGCCGCCCACGTGCTTGAGCAGCAGGTTGCCCGCGGTGTTGTCGCTGAAGCGCACGGCGGCGTCACACAGCTCGCGCAGGGTCATGCCGGTCGCCACGTGATCCTTGGTGATCGGGGAGTTCTCGAGCAGCTCGTCCTTGCTGTAGCGGACTACCTGGTCGAGTTGCTGCGGGGTGGTGGAATCGAGCACCGCGGCGGCGGCCAGCGCCTTGAAGGTGGACGCGAACGCGAAGCGCTCGTCGGCACGGAACGCCACGGATTCACCGGAGCCGGTGTCCACCGCGTAGAGGCCCAGCCTGGCGTCGTACTGGGTCTGCAGCCGGGTGAACTCCTGCTCGACGGCCGGGTCGGGCGGGGTCGCCGCCGGACCGGGGGCCACGCTGGGCGCGGCCGCCGGTGGGGTGGGCGGCGCGGGTTCCGGCGCCGCGGGCGCGCACGCGCCCAGCGTGAACGCGGCGGCGATCAGCCACGCGTGCCGCTTGGGAATGCTGAGCAATGGTCCGGTCCTTCGGTAGTGCGGAACTGCCTTTCTCGGGAGATGAGCCACTATGGCACGGCGGTGACCGGGTGCTGCGCGGGCCGCGCGGTGAACCACCGAAAAGTGTCCCTGAGCTGGCAGTCTGCTTTACCGGGAATTCACTCGCGCTTTATTCTTTCCCGCGGTGAATTCGCTTTCCGGTGAATTCGGCCGGTTTCCGGCGGTCAGGCCGTCCGCCGCCGCGGCGGGCTTTCGGCCATGGCGGTGACCAGGTCCTCGCGGGCCCTGGCCAGCCGGGACCGGATCGTGCCGACCGGGCAGCCGCAGACCGCCGCGGCATCCACATAGGACAGTCCGAGGGACTGGGTGAGCACGAACGCGTCCCGGCGCTCGGGCCGGAGCCCGGCGATGAGCTGGTGCAGGGCCACGCGGTCCTCGAACACGGGTGTGGTGTGCCCGGCGCCCTCCGCGGCGGCCTGCCAGTCGGCCAGCACGGCCAGTCGCGGCCGGGACGCGGCGGAGCGGAGGTGGTCGGCGGCGACCCGCCGGGCGATCGAGAGCAGCCAGGTGCGCGCGGACGACTCACCCCGGAAGCGGCTCAGCCCGCGCAGCGCGCGCAGGTAGGTCTCCTGGGTGAGGTCGTCGGCGCTCTGCTGGTCGGTCAGCCCGGCCACGAAGCGGCGCACCTGCGGCTGCGTCGCCCGCAGGAACCGTTCGAAGGCAGGCTGATCGCCGCGTGCGGCGAGCCGCGCCCAGCGGGTGATCTCGGTGTCGTCGGTCGGCCTCACCACTGTGGATACGGGTGCGGCGGGGGCCCGGTTGAGCACCAGGGCACAAAAAAAGGAAGGAGCTCCTGCTCTCTTCCCGTGCTCAAGGTATAGCGCACCCCGGGGCTTGCGGCAAGACCCCGTGCCTGCCCCACACTTCAGCGCTGTAGCCAGGACCCGCGAAAAGAGGAGTACCGAAGTGCGTGTGGAAGCTGACGTGATCATCGCGGGGGCCGGCCCGGTCGGGCTGATGCTGGCGGGTGAGCTGCGGCTGGCCGGGGTGCGGCCGCTGGTGCTGGAGCGGTACGCGGAGCGCTCGGAGGTGCCGAGGGCGAACGGCCTCGGCGGGCACATCCTGGAGATGCTGCGATTCCGGGGAGTGCTGGAGGAGTTCGAAGCGGCCAGCATCGGCATGGCGCACCCCGCGCCGAAGTACCCGTTCGGCGACGTGCACCTGGACTTCTCGAACCTGGCGGATCCGCCGCTGCGGGGCCTGTACCTCCCGCAGCAGCGCCTCGAGCGCCTGCTGGAGGAACGGGCCGCCGAACTCGGTGCCGAAGTCCGCCGTGGACACGAGATCACCGGGTTCACCCAGGACGACACCGCGGTGACCGTCCAGGCGACCGGCCCGGAGGGGGCGTACGAGGTGACCGGGCGCTACCTGGTGGGGTGCGACGGCGGGCGCAGCCGGGTCCGCGAACTGGCCGGGATCGCGTTCCCCGGCACCACCTACCCGGAGGTCAACCGGCTCGGCCAGGTCACCTTGCCCGACTCGGTGACCACTTCGGACAACGGGGATCTCCAGGTGCCCGGGCTGGGCCTGGTGCGCGCCGGTTTCACCCGGACCGAGCGCGGACTGTTCGGCTTCGGCTGGCTGAGCCCCGGGCTCGCGCTCATCCAGACCACCGAGAAGGAGCCGGCCGAGATCGGGGAGGGAGGGCTGACCCTGGCCGAACTGGGGGACAGCATCGAGCGGGTGCTGGGCGGGAGGCTGCCGCTGGGCGAGCCGGTCCGGTTGTCGCGCTACCAGTTCCAGGCACGCCAGGCCGAGCGCTACCGCGACGGGCGGGTACTGGTGGCCGGGGACGCGGCCCACCTGTTCCCCGCCACGGGCGTCGGGCTCAACGCGGGCCTGTACGACGCGGTCAACCTGGCCTGGAAGCTGACCGGTGAACTCGACGGCTGGGCGCCGCCCGGGCTGCTGGACACCTACCACGGCGAACGCCACTACGCGGGTGCGCGGACGATGATGCACACCCAGGCCCAGGTGGCGTTGCGTCGTGGACTGGACCCGGCCGCGGACGCGCTGCGGGAACTGTTCCTCGAGATCGTCACCGACGAGCAGCCGTTGCGGCGCATCGGTTCCCTGCTCGCCGGTGCCGACCTGCGCTACCCGATGCCGGGTGCGGACCACCCCTTGGCCGGTGGCTTCGCCCCCGACCTCACCCTGCACACCGACCAGGGCACCACCAGCGTCGCGGAGCTCATGCACCCCGCGCGGCCCGTGCTGCTCGACCTCGCCGACCGCGCCGATCTGCGCGAGGTCGCCCAGGACTGGAAGGAGATCGTCGAGATCCGCACGGCGAAGGCGGAGGACCGCCCGGCCGACGCGCTGCTGATCCGCCCGGACGCCCACGTCGCCTGGGCCGCGGCCATCGGAGAATCAGCCGAAACCGCCGCCCCCGCCCTGCGGACCGCGCTCACCACCTGGTTCGGCTGATCCCGCCGCCACGCCGCCACGCCGGACGGCCCGGATAAACGGCGTGCGGCCGTCCGGCGTGGTGGTGTTGGATCACCGGCTATGGCGATCGAGTTGGGCAAGCCGGGCGTGGACGGCCTGGACGGCGTGGTGGGCGTGCTGCGGGAATGGCAGTACGACGGCGCGCCGATGCAGTTGCATCCGGGGGACGTGGGCTGGTTCTGGCGGTTCGGCGCGGAGACGACGGCCGCGGCGATCCGGACCTGGAGCCGGGACGGGCGGGTGCTCGCCATCGGGCTCCTGGACGGACCCGACCTGCTGCGGCTCACGGTCGCGCCGGACGCCGTGCGGGACGAGGAACTGGCGCGGCGGGTGGCCGAGGACGCGGGCGACCCGGAGCGCGGTGTGCTGCCTGCCGGCAAGGTGTTCATCGAGGCACCCAGCGGCGCACTGGTGCAGGACGTGTTGTCCGGGAACGGCTGGGACGCCGACGAACCGTGGACGCCGCTGCGCCGCGACCTCACCGAACCGGTGCCCGAGCCGGGGGTGCGGATCGAGGTGATCGGGCCGGAGCGGACGCACGTGCGGACCGCCGTCCAGCGGGCCGCGTTCGGCTCCCCCAACTTCACCGACGAGCGCTGGCACGCGATGGCGGCCGGATCGCCGTACGCCGACGCCCGGTGCCTGATCGCCTACGACGCCCAGGACACCCCGGTGGCCACGGTGACGGTGTGGTCGGCCGGGCCGGGCAAGCCCGGGCTGATCGAACCGATGGGCGTGCACCCGGACCACCGCGGGCACGGCCACGGCCGGGCGATCACCCTCGCCGGCGCGGCCACGCTCCGGGACCTGGGCTCGACTTCCGCGATCGTCTACACCCCGAGCCACAATGCCGGTGCGGTGGCGACCTACCGGGCGGGCGGTTTCGAGGAACGGCCCGTGCTGCGGGACCTCTGCCGTTCCTGAAAGCGGGCCGCACCGAACCAGCCTCCCGCGGTGCTCACGTCGATCATGGAACCCCCGGTTTCCGCAGGTGGAAGGGCTACGGCCGGGAATTCGTCCGCCGCGTCAGCCGCCGGTCAGCAGGACGTCAGCGACGGCCGTGACCCTGGGCGCATGACCTCGCTGGTAGCGGTATCCGCCTATCTGCCGTCGGCTGTGCCGATCGAGTCGCTGCAGGGCGAACTCGAGCTGACCGACGCGCAGCTGCGGCGCCTGCGCCGGTTCTACGGACTGTCCGAGGTGTGCCGCTCCGGCGAGTCCGAGGCGGAGACCCTGCTCGCCGCGGCCGGGAAACTGACCGCGCTCGCCGGACAGGAGAAGCGCGTCCGCTACCTGGTGCGCGCGAAGACCATGCCCGGTGCCACGCCCTACCCGGTGAACCCGATGCTCGAGGTGCGCGACGCGCTGGGCCTGTCCCAGGCGACCATGTTCACCCTGACCGACCACGCCTGCGCCTCCGGCCTGCTCGCGGTCGACCTCTGCGGCACGCTGCTCGCCGCCGACGGCGACCCGGACGCGCTGGCGCTGATCCTGTGTGGTGAGAAAGCGTTCACGCACACCGCGCAGGTGATCCCCGACGTCGCGATCATGGGCGAGGCCACCGCCGCGGTGCTGGTCGCGCCCGGCGGCGATCGCGACAGGGTGCTCGGATTCGCCACCGCGACCCACGGCGGCCCCGGCGGCGCGGTGATCCTGTCCGACGAGGAGGCCACGGAGTTCCGCCAGATCTACCCGGACGCGCTGGCCGAGGTCACCCACGCGGCGGTCGCCGAGGCCGGGTTGCGGCTGAGCGACATCGACCTGGTCCTGCCGCACAACGTCAACCGCGTCTCGTGGATCCGCGCGGGCGGCGCGCTGGGCCTGCCGAAGGAGAAGATCTTCCTGGGCAACGTCGGGTCCACCGGCCACTGCTTCTGCGCCGACCCGTTCCTCAACCACGCCACGGCGACCAGCCTCGGCCTGCTCACCCCGGGGTCGAACTACCTGATGGTCTCGGTCGGCCTCGGCTCGACCTTCTCCGCCATGGTCTGCCAGCACTAGGCGCTGTCCTAGCCAACCCCCAGAAGGAGTTCCGAGCATGACTGCTGAGTTCGAGGTCGGCGGGATCGGCATCACCGAACTCGCCGAGCGCTACGGCACGCCCGCGTTCGTCTACGACGGCAACGAACTGGGTTCGCGGCTCGACGGGTTGCGCGCACGGCTGCACCCGGAGCTGGAGGTCTTCTTCTCGCTCAAGTCCAACCCGAACGTGTCGATCTGCGCGCTGCTGCACGCCCACGGCGCCCGCGCGGAGGTTTCGTCGACGGCGGAACTGCTCACCGCGCGCCGGGCCGGGGTCGCACCGGAGAACATCATCTTCCTGGGGCCGGGCAAGAGCCGCGCCGAACTGGCCGCTTGCCTGGACGAGGGCATCTACACCGTCGTCTGCGAATCCTTCGGCGAGCTGTCCACATTGGACGAGCTGGCGGCGGAAAAGGGCATCGTGGTCCCGGTCTCGTTGCGGGTCAACCCGAGTTTCGCGGTCAAGGGTTCCGGGCTGACCATGGGTGGCAAGCCCCGCCAGTTCGGCATCGACGAGGAGCAGTTGTTCGCCGCGGCGGGCCTGGCCGAGCGCCACCCGCACGTCCGGCTGATGGGTGTGCAGGTCTACATGGGCACGCGCATCCTCAGCGAGGACCCGATCGTGGAGAACACGCGCCGGATCTTCGACCTCGCCGAACGCCTGTCCGCGCACCTGGGTTTCCCGCTGGAGATGGTGGACATCGGCGGCGGCCTCGGCATCGCCTACTTCGACGGTGAACGCGATCTGGACCTCGAGGTGCTGGCCGCGGGCCTGAACCCGGTGCTGGCCGACTTCGCCGGACGGCACCCGGCGACCCGGCTGGTGATGGAACTGGGCCGGTTCCTCACCGCGGTCTCCGGCACGTACGTGGTCCGCGTCCGGTACGTGAAGACCTCGCTGGGGCAGAACTTCGCCGTCACCGACGGTGGCACGAACCACCACATGGCCGCGGTGGGCATCGGCTCCTACGTCAAGCGCGACTTCCCGATGCGCCTGCTGAACCGGTACGACGAGCCCGCCGAACAGAGTTGGCACGTGACCGGGCCGCTGTGCACGCCGAACGACGTGCTGGGCAAGAAGATCGCGCTGCCGCCGGTCCGCCCCGGCGACCTGCTCGGGGTGTTCCGCTCCGGCGCCTACGGCCCGACGGCCTCCCCGGTGCTGTTCCTGAGCCACGGCTATCCCGCCGAAGTGCTGGTGCACAATGGACAGTCCTATTTGATCAGTGAGCGCGACCGGCCGGCGGACCTGATGCGCCGCCAGCACCTGCACCACGTCGCGGGCCTGGCCGCCGCCGGGCTGGAGGCGTAGCGGTGTACCGGACCGCCGCCCCGGCTCGGCCGACCACGACCTGCCTGAGGCTGGGCAAGGTGCTTCACCGCGAGTTCCCGGCGGGGGAGCACCGGATCGACGTGCCCGAGTTGTACCGGTACTTCGCCGATCTGACGCGCGATCACGGCATCGGGCACGAGCAGGAAGACGTGGATCGGGCACGCGGCAACACGTTCACCTCGATGGCGCACGCGCTGCTCGACGACGAGTTGTCTGCCGACGAGCCGATCGACCTGGCGATCGTGGCGCACGCGACGCCGGACTTCGACCCCCGCCTGTCCGCCGCGGTCAGCCTGACCGCCGTGCTGCCCGGCGGGCCGCTGGTGTTCTCGTTGTCCGGCCAGGGGAGTTCGGTGGCGTTCACCGCGCTGCGGGTGGCCGCGGCCCACGCCCGGCGGCACGGCAGCCGCCGGGTGCTGGTGCTGGTGGCGGACCAGACCGGCATGCCGTACGAGAGCGACCGGCCGGTGCGGGACGCCGCGGTGGCGTTGCTGCTGGAGGCCGGTGAGCGCGGCTTCGACCTCCGCACTCGGCCCGGTGTCGCGCCGGAGGCGGTGCCCGAGGCGCTGGCCGCGCTGTTGGCCGAGTTCCCGGAGCCCGCCACGGTGATCGCCGGGCGGGGCGTCGGGCCGCTGGCCGGTGCGCGAGAGGTGGCGCCCGGCTTCCCCGCCACCGGCCTCTGGGCGGCGCTCGCCGAGCAGGGCTTGGCCTCGCCGGTGCTGCTGGCCGACCACGACCCGGTGCACCTCGACCTCAACGTGTGCGTGGTGACCGGAGCGGGCTCCCCGGTCCTATGATGGGTGCCGTCCTGGCCGCCCATCGGAAGAGGAACGCGTGCGTGTCGTGATCGGTGAGGACCAGTTCCTGCTGCGGGACGGCCTGGTCCGGCTGCTGGAGGCGCACGAGTTCGAGATCGCCGCCGCCGTCGGCAGCGGCCCGGACCTGCTGGAGGCGCTGGTCGGCGAACGCCCGGACGTGGCCGTGGTCGACATCCGCCTGCCCCCGTCGTTCACCGACGAAGGCCTGCGCGCCGCCATCGAAGCCCGCCGCCGCATCCGCGGACTGCCGGTGCTCGTGCTCTCGCAGTACGTGGAACGCCTGTACGCCAACGAACTGCTGGCCGACGGCGTCGGATCGGTCGGCTACCTGCTCAAGGACCGGGTCTTCGACGGCGACCAGTTCATCGACGCCGTCCGCCAGGTCGCCACCGGAGGCACGGTGATGGACCCCGAAGTCATCTCGCGGCTGCTGAACCACAACACGCGCGACGCCGGCCTGGACTCACTGACCGCGCGGGAACGGGACGTGCTGAAGCTGATGGCGGAGGGACGGTCGAACAGCAGCATCGCGGGCGCCCTGTTCGTCTCGGAGAAAGCCGTTTCGAAGCACATCAACAACATCCTCGCGAAACTCCACCTGCCCCAGTCAGAAGACGACAACCGCCGAGTACTGGCCGTCCTGGCCTACCTGAAACACTAACCCGAACCCCACGTTCAGGCACCCGAGTTTCACATTCAGGCGGCTGAACCTCACACTCAGGCAGCCGAGTTTCACGTTGAGGCACCCGAGTTCTACGTTCGAGTAGCTGAACCCCGCACTCGGGTAGCCGAGTTCTACGTTCGAGCAGTTGTACATCGTATTCAGGTGGCTGAGTTTCGCGATTGGGCTCCTGTTTGTGGGCGTATGGAGGGGGCCCGCCCCGGTTTTTTAGTGTGACTACGGCGGGGATGCCCTTGTCAAGGCGGGAAAGATGCCTTGACAAGGGCATCCCCGCCGTGTTTTTGGCTGTGGACCGGGGTGGGGTGGGGGGTTTGGGCGGGGTGCTCGGTTTGGGGGTGCCCGGGTGCCGGTTTCGTTGGGGCGGGGGCTGGGGGTGCCGTGAATGTGGCTTTCACGGCGGAATCGGCCGTGAATGTGGCATTCACGGCATGGGGGTGTCACGAAAGTGGCTTTGGGGGCCGAAATCGCCCCCAAAGCCACTTTCGTGACAGTGACCCCTAGTCCGTGGTGATCAGGTCGCACGGGATTTCGATGGCGACCATGGTGGGGCCGCCCAGGGGGCTGAGGACGGTGAGGAAACCGTCCAGGGGGGCCAGGCGGCGTTCGATGCCGCGCAGGCCGGTGCCCAGGTCGGGGTCGGCGCCGCCGCGGCCGTGGTCGCTGATGTTGATGAGCAACCGGCCGGCTTCGTGGCGGACGTCGATGGCGCCGGTTTCCGCGCCCGAGTGTTTCATCGCGTTGTTCAGCACCTCCGAGACCGTGAAATACGCCGCGGACTCCACGGCCGGCGTCGGGCGGCCGTGGAGGTCGATGGTGGTTTCCAGGCGCAGCGCGTTCTCCATGGCCAGCGTCCGGATGGCGTCGGCGATACCGCGGTCGACCAGCACCGGCGGCTGGATGCCGCGCACCAGGTCCCGCAGTTCCTGCAACGCCTTGGCCGAACTCGACTTCGCTTCCGCCATCAGGGATTTCGCGGCCTCCGGGTGCTCGTCGACGATGCGGCTGGCCGCGTCCAGGGTCATGCCCATCGCCACCAGGCGAGCCTGCGCGCCATCGTGCAGATTGCGCTCGATCCGCCGCAGTTCCCCGGCTTGGCTGTCGACGGCTTCGCCGCGGGTTTCGGTGAGGTGCTGGACGCGGTGCGTCAGGCGGGTGTTCTCGGTGGGGGACAGCAACAACCCCGCCAGTCTGCCGTGCACGCGCAACAGGCGCGGCGCGAGCCAGAGCGCCAGCGGGAAGTGCGCGATCCCGAGCGCGGCGGCGGCCCAGGCGGTGGGCTGGTCGACCACGGGCACCACCACGTACCAGTTTCCCAGCCAGGCGTCGTCCGGCGAGGACTCCAGGAACGGCATGGCGATCCCGCGCAGGCCGTGCAGCATCAGCGCCAGCGGGGTGAAGGTCAGCAGCAACCCACCGCACGAGTCCACCAGGAGCCACAGCGCGTCGCGCCAGTTCGCCCGGTCGCCGAGCAGCCGGTGGCAGCGCCGCACGGCCGTGGTGGCGCCGGTGTCCGGCAGGTACGGCACCGGAATGCGCACCCCGGACCAGCTCAGCGCCAGGTTCCGCTGCAGGTTCATCACCCGCTGGACGGTCAGCACCACCGGTGGCAGCAGCAACAGGCCCAGTCCCACGCCGACCAGCGAACCGGCGAAGACCACCAGCACGAACAGCACCAGCTCGACCAGCGCGAGCCCGGCCAGTGCGGTGCCACGCAGGGTGGCCGTCCAGCCGTCCCGTAACGCTGAATCGCTGCTCGTCATGCCATTCATTATGAGCCGGGGAACCGCCCTGGTCGGTAGTGCTAAGTCCCGTACGGAATGGGTGTCTACCACCATCGGAAACCGCCCGCGCCCTCCGTAGCGTCCTCCACGGGCAGTACCGAGAAGGGGAGTGGCGAGAATGCGGCAGCACCAAGGCGTACCGGACGCGGTCCGGCTCCTGTCCGTGCGGAAGGTCCACGGCAAGCAACGCGGGGTCGTCGCACTGAACGGGGTGACCGTCGGCTTCGGCCGGGGCACCTTCACCGCCGTGATGGGCCCGTCGGGCTCGGGCAAGAGCACGCTGCTGCACTGCGCGGCCGGCCTGGACCGCCCCACCTCCGGCTCGGTCCTCCTCGGTGAGCAGGACCTCGGCGGGCTCAGCGAGATCCGGCTGACCACCCTGCGCCGGGACCGGATCGGGTTCGTCTTCCAGGCGTTCAACCTGCTGCCCGCGCTGACCGTGTGGCAGAACGTCACCCTCCCGCTGCGGCTGGCCGGGCGCAAGGCCGACCGGGACACCGTCACGCAGGTGATCGACCGGGTCGGCCTCGGCGACCGCCACCGCCACCGCCCCGGCGAGCTGTCCGGCGGCCAGCAGCAGCGGGTCGCCATCGCCAGGGCGCTGGTCACCCAGCCGGAGGTCGTCTTCGCCGACGAGCCGACCGGCGCGCTCGACACCCGGGCCGCCCGCGAGGTACTGGGCCTGCTCCGGGAGGCGAAGGAACTGGCCGGGCAGACCATCGTGATGGTCACGCACGACCCGGTCGCCGCCGCCTACGCCGACCGGGTGCTGTTCCTGGCCGACGGCGAGGTCGTCGGCGAACTCCTCGAGCCGACCGCCGACGAGGTGGCCCGGCGGATGACCCACCTGGGCGCCTGGGCCGACGAGCGGCCCCAGGACGGGCCGCGGCTGACGGGATCGGTGCGCTGATGTTCGGGCTCGCGCTGAGCACGCTGCGCTTCCGCAAGGGCGGCTTCGTGGCCACCTTCGTCGCGTTGTTCCTCGGCACCGCCGTGGTGATGGCCTGCGGCGGGCTGATGGAGACCGGCATCAGCACGGTCATCCCGCCGCAGCGGCTCGCCGCGGCGCCGATCGTGGTGGCCGGGGACCAGACCTACCACCTGCCCCCGGTCTACGCCGGCACCGAGGACGAGTACCACGAGACGGCGGTGCTGGCCGAACGGGTGCGGCTGGACGCCGGGCTCGCGGCGGCGATCGAACGCGTCCCAGGGGTCGCGAAGGTCGTCGCCGACGTGTCCTTCCCCGCCTCGGTCCCCGGAGATGACGGCGCCCCCGCCGTCCCGGGGACCCAGCGCGGGCACGACTGGAGCTCGGCCGAACTCGCGCCCTACGGGCTGCGGGACGGCCGGGCGCCGGAACGGGAGGGTGAGGTCGTGCTCGACGAGACCATCGCCGCCCGGACCGGCCACCAGGCGGGCGGTTCGCTGCCCATCGCGGTGCCCGGTGGCGTGCGGTCCTTCGAGGTCGTCGGCATCGCTTCGACCGGAAACCCCCTCGCGGTCGAGTCGATGTTCTTCGCCACCGCCGACGCCCAGCGCTTCGCTGTGGCGCCCGGCCAGGTGGACGCCTTCGGAGTGCTGCCCGCCCCGGGCACCGACCTCACCGCCCTGCGCGGGCTGGTCGACGCCCAGCTCCAGGGCCGGGGCGCGGTCACGCTGGTCGGCGACGACCGCGGCCTCGCCGAGTTCGCGCAGGCCGCTTCCGACGGTGAGCTGCTGATCATCCTGGCCGCGGTGTTCGGCGGGCTGGCGATCCAGGTCGCCATGTTCGTCGTCGCCAGCACGCTGGGCCTGTCCGTGCAGCAGCGCCGCCGTGAGATGGCCCTGCTCCGGGCGGTCGGCACCACGCCGGGACAGCTCAGCCGGATGATCACCGGCGAAGCCATGGTGATCGGCGTGCTGGCCACCGGGCTCGCCTGCATCCCCGGCGCGTTCCTCGGCAGCTGGCTGTTCGACCGGCTCACCGGGTTCGGCGTGTTCCAGCCGGTGCTGAAGTTCCACCAGAGCTGGCTGTCCGCCGCGGGGGCGATCGTCGTCGGCCTCGGCTCGGCCTGGGGCGCCGCCTTCGTCGCCGCCCGGTTCGCGGCGAAGGCCCGGCCGGTCGAGGCGATGCGGGAGACCGCGGGCCCGGCCCGCTGGCTGACCGCGTTCCGGCTCTGGTGCGGGGTATCCAGCCTGGTCTGCGGCCTGGTGCTGGCGTACCTGACGATCACCGTGATGGACGGCCCGCTGGCCGCCAGCACGGCCGGACCGGCGGTGACACTGGTGGCGACCGCGGTGGCGTTGTTCTCGCCCGGCCTGACCAAGGCACTGGTCGCCGTGCTGCACCTGCCGGTGCGGGCGGTGTCCGGGCTGTCCGGCTACCTGGCCACGCTGAACGCCCGGGCGCGGTGGCTGCCGATGTCCGGCGCGGTCACCCCGATCATGCTGGCCACCGGGCTGGCGGTGTTCATGCTCTACTTCCAGACCACCCAGACCGAGGCGGCCCGGCAGGAGTACGACCAGGCGCTGGTCGCCGACGCCGTGGTCACCTCCGCCACCGGCGAGATCTCCGACGAGCTGGTCGGGCAGGTGGGCGGGACACCCGGCGTCGGCACCGCGTCGGCCTTCGTGACCAGCAAAGGGTACAACGAAAGCCCGTCGGACAGCTCGCAGGACGAGGACGGTGTCGAGCTGCACGGCGTCACCGCCGCGGCCGCCGCGCAGACCCGTCAGGGCGACGTCGTCTCCGGGCGGCTGGACGCACTGGTCGGCAACACGATCGCGCTGCCGGCGGATCGGGCGGAACGGCTCGGCTCGGGCGTCGGTGACGTCATCACCATGCGCCTCGGGGACGGCGCCAGCGTGCCGCTGGAGATCGTCGCGATCCTGCGCGCCCAGGCCGACTTCTCCACCGCGTTGATGCCCGCGAGCACGCTCGCGCCGCACACCACGGCGGGCGTGGTGACCCAGTTGCTGGTCACCGCCGCGCCCGGCACCGGCACCGACCAGCTCTCCGCCGCGCTGACCGCGTTTGCCGCGGACAAGCCGGGGCTGACCGTGGCCGACCGGTCCTCGCTCACCGAGGCCTACCTGGCCGAGGAACAGGCGAACGCCTGGGTCAACTACCTCATCGTGGGCCTGCTGCTGGTCTACGCGGCCATCTCCGTGGTGAACACGCTGGTGATGGCGACCGCGCACCGCCGCCGGGAGTTCGGCCTGCAGCGGCTCACCGGGGCCACCCGCGGGCAGGTGCTGCGGATGATCACCGTGGAGGCGCTGATGGTCGCCGCGATCGGGGGCCTGCTGGGCAGCCTGGTCGCCGCGTCGATGCTGGTGCCGTTCAGCGCGGCGGTGTCGGATAGCTGGCTCCCCGCGGGTCCATTGTGGATCTATCCGGCGGTGCTGGGGCTGGCGGTGCTGCTGACCGTGGTGGCCACGCTGGTCCCGGCGTGGCTCACCCTGCGCTCGCAGGCCTCGGCGGCCGTGCTCGCCGCCGAATAGGAAACCACTTCGGCGCGACCGCGCACTGCCGGTGCTGTCAGTGCTGTCAGTGCGCGGTCAGCCCCAGGTCACCGCCCCGTTCTAGCGTTCCCTTCGTGAGCACAGCAACGGGCGGGACCGCAGGCGACTGGGACGCCATCGTGGTGGGATCGGGCATCGGCGGCCTGGTCTGCGCCGGGTACCTGGTCGCCGCCGGGCGCCGCGTGCTGGTGCTGGAACAACACGACGTGGCCGGTGGCAACAGCCACGTGTTCCGCCGCCGCCGGGCCTACGAGTTCGACGTGGGCGTGCACTACCTCGGCGACTGCGGCCCCGGCGGCCTGCTGCCCTCGATCCTCGGCGGGCTGGGCCTTGGCGAGCGCGTCCGGTTCCACCCGATGGACCCGGACGGCTTCGACCGGATCGTGCTGCCGAGCGTCACCGTGGACGTCCCGGTCGGCTGGCCGCGGTACCTCGACCGCCTGCGGCAGGCGCTGCCCGCCGAGGCCGAGGGGCTCACCCGGTACATCGAAATCTGCGAGGCGGTCGCGCGGACCTGCCGCACCAACGCGACTTCGGCGCCGGGCGGCAAGCTGCCCGCGGTGATGCTGCGCTGGAGCAGGCGCACGCTGACCCAGCTGTTCGACCACTGTGGACTGTCGGCGCGGGCGCGGACCGTGCTCGCCGCCCAGTCCGGCAACTACGGCTCGGCACCGGCGAGCACCCTGGTCGTCGCGCACACCATGATGATCGACGACTACCTGCGCGGCGCCTACTACCCCGAGGGCGGTGGCCAGACGGTGGCCGCCGCACTGGTGGAGTTGCTCGAATCCCACGGCGGGACGCTGCTCACGAAGACCAGGGTCGGCCGGGTGCTCGTGGAGCACGGGCGCGTGGCCGGGGTGGAGCTGACCGACGGCACCGAGTTCCGCGCGCCGGTCGTGGTGTCCAATGCGGACTACCGGCGGACCGTACTGGAACTGTGCGGTGGCAACGAGAACCTGCCGGACGCGGTGGTGGACCGGGCCAGGGACGCGCGCATGCGCCTGCCCACCGCGGTCTGCTACGTCGCGCTCGACCGCGAACTGCCCGAGCAGCCGAACTCGAACATCTGGTACTGGCCGAACGAGGACGTCGAAGGCGCCTACGCCCGCGTCGAAGCGGGCGACCTGGACGAGCTGCCGTTCGCCTTCCTTTCCTTCGCCTCCATCAAGGACCCGGTGCCCGGCTCGTGCTGCCCGCCGGGCCACACCAACTTCCAGATCATGACCGCCTGCCCGCCCGGCTACCGGCACTGGGGCCTGGACGAGGGTCCGGCACGGGGTGCCCGCTACCGCCGTGACGAGGCCTACCTCGCGGCCAAGAATCGTCTCACCGACCAGATGCTGGACCTCGCCGAGGCGGCCATCGGCCCGTTCCGCGAGCACCTGGTGCACCTGGAGACCTCGACGCCGGTGACCCAGGAGCGCTACACCCTGTCCACCGGCGGCAGCGCCTACGGGCTGCAGAGCTGGGGCCGGACCGGGCAGCGCCCGGACGTGCGCACCGGGATCGAGGGGTTGTTCCTCACCGGCCAGAACATCCACCACGGCGGCGGCATCGTCGGGGTCGCCACCAGTGGCGCCGCCTGCGCGTCGGCGATCCTGGACCGCGCGGTGCTGCCGGAGGTCTGCCGGGGCGCGATCTACGGGAACCCGGAACTGCTGCCCGACCGCGGCGCCGACTGGGATCCGCTCCGGGTTTCCCGTGGCGCGAAGCGCCGGGACGCCCGTGGCCTGGCGAAGCTGGACCACGTGGCACCCGCGGGTTCCTGAAGCTCCACGAACATAGTTGTTTGTCCTGTCCGGAAAGGAAAGTGAGCCGTCATGACGGAAACCGTCGAGAGCGTGCGCGAACAGGTGGTGGCCGGGGTGATCACCGCGCTGGGCGTGGTGCTCGAGGAGGAGATCCCCGACCTGGCCGAGGACACCCGGCTGGCCGACGTCGGCCTGGACTCCACCGGGGTGCTGGAACTGCTGATGCAGCTGGAGGAAACCCTCGGGGTGGAGTTCGACACCGACAACCTCGAGATGAGCCACTTCGAGTCGGTCCGGTCACTGGCGGGCTTCGTCAGTGCGGAAATGGCCGGCTGAAGCCATGACGGCGATCGCGGGGGCGGACACCGGGCTGTGGCGCCGGTGTCACGGCACGGCCAGGGAACGCGGGCTCGCCCCCGCACTCGCCGCCCTGTTTTCGGCGCTGCCGCCCGGTATTTCCGTACTCGGGCCCGGTGGTTGCGCCGTGCTGCCCGCCGGGACGGACACCGGCGGTGTGGTGGTGCGGGAAGCGAACCCGCCCGGCGGCCCGGTGGTGCTGGTCCGGGGCGAACCCGGCCCCGGTGAGCCGGTGCTGGCGGTGGGCGCGCTCTGGCTGCGGCTCGGGCTTTCCCAGTACCTGCTGGACCGCTGCCTCGAGCACCTGGGGGAGCGGCGGACCGGCGACACCACCTTGCTGCGGCAGCAACTGGTCCAGGGCGCGATCGCCGAAGTGGTGACGCTGCACCTGCAGGTGCGCGCCGAACTGGCCGTCGCCGGGGATTCCCCCGACGAAGGATTGCTGCACGCCAAGCTCACCGAAGCCGACCGCGGCCTGTTGCGCCTGCTGGGTGCCGCGGGCTTCCTCGCGGGCGGGCCTGGCGAGGTCGCCGACCTCTCCGAACTGCTCGCCGGTGCCTTCACGGGAGAGACCGCATGACCGCCACCGTGCTCGACGACCGGCTCCTGGAACTGCGTGCGCAGGCCCGGCACTGGGCTGAGGACTTCCGCGCTTTCGGCACCGAACTGGACCGCGATCCCGACGCGGTGACCCGGTGCACGGAGTTGCCCGGCGTCCGGTGCCTGGCCGAGATGATCATCCCTGCCGAGTACGGCGGCCGGGGCGTGGCGGCCGGTGGCCACCGGTTCTTCGGCATGTCCGCGCTGGAACGCGCGGTGGTGCTGGAGGAGTTCGCCTGCGGGGACGCCGGAGTGCTGCTCGCCGCGCCCGGCGCGTCCATGTCCGGCGTGCTGGTCGACATGCTCGGCGACGAACAGCAGAAGGAATGGTTCTACGGCTCACTGCTGGAGAGTCCGAAGTGGACGTTCTTCGCGGTGACCGAACCGGCACGCGGATCTGATGCGAACGCCCTCGAAACCGCGCTGGAACCGGTGGAGGGCGGCGATTTCGTATTGTCCGGCCGGAAGAAGTACGTCGGCAACGCCGCCCGCGCGCGGCTCGGCGTGGTCTTCGCCCGTACGCGCCCGGGCCCGCTGGGGGTGACCGCGGTGCTGGTCGACACCACCACGCCCGGCTTCCGCGCCGAACCACTGGACATGATCGGCCTGCGAGGCGCGCGGATCTGCGCGATCGACCTGGATTCCGTCGCGATCCCCGCCGGGCGCGTGCTCGGCCGTCACCTTTCGCCCACCCGGCGCGGGATGTGGGCCTGCGCGCGGACGTTCAACCGGCTGCGGCCCGGGGTCGCCGCGATCGCGCTGGGCATCGCCCGCGCCGCCTATGAGTACGTGCTGACCCACCGGCGTTCACTCGGCCACGCCGAACGCGACCGGCTGGACCGGCTCGGCCGCCGGATCGACGGTGCCCGGCACCTGGTGCACCTGTCGGCCGTCGAGGTCGACGCCGACGCGGGCAACGGCTTCCTCGCCTCCGCCGCCAAGGCGGACGCCGCCCGGCTCGCCGAGGACGCCACCCTGCTGGCCGCCGGGTTCTTCGGCCCGCGTGCCCGCTGGGAACACCCGGCGCTGGACAAGCTCACCCGGGACGCCAGGGGCGTGGAGTTCATGGAAGGCACCGGGAACATCCAGAAGCTCAACGTTTTCCACGGCGTGCTGACCGGGAAGCTCGGCCGGGACGATCCGTTTCCCGCCTTCGGGCGCGTGCTTTCGACTGGAGGATCTTCGTGCGGGTGATAACCAGGCCGGAGGAGTTCGACGTCTCCGATCTCTACCTCGATCTCCACCGGTTCGCCGGACGGCGGCTGTTCCTCAAGTGCGAGGGCTTCAACTTCGCCGGCTCGGGCAAGCTGAACCCGGCCGCGGAGATGGTGGCCGCCGCCGAACGGGCGGGCACGCTGCGCCCGGGGTCGACCATGGTGGAGACCACCTCGGGCAGCACCGGGGTGGCGCTGAGCATGCTCGCGGCGAGCCGGGGCTACCGGTTCGTCTGCGTCACCGACTCGCGGTGCACCCTGACCGCGCGCCAGCTCATGCAGAACCTCGGCGCCGAGGTCCACGTGGTCACCGAACCGCATCCGGGCGAAGGCCTGCTGGGGGCCCGGCTGCGGCTGGTCCGGCGGCTCTGCACGGACAACCCGGGGTACGTCTGGCTCGACCAGTACGAGAACCCGGAGAACTGGCTGGCCCACTACCGGACGACCGGCCCGGCGATCCTGCACACCTTCCCGGAACTGGACGTGCTCTTCGTCGGCACGGACACCGCCGGGACCCTGACCGGCTGCGCGCGCTACTTCCGCGAGGTCCGGCCGTCCACGCGGATCGTCGCGGTGGAGAGCGCCGAACCGGCCCAGCGCATTCCCGGGCACGGCGAGTGCCGGCCCGGTCTGCTCGAAGAGTCCCTGGTGGACGCTGTGGTCCGGGTCGACGAGCCGGCCGCGGTGCGTGCCTGCCGTCGGCTGGTGCGGCAGGGTTTCCTGCTCGGCGGACCGACGGGCACCGTGCTGGCCGGGGCGCTGAACTGGCTGGCCGCGCACGGCGGCGAGGACCTGACCGCCGTGGCGATCTCGCCCGATCTCGGCGACCGCTACCTGGACACCGTCTACCAGGACCAGTGGGTGGCCGACAGTTACGGGCCCGGCGCGCTCCTCGACGACACCCTGACCGCCGAATCCTTCTCCGAGGTGCCCCGATGACCGCTGTCGACGCGACCCTGCCCCTGTCCACCGCGCAGACCGACGTCTGGTTCGACGAGCAGCTCTCCGGCGGGGGCCTCGCCTACGCGATGGCCGACTACCTGGACATCCGCGGCCCGCTCGACACCACGGTTTTCGAAGCCGCGCTGCATAGGCTGGCCGAGGAGGCGGAGTGCTTCCGGGCGCGGTTCTTCGAGGTGGCCGGTGAACCCCGGCAGGTCATCGAACCGCTGCCGGAGCTGCCGGTGCGCTACCCGGACCTGACCGGGGAGGCCGATCCGGTGACGGCGGCCGTGGCGTGGATGCACGAGGACCTGCGCAAGCCATTCGCGCTGACCGACTTCCCGCTGTTCCGCGGCGCGCTGCTCAAGCTGGGGCCGCGGCGGCACTTCTGGTACCTGACCACGCACCACCTGGTCGGCGACGGGTACAGCGCGGCGATCTGCCACCGGCGCCTCGGTGAGCTGTACAACGCGCTGCTGGCGGGTGAGTCCATTGAGGACGGCAGGCTGCCGTCGTTCCGGCACCTGCTGGAAGCCGACCTGGCCTACCAGGACTCCACCCACCGGGTGCGGGACAAGGAGTTCTGGAGCGGGCACTTCGAGTCCACTCCGGACCTGGTCAGCCTTTCCGGCTCCGAACCGGCGCCCGCCCGCGGGTTCCTGCGGCGCAGCCTGGTGCTGCCCGAGCGGACCGCGACCGCGGTGCGGGCGGCCGTGGCCGCGGCGAAGGTGACCCTGCCGACGTTCGTGATCGCCGCGATGGGTGCCTACACGCAACGGGTTTCCGGGCTGACCGAGCTGCTGCTCACCGTCCCGGTGGCGGCACGGGCGGGTGTGCGGTCGCGGGCCACGCCCGGCATGGTGGCGAACTACCTGCCGCTGCGCATGGTGGTGGAACCGGACATGACGCCGGGTGAACTGCTGGCGCGGTCGTCGCGTGAGCTCGCCAGGACCCTGAAGCACCAGCGCTACCACGTGAACCAGATCCGCCGCGACATCGGCGTGCGCAGCGACGAGCGCAGGCCGTTCGGCGGGCCGTTCGTCAACGTGCTGCCGCCCGACCCCGGGCTGCGCCTCGGCGAGTGCGAGACCCGGCTGAACAACCTGTCCACCGGGATCACCAACGACCTGTCGGTGACCGTGCTGGACGCCGTCGACGGTGGCATCGAACTGCACCTGAACGGCAACCCCGACCTCTACGACGCCCCCGGCGTGCAGGCTCACCTGGATCGCTTCGCCGCTTTCCTGGAGCGGTTCGCGCTGGCCGACCCGGACGGCTTCCTCGGCCGCGTGGACGTGCTCACCGAGGACGAGGCCGGTGCCGCGCTCGCGCTGGGCGTGGGTGCGCCCGGAACGGTCGACGCCGACCTGCTGACCCGGTTGCGGGCGGTCGCCGAAGCCACGCCGGACGCGGTCGCGGTGGTCGACGACGGTGGCGCGGTGACGTACGCGGCGTTGCTGGGCCGGGCGAGCGCGTTGTCGCGGCGGCTGCCGGGCGGGCTGGCCGGGGTGCTGGCCGAGCCCGGGATCGGGTTCGTCACGGCGGTGCTGGGCGTGCTGGGTTCGGGTGGGGCGTATGTGCCGCTGGACCCGTCGATGCCGGTGGCGCGGCTGGCCGGGTTGCTGGCGGACAGCGGCGCCGAAGCGCTGCTGGTCGGCCCCGGTCACGAGGAACTGGCGGCCCGCATCGCCGGGGAGTTGCCGTTGGTGCGGCTGGACGACGCCGAGGACGCGGCGGACTCGTGGGCGCCGGTGTCCGGCGCCCAGGACGACCTGGCGTACGTCATCTTCACTTCGGGCTCGACCGGCAAGCCCAAGGGCGCGATGGTGCACCGGCGCGGCATGGTGAACCACCTGCTGGCCAAGGTCGAGGACCTGGACCTGCGGGCGTCCGACGTGCTGGTCCAGAACGCGCCGCTGACCTTCGACGTGTCGGTGTGGCAGATGCTGGCGCCGCTCCTGGTCGGCGCGCAGGTGCGCGTGGTGGACCGGGCCACGGCCGCCGATCCGGACGCGTTGTTCGGCCTGATCCCCGGTGAAGGCGTATCGGTGCTCGAAGTGGTGCCTTCCCTGCTGCGGGCCGCCTTGGACGCCTGGGACATCGCGGGCGACGCGGTCGCGTTGCCGGGCTTGCGGTGGCTGGTGGTCACCGGGGAAGCGTTGCCGCCGGACCTGAGTACCCGGTGGTTCGCGCGCTTCCCGGAAATCCCGCTGGTGAACGCCTACGGCCCCACGGAATGCTCGGACGACGTGACGCACGCCGTGCTCCGGTCCGGCGAAGCGGGTGCCCGGGTGCCGATCGGCCGCCCGGTGCGGAACTGCCGGCTGTACGTGCTGGGTGACGAACTGCGCCCGGTGCCGGTCGGCGCGATGGGCGAACTCTACGTCGGCGGCCTGGTGGTCGGCCGGGGCTACGTGAACGCGCCCGAGCGGACGGCTTCGGTGTTCGTGGCCGATCCGTTCGGTGAGCCGGGTGCGCGGATGTACCGCACGGGGGACCGGGTGGTGTCGCGGCCGGACGGTTCGCTGGAGTTCGTGGAGCGCCGCGACTTCCAGGTGAAGATCCGCGGGCACCGCATCGAACTCGGCGAGATCGAGAGCACCCTGCGCTCGCTGCCGGAGGTCGCGGACGCCGTGGTGCGGGTGCTCACCGACCCCGCCGGGACCACCCGGCTCGCCGCCTACCTGACCAGCGCCGGGACCGGCGCGCTCGACGCGGCGGCGGTCCGCAGCACGCTGCAGCAGCTCATGCCGGACTACATGGTGCCCTCGGCGATGTTCGCCCTGGACCGGCTGCCGCTGACCGAGCACGGCAAGGTCGACCGGGAGGCGCTGCCCGAACCCGACTTCGGCGCCGAGCTGGTCGGCCGGGCCCCACGCGACGCGGCTGAACAGATCCTCTGCGACGTGCTGGCCGAGGTGCTGACCGTGCCCCGCGTCTACATCGACGACAACTTCTTCGCCCTCGGCGGCGACAGCATCAGCGCCATCCAGGTGGTCAGCCGCGCCCGCAAGGCGGGTCTGGTGATCACCCCGCGCGACATCCTGGAGAACCGGACCCCCGCGGCGATCGCGGTCGGCGCGACCGTCTCCGGCGCCACCGCCGACTTCGTGGCGCCCGAGGGCCCGCTGGTCGAGGTGTCGGCGGACGAGCTGGCCGAACTGACCGCCGACGGCGCCACCGTCGAGGACGTGCTGCCGCTTTCCCCGCTGCAGCAAGGACTCCTGTTCCATTCGGAGTTCGATCCGGACGGTGTGGACGTCTACACCGTGCAGGCCGTGGCGAACCTCGAAGGCCCACTCGACGTGGCCGCCGTGCGGGCCGCCTGTGCCGCGTTGCTGCACCGGCACGCCACGTTGCGCGCGTACTTCCGGCACCTCCGGACCGGCGAGGCCGTGCAGGTGATCGCGGCCGGGGTCGGCCTGCCCTGGACCGAACTCGACCTGAGCCACCTCCCGGCGTCGGAGCGGGACGCGGAACTGCGGCGGATCCTCGACGAGGACCGCGCCAGCCGGTTCGACCTCGCCCGCCCGCCGCTGGTGCGGTTCACCCTGATCAAGATGGCGGCGGGGGAGTTCCGCTTCCTCTGGACCGCGCACCACATCGCCACCGACGGCTGGTCGGTGCCCATCCTCATCCGCGAGCTCTCCGAGCTGTACCAGCACGGTCCGGCCGCCGGGCTGCCCGCGGTGACCCCGTTCCGCGACTACCTGGCCTGGCTGGCCGGGCAGGACCAGGTGGCCGCGCGGCGGGCCTGGCGCACGGTGCTGGACGGGCTCGCGGAACCGACCCGGATCGCGCCGCCCGCCGCGGAACCGGCGCGGTCGCTGCCCGCCTCGGCCGAGCTGGCACTGTCCGAATCGGACACCGCCCGGCTCTCGGCCTGGGCCAGGGGCCACGAACTGACGTTGAACACCCTCGTGCAGGCGTGCTGGGCGATCCTGGTCGGCAGGCTCGCCGGGCAACGTGACGTGGTGTTCGGTTCGGTCACCTCGGGCCGCCCGGCGGAACTGCCCGGCGTCGAAACGATGGTCGGCATGTTCGTCAACACCGTGCCGGTCCGGGCGCGGCTGGACCCGGCCCGGCCGATCGCCGAGCTGCTCGCCGAACTCCGGCGGCAGCAGTCGGCGATGCTGTCCTCGCAGCACGTCGGGCTCGCCGAGGTGCAGAACGAGGTGCCAGGGTTGGCCGGGGTGGGCGAGCTGTTCGACACCGCGGTGGTGTTCGAGAACGTGCCCGCCGACGACCAGGGCCCGCAGGTGACGCTCGGCGAGCACGTGCGGGTGGTCGACGCGGTGACCCTCGACTCGCGGCACTACCCGCTCAGCCTGGTGGTGGAACCGGGGCGGCGCCTGCTGTTCCGCTTCGACTACGCCACGGAACTGTTCGCCCCGGCGGAGATCGAGCTGCTGACCCGCCGTTTTTCGGCGCTGCTGGACGCGGTCACCACTGATCCCGCCGCACTGCTGGGCCGGGTCGACGTGGTGACCCGCGACGAGCACGACGAGCTGCTGGCGCGAGGGGCCGGGGCGATCGGCGAAGTCGGCGAGCCGCTGCTGACCCGCCTGCGGACGGTCGCCGGGGCCAACCCGGACGCGGTCGCGGTGGTCGACGACGGTGGCGCGGTGACGTATTCGGCGTTGCTGGAGCGAGCGAACGCGGTGGCGCGACGACTGCCCGCCGGGCTGGTTGGCGTGCTGGCCGACCCGGGCATCGGGTTCATCTCCGCCATCCTGGGCGCCTGGAGCGCCGGCGGCGCGTACCTGCCGCTGGACGCCTCGATGCCGGAAGCGCGGCTGGCGGCCTTGCTCGCGGACAGCGGCGCCGAGGCCTTGGTGGTCGGACCGGGACACGACGAGCTGGCGGCACGAATCGCCGGGAACCTGCCGTCGGTCACGCTGGACGACGCCCGGGAAGCAACGAGCCGCGCTGTGTCCACAGAGGACGACGCGCTGGCGTACGTGATCTTCACCTCCGGGTCCACGGGCAAGCCCAAGGGCGCGATGGTGCACCAGCGGGGCATGGTGAACCACCTGCTCGCCAAGGTCGAGGACCTGGATCTGCGTGCCACGGACATCGTGGTGCAGAACGCGCCGCTGACCTTCGACGTGTCGGTGTGGCAGATGCTGGCGCCGCTCCTGGTCGGCGCGCAGGTGCGCGTGGTCGGCCGCACCACGGCCGCCGATCCCGACGCGTTGTTCGGGCTCATCCCGGCCGAGGGCGTGTCCGTGCTGGAAGTGGTGCCGTCGCTGCTGCGGGTGGCTCTGGACGCCTGGGACATCGCGGGCGCCGAGGTCACGTTGCCCGGGTTGCGGTGGCTGGTGGTCACCGGGGAGGCGCTGCCGCCGGATCTGTGTGTCCGCTGGTTCGCGCGTTTCCCGGGCATCCCGCTGGTGAACGCGTTCGGGCCGACCGAATGCTCGGACGACGTCACCCACGCCTTCCTGTATTCCGGTGAGGACTGCGCCGGGGGCCGCGTGCCGATCGGCCGCCCGGTGCGGAACTCCCGGCTGTACGTGCTCAGCGACGAGTTGCGCCCGGTGCCGGCCGGGGTTCCGGGCGAGCTGTACGTCGGCGGGCTGGTGGTCGGGCGGGGTTATGTGAACGCGCCCGAGCGGACGGCTTCGGTGTTCGTCGCGGATCCGTTCGGCGAGCGGGGTGCGCGGATGTACCGCACCGGCGATCGGGTGGTCTCACGACCGGACGGCTCGCTGGAGTTCGTGGAGCGCCGGGACTTCCAGGTGAAGATCCGTGGCCACCGCATCGAACTCGGTGAGATCGAAGCCGTGCTCGCCGCGCATCCCGCGGTCGGCGAAACCGTGGTGCTGGTGCGTGGTGAGAAGAGCGACCAGCGGCTGGTGGCCTATGTGGTGCCCACCGAACCGGTCGACCCCGCCGAGCTGCGCGAGCACCTCGGTGACCGGCTCCCGGCCTACATGGTGCCCCACGCGCTGGTCATGCTGGAGAAGTTCCCGCTCACCGCCCACGGCAAGGTCGACCGCAAGGCACTGCCCGCTCCCGAGGAAGAGGAGCGGCAGCAGGCCAGGGGACCGCGGACGCCGGTGGAGGAAACCCTCTGCGGCATCTACGCCGAGGTGCTCGGCCTGGCCTCGGTCGGCATCGACGAGGACTTCTTCACCTTGGGCGGGCATTCGCTGCTGGCGACCGCGGTGGTCAGCCGGGTGCGGTCCGCGCTGGACGCCGAACTGCCGGTGCGGGACCTGTTCGAGGCCCGGACCGTCGCCCGGCTCGCCGAACGGCTCGCTTCCGCCGGTCAGGCCCGGGCCGGTTTCCGGAAGCTCGACCGGCCCGAGCGGCCGCCGCTGTCCTTCGCGCAGTTACGCATGTGGTTCCTGAACCGGCTCGACGGGGACGGCGGCGCCTACAACATCTCCCTGGCCGTCCGCCTTTCCGGTGATGTGGAGCCGTCGGCGCTGGTCACGGCCGTCGAAGACGTGATCGCGCGGCACGAGATCCTCCGCACCACCTTCCCGGACCAGGACGGCGTGCCGTACCAGCGGATCCTGGGCGCCGGGCTGCCGCTCGAAGCGACCACGCTCACCGAAGCCGACCTGACCGCGACGCTCTCCGCGGAAGCGGCCCGTGGCTTCGACCTCGCCCTCGACCGTCCATTCCGGACCCGCCTGTTCCGGCTCGGCGACGAGTACGTGCTCCTGCTGGTGCTCCACCACATCGCCGGGGACGCCTGGTCGGTGGACGTGCTCGCCCGCGACCTCGCCACCGCCTACCAGCACCGGCTCGCCGGCCGGGCACCCGGCTGGGCCGAACTGCCCGCGCAGTACGCGGACTACGCCGTGTGGCAACGCGAACTGCTCGGCGACACGGACCGGGACGAGAGCGTGCTGAACCGGCAGCTGGACTTCTGGCGTGGCGCGCTGGCCGGGGTGCCGGACGAACTGGCGCTGCCCGCCGACCTGCCGCGGACGGCCGCGACCGCCTACCGCGGCGGCACGGTCGAGTTCGACCTGCCGCCTGCGGTCCACAAGAGACTGTCCGACCTGGCTCAGCGCGCCGGGGCCAGTGTGTTCATGGTGCTCCAGGCCGCGGTCGCCACCCTGCTGGCGAAGCTCGGGGCCGGTGCCGACATCCCGCTGGGCAGCCTGGTCGCCGGGCGGACCGACGAAGCCGTGCACGACCTGGTCGGCTTCTTCGTCAACACGGTGGTGCTGCGCACGGACACCGGCGGCGACCCCCGGTTCACCGAACTGGTGGAGCGCGTCCGTGACACCGACCTGGCCGCCTACGCCCACCAGGAACTGCCGTTCGAGCACCTGCTCGACACGCTGCGCCCGGCCCGGTCGCTGTCCCGCCAGCCGTTGTTCCAGGTGATGCTGGCCCACTACGAGGTCCCGGAAGCCGGGTTCGACCTCGGTGGCCTGCGCGTGCGGCCGGAACCGCTGCCCGCCACCCACGCCAAGTTCAAGTTCGACCTGACCTTCCAGTTCGGCGAACGCCGCGCGGGCGGCGGACTGGAAGGGACCGTCGAGTACAGCGCCGACCTGTTCAGCGCCGAAGCGGCCGGGCGGCTCGGCGCGCGCCTCACCCGCCTGCTCACCGCGGTGGCCGCCGACCCGGACCGGCCGCTGAGCCGGATCGACGTGCTCACCACCGCCGAACGCGGGCGGGTGCTGAACGAGTGGGGTGGGCTGGCCACCGGGCCGGAGGCCGATCTCGCCCGGCTGCTCACCGGCCGCGCCACCGCGACGGCGTTGACCGGCGACGGCATGTCCCTGACCTACGCGGAACTGCGGTCGCGGGTGCACCGGCTCGCCAGGGCGCTCCTCACCGCCGGGGCCGGACCGGAGAAGGTCGTCACGATCGCTTCGGCGGCTCCGGTGGAGAGGCTGGTCGCCGTACTGGCCGTGCTCACCGCGGGTGCCGTCTACCACCTGCCGGGTTCGTCGGCCGAGGTCGAACCGTTCCTGGTGCTCGACCGGGAATTCGACACGGCGGAATTCTCCGCGATGAGGCCGAAAATCCAGTCGCTCCCGGGGCAGGCCGCGTCGGTGACCGGCGACGGTGTCGTGCTGTCGCGTGGCGCGCTCGCGGACGTGGTCGCCGGGTTGCGGGACCAGATCCGCACCAAGGACCGGGTCTCCCTGCCCAGCGACGACTACGCGATCCCGGCGGCGCTGGCGACCTTCCTCGCGGGTGGCGCGGTGCTGCTCGGAAGCTCTGGCGACCCGACCGTCCTGCTGGCCACGCCCACCCAGCTCAAGTCCCGCCCGGATTTCGAAGGCGTGCGGGTGCTCGCCACCGGAGAACCTCTCAGCGGCGCACTGGCCGATCGCGTGCACGACCACGGCGGAAGCGTGCTGAACCACTACGGCCGTCGAGAGGCCGGCTACTTCTCGGTGGCCGCCGAACCGAAGCATGGTGACGCGATCGCGGCACTGGGCAAGCCGATGCCGGGCGTCCGGGCGTACGTGCTGGACGAAGGGCTGCGGCCGGTCGCCCCGGGCGTCCGCGGCGAGCTGTACCTCGGCGGCGCACGACTGGCGCGGGGGTACTTCGGCCACACTTCCCGGACCGCACACCGGTTCGTCGCTGATCCGTTCGGCCCGCCGGGAGCTCGGATGTTCCGCACCGGTGACCTGGTGCGTTGGCGGGCTGACGGCACCCTGGACTTCCTCGCGAGGGCGGGGCAGGAGGCCCGCGTGCGCGGGTTCGCCGTCCGCCCGGCAGAGATCGAGACCGCGCTGGCCGCGTACCCGGCGGTGGCGGCGGCTGCGGTGGTGGTGCGCGACGACCGCCTGCTCGCCTACCTGACCGCGGACGGCGTGGACCTGGTCCTCCTGCGTGAGCACCTGGCGCAGGTCCTGCCGGACTTCGCCGTGCCGTCGGCCTTCGTGGTGCTGGACGCGCTCCCGCTCACCCCGGACGGACGGCTCGACCACGCGGCCCTGCCCGAACCGGCACCGCAGGCCCGCACCGGGCCGGGCACTCCGGCCGAGGAGGTCCTGCGGGCGGCGTTCGCCGAAACCCTCGGGCTGGCCACGGTCGACGTCGACGCGGACTTCTTCGAACTGGGAGGTGACAGCCTGCGCTCGGTCCGGCTGGTCGCCCTCGCCCGCAAGGCCGGGCTGCCGCTCAGCGTGGCCGACGTGCTGACCCACGGCACCATCGAGCGCCTGGCCGCCACGGCGGGCCGGGCCGAGGTCACCGGCGCGCTGGTCGAGGCGTTCGCGCCGGTGCTCCCCATCCGGCCCACCGGCGACCGGGAACCGTTGTTCTGCGTGCACGCCGGGCTCGGGCTCAGCCTGCCCTACCTCGGATTGGCCCGGTACCTCGACGCCGGACGCCCGATCTACGGCCTCCAGTCACCGAACATCGACGAGGACCGGGAGTTCCCGGCCAGCGTGGAGGAAGTGGCGGCGGAGTACCTCGGCCGGATCACCGCGATCCAGCCCGAAGGGCCGTACCACCTGCTCGGCTGGTCGTTCGGCGGCCTGCTGGTGCACGAGATCGCCGTCCAGCTCCAGGCCGCGGGCCACCAGGTGGCGCTGTTGTCCATTTTGGACAGCTACCCGGTGGACGACGAGACCGAGGAGGTGCCGTCGGAACGCGAACTGCTGACCAGCTTCCTGGAACACGTCGGGTTCGACGGCGAGCGGTTCGCCGGGGCCGAGCTGACCGCCGAGGACGTGCTCGAGGTGCTGCGCCGCGGTGACTCGCGGCTGGCCGACATCGGCGAGGAACGGATGAAAAGGGTGCTGGCGGTGATGAACAACAACGCCCGGCTCGCCCATCGGTACCGGCCGCCGAAGTTCACCGGCGGCCGCCAATTGGTCATCGCCACCGACGGGCTCAGCCCCAAGGAGATCGCCGGCCGGGCGAGCCGGTGGGCGCCGTTCACCGGCGGCGCGGTCGAGGTGCACGAGCTCGACTGCGGTCACGAATACTTGATGCATTCCGCACCACAGGGCCGGATCGGTGCCCTGCTGGCCGCGCGGCTCGACCGGTCCACGTCCGCCGAAGGGGAGCTATGAGCACCGCGTCCACCATCCCAGCCTCCACCAGCCCGGGGCCCGCCGATCCGGAGCCCGCGGACCCGCGGCCCGCCGGTCGTGTGTCCACTGAGGACCGCAAGAGCGTGCCGTTCACCGCGGCCGTGGAGACGCTGGCACTGGCCGGGCGCCGCCTGGTCCACCTGCGCAAGGCCCCCGGCAGGCTGCTCGCGGTCACGCTGAACTCGCTGATCACCATGCTCGCCATCGGGTACGTGTTCAAGGACGCGGTGATCGTGCCCGGCGGCGGCAGCTACCCCGAGTTCCTGCTGCCCGCGGCGCTGATGCAGGTCGGGCTGGCCAGCATCGCGCCCACCGCGATCGCGGTGGCGATGGACCTCAAGGGCGGGCTGACCGACCGGTTCCGCTCCCTGCCGATCACCCGGCCCAGCGTGCTGATCGGGCACACCATCGGGGACCTGGTGGTCGGCCTGATCGCGCTGGTGCTGGTGGTGGGCGCCGGGGTGCTGGTCGGCGGCCGCGTGCACACCGGCTTCCTGCCGCTGCTCGCCGGACTCGGCCTGCTGGTGGTCTTCCTCTACGTGATGATCTGGGTGGGCGTGCTGCTCGGCCTGACCATGCGCAACCCCGAGTCGATCGACGGCATCGGCGCGGTGATGACCCTCGGGCTTTCCTTCCTCTCCAACGCCTTCATGTCCATCGACCGGCTGCCGTCCTGGCTGCGCCCGATCGCCGAGTGGAACCCGGTCAGCTCGGTCACCAACGCCGTGCGCCAGCTCTGGGGCAACCCGGTGGCCGTCGGCACCGACTTCCCCTCCCGCCACCCCGGCGTGGTGATCGCCGTCTCGCTGACGGTGGTCTTCGTGCTGGCCACCCTGTTCAGCTTCCGCCGCTACCGGGTCGCCTGAGGCAGGCGGAAACCCCTCCACGAGAGAATCGGAGTGCCGACGTGACAAACCCTTTCGACGACCAGGACGGGACGTTCCTGGCGCTGGTGAACGCCGAAGAGCAGTACAGCCTCTGGCCGGTCTTCGCCGAGGTGCCCGTGGGCTGGACCGTGGCGCTCGGCGAGTGCACGCGGGAGCAGGCGCTGGCCTTCGTCAGCGCCAACTGGACCGATCTGCGCCCGAAGAGCCTCCGGGAAGCCCGCTGATGCGCGCCGGGGCGGACCTCGCGATCGAGGCCGAGGGCCTGCGCAAGCGCTACGGCAAGCACGACGCGCTCGGCGGGGTCGACCTGTCCGTGCGCGCGGGCACCGTGCTCGGCCTGCTCGGGCCGAACGGCGCCGGCAAGACCACCACCGTGCGGGTGCTCGCCACCCTGCTGCGCCCGGACGGCGGCACCGCCAGGGTGGCCGGGTTCGACGTGGTCAGCGAGGCCAAGCAGGTGCAGCGGCGGATCGGCCTGGCCGGGCAGTACGCCGCGGTGGACGAACTGCTCACCGGGCGGCAGAACCTGGTGCTGCTGGGCACCCTGCTGCACCTCGGCCGCAAGGCGGCCAAGGCACGGGCGGGCGAACTGCTGGAGCGCTTCGGCCTGAGCGCCGCGGCGGACCGGTCGGTGCAGACCTACTCCGGTGGCATGCGGCGGCGCCTCGACCTGGCCACCTGCCTGCTCGCCCGCCCGCCGGTGCTGTTCCTCGACGAGCCGACCACCGGGCTCGACCCGGCCAGCCGGATGACGCTGTGGACGCTGGTGCGCGAGCTGGTCGACGAGGGCGTCACCGTGCTGCTCACCACGCAGTACCTGGAGGAGGCCGACTTCCTCGCCGACCACATCGTGGTGATCGACACCGGCCGGGTGATCGCCGAGGGCACCGCCGACGAGCTGAAGCGCAAGGTGGGCCAGGAACGGCTGGAGGTCTCGGTCACCGGCGGGCTCGCCGAAGCCGTCGCCGCGCTGTCGCGGGTCACCGCGAGCGCGCCGGTGGTGGACGAGCGCAAGCGGAGCATCGCGATCGAACTGCACGACAACGCCACCGGGATCGCCGCGGCGGCCACGGCGCTGCGGGAAGCGGGGGTGGAGTTCAGTGATTTCGCGCTGCGCCGCCCGACCCTGGACGAGGTCTTCCTCGACCTGACCGGGAGTGCGCCCGCGGAGTGATCCGCCGCCACCAGCTCAGCTGCCCGCCCAGCGAGATCAGGACGGGCAGCACGAGGGTGCGCACGAGCACCGCGTCCACCAGCAGAGCGGCCGCGGTGCTCCAGCCGAACGCCCGGAACTCGCCGGTGCCGGCCAGGCCGAAGGCGATGCAGGCGCCGAACGCGACGGCCACCGCCCCGCCGATCGCGCTCGCGCTGCGGCGGACCCCGCCGGTCATCGCGTGCCGCGCCGACATCCCGGTCAGGGCCTCGCTGCGGAACCGGTGCAGCAGGTAGACGTGGATGTCGGTGGACGGCCCGGACAGCACCACCAGCAGCACCATCGGCGCCCACTCGGGGATGTGCGCCACCTGCATGGCCAGCAGGCCCAGCGCCACCAGCACGGAGAGCACGCCCAGCGCGACGCTGGCCAGCGCCACCAGGATCGGCCGGAACGCGATCAGCAGCACCAGCACGGTCAGCACCAGCATCAGCACCAGGGTCAGCACCGCGTCGCCGCTGAGGTAGGGCGGCGCGCCGGGCAGGTCGTGCACGCCGGCCGAGCGCAGCAGGAAGTGCAGCAACCCGAGCAGCGCCAGCAGGCCGACCACCGGCGCGGCCAGCCGGGCGGCCAGTCGCGGGGTGTCGCGGTGCACCCGCAGCGCGGGGACGCGGCCCGGCCACCACCGCCGGATCCGCCGGGGTGCCGGGACCGGCAGGAGCGCGAGCAACGCGGGCAGCAGGGTGAGCGCGGCACTGGTCGACACGGCCACCACCACGATCGCGCCGAACGCCACCGGCGCCAGCAGCGCGTCGCCGACCAGCCACAGCCCGGTCATCGAGACCGCGATGGCGATACCGGAGACCAGCGCGGTGCGGCCCGCGGTCGCGGCGACCACCTGCGCGGTGTCCGGGATGTCCCGCCCGTCCGCCACCGCTTCCTGGTGGCGCCGCACGGAGAACAGCACGTGGTCCGCCGAGACCACCACCCCCAGCAGCACCACGACGTCGCAGGCCAGGTGGGAGGTCGGCAGCACGGAGGACAGGGCGGTCACCAGGCCGAGCGCGGTGGCGAGCACCGCGCCCAGGAACAACGCCGCGGCCAGCGTCACCAGCGCCGAGCCGAGCACCAGCCACAACAACGCCACCACCACCGGCGCCCCCAGCACCAGCAGCTTCGCCGGATCGGTCGCCACCACCGCGGTGACCGAGCCGGGGAGGCCGGGTGCCAGGCGCAGCCCGGTCCCGGCGCCCCCGAGTGCGGCCACCGAGAGGAACACCAGCCAGGCCGCCAGGGTGCCGTGGGGGTGACCGGCGCACCAGCGAGCCGCCCGGGCTGTCAGTGGCATTTCCAAGACCGCTCCCTCATCCGGCGCCGCCGGCAGGTGCGGCACAGGGATCGACGACGGTTCTCAGAATGTCGTACCGTGATCGCCCGCACACGGGGCGTGCCACCCCAGTTTGGGGTGGTGCTAGCTCCCGAGCCGGAGGCCGTGGTGCGGTGCTTCCGGGCGCAGCACTTCCTCGCCGTAGAGGTCGGCGGCCCACTGGTCGTGGTAGACGGTGTCGAGGTACCGGTCGCCGAGGTCCGGGGCGATCGCCACCGCGGTGGCCCCCCGGTCCCGGCGGTGCTCGCCGAACCAGCTCAGCGCCCCGCTCACGACCGTCCCGGTGGAGCCGCCGAAGACGAACCCGCGCCCGGCCAGCAGGCGGCAGGTGCGCACGGTGTCCGCCTCCGCCACGTGCACCACGTCGTCCACGAAGGACATGTCGAGCAGGGGCGGGCGCACCCCGGTGCCCAGTCCGGGGATCATCCGGGGCGCGGCCGGGGTGCCGAAGGTGACCGAGCCGACCGAGTCGACCGCCACCACCCGCACACCGGGCCGGTGTTCACGCAGGTACCGCGCGCAGCCCATCAGCGTGCCGGTGGTCCCGGCGCCGATGAACACCACGTCCGCGTCGGGGAAACCACCGGCGATCTCCGGGCCGGTGGTCCGGTAGTGCGCCTGCCAGTTCCCCGGGTTGGCGTACTGGTTGAGCCAGACGTACCCGTTCCGGGCGCAGAGCTGTTCCACCCGCGCGATCCGGGCGCCGAGCAGGCCGCGCTCCGGGTGCGGTTCGGTGATCACCTGCACGCGCGCGCCGAGGGTCTGCATCAGCTGGCGGGCGCCGAGCGTGCAGCGCGAGTCGGTGACGCAGACGAACCCGTACCCGCGGCCCGCGGCGACCAGGCTCAGCGCCACGCCGAGGTTCCCGGACGAGCTTTCCACCAGGGTGGAGCCGGGGCCCAGTTCGCCCCGGCGCTCGGCGGCGGCCACCATCTCGGTGGCCGCCTTGATCTTGATCGACCCGGCGAAGTTGAACCCCTCGCACTTGAGGAAGAGGGACGCGCCGGCGAACTCGGTGAGGTCGACGAACAGATCGCCGACGTTGAACTCCTGGGGCGTGGTTATGATCGGCACGGTTCCGCCCGCGTCACCGCTTGCCGTACCGGTCTAGTTCGAAGAAGAAGTCGGCCACGGTGTGCAGTTCACCGGCCGCCCGGAGCTGGTCCAGCACGTGCCTGCCCACCGCGAGGTCGAGCACGCCGAGCCCGAACGGCGAGAACACCAGCGGGCGCCCGGCGGGCGGGGTGAACGCGCCGGTCATCACGTCGTGCAGGGTGCCGGAGAGGAACTCCCGGCCGCCGGTGGCCTGCTCGGCCAGGTGCACCGAGGTGTTCGCCTTGAGGCAGTGCTCGACGTCGTCGACCACGTTGACCGAGGCGAGGATGACCTCCGGGGCCAGGTCCCGCAGCGAAACGTGCAGCACCAGCGGCGCGTGGTCGAAGGCGCTCACGTCGTGGACGTGCGGTTCCCCGGCGACGGTGGCGAAGACGACCAGATCGCTCGCGCGGATCAGGTCCTCGGCGGTCTCGTACGTGGTGCTTCCGGACTGGCCCGAAGCGCTCAGGTAGTCCCGGAAACCGGCCGCGTGCGCGGTACTGAGGTCGAACACGCCCGCGTCCTCGAACTCCCAGCCGGTGCCCGCGAGGAACGTGTGCACGTAGCGGGCGATCAGGCCGGTGCCGACGAACCCGATGCGCCGCGGACGGCCCCGGTCCCGGCTGAGCCAGTCCGCGGCGAGCGCCGCCGAAGCCGCCGTGCGGGTGGCGCTGATGATGGAACTTTCCATGCACGCCAGCGGATAACCGGTCGCCTGATCGTTGAGCACCAGCACCGCCGAGGCGCGGGGGAGCCCGGCGGCCACGTTCTCCGGGAAGCTGGAGATCCACTTGATGCCGTCCACCCCCCGCTCACCACCGAGCGACGCGGGCAACGCGATGATCCGCGACGACGGCCGATCCGGGAACCGCAGGAAGTACGACGGCGGATTCACCGTGTGCCCCGCCCCGTGCAGCCGGTACGCCGATTCGACCAGCTCCACCAGCGACTTCTCCTGACCCGCGAGCACCTGGTGCACCTGGGCCCCCGACACCACCGCGAACTCCGGCACCGAGTCGATCTCGTTCATAGAAGAACTCCTGTGTTGTCTGCCGCGCCTCCGGCACGGCGGGCGAGGTCGCTTCTGAGCCGACCTCGCGTGGCTGGGGAAATCGGTTCAGGGGGCGAGCAGGGTGGCGAGACCGGCGCTGATCCGGGTGTCCAGCTCGGCCAGTTCCGCTTCCGTGGTGGCGATCAGCAGCCCGTAGAGGCGACCGGCGAAGGGTTCCGTGCCCGCCCCGGCGTTCACCGTGGCGAAGTTGTTCACCAGCAGGCCACTGCCCGCGCCGTCGAACAGCAGCTCGCCCAGGGCATCGCGGAGGCGGTCGAAGGGCAGCGCCGAGGTCAGCCGCACCGGATAGTGGCGGGCCATGGCGAACTGGCCCCGGTCGACGAACCGCTCCTGCAGCACCACCTGATACGTCGACATGTTGTTGCGCGCGTTGATCTCCAGCACCGGGAACAGCCCGCCGTCCGGTTCCACCAGCGCGTCGACCCCGACCACGCCGTAGTAACCGTCCTCGGCCAGCCGGGCGCCGAGCAGCGCGGCGGTCTCCTCCAGTATCCGCACCTGCGCCTCGTCGAGCCGCGCCGGGAAACGGTGTCCCTTGTGGACGCCGCCCTCGGTGATCGCCTCCTTGACGAAGTCGAACCGGGTGGTCCCGTCCCGCCCGACGGTGAACTGGTAGTTCAGGTCGGCCTTCTTCTCCACCCACTCCTCGATGACGAACGCGATCCGCTCCCGCCCGGCCCGCCGCGCGGTGGTGTCGATCATCCGGCGCAGCCTGTCCAGCCGCTTCTCCCCGTTGACCACGGAGATGCCCTTGCCGGAGACGCCGAACGCCTCCTTCACCACCACCTGCGAGCCGTCGGCGAGCACCTTCCCGGCCGCGGTCACCGCTTCGGCGAGCTGGTCGAGCGTGTCGCACGCCCAGCCGCCCGGCTGCCGGATCCCCAGCTCGTCGGCGAGGCGACGACTGTAGACCTTGCTGTTGACCGCCTTGCACAACGCGGCCGGGGGCGCGGCGAGCGGGATGCCGGTCTGCGCGGCCAGCTCTTCCTCCAAAGTGGACACACCGTGGGCGAGCAGGTGCGCGCCGCCGGAGGCCAGCTCGGCCAGTTCCCGCACCAGTGCCGGATCGGCGAGCGCGTCCTCGGTGACGTTGCGCCCCGGGTCGGACACCGCCGGGACGTGAACCTCCGGCAGGTCGAGCCCGAGATCGGCGAGGTAGGCGTGGTACGCCGGGTCCGGGGCGTCCTTGAGCACCACGTGATCGCCCTTGCCGCCGAGCAGCAGCGCGAACTCGTCCATGCTGTTGACCACCGCGGTGCCGCCGGCGGCGGACACCCGCGGCAGGCCCTGCTCGTCGGCCGCCCAGTGCTCCTCGACCTCGAAGTTGCCGAGGAACACCAGCGGCGGTTCGGCGGAGCCGAGCACGGCGGTCTTGAGCCGGGGGATGAAGGCGGGGTTTCCAGTGTCCATTTCGGCCTCTCGCGATGGGGTGGCCGGCCCGTCAGACGACCAGGCCGCCGTTGATCTCGAACACGCTTCCGGTGATGTAGGCGGCCCGCCCGGAAACCAGGTAGGACACCAGTTCGGCGACCTCGTCGGCCTGGCCGAACCGGCGCAGCGGGATGGTCCGCAGCAGCTTGTCCCTGGCCTGCTCGCCCATCTGGCCGATCATGTCGGTGTCGATCAGCCCGGGTGCCACGGCGTTGACCCGCACGCCGAACCGGCCGACCTCCTTCGCCAGCGCCTTGGTGAACCCGATGACGCCGCTCTTGGACGCCGAGTAGTTGGTCTGCGTGGGATTGCCGTGCACACCCGACACCGAGGACAGGGTGACCACGCTGCCCGCCCGCTGCTTGATCATCCGGAACACCGCCGGGCGGCAGACGTGGTAGACACCGTCCAGATTGGTCCGCAGCACCTGCGACCAGTCCGGTTCCGGCATCAGCGCCAGCGAGCCGTCCTTGGTGATGCCCGCCGAGGTGACCACCGCTTCCGGCGGGCCGAGTTCGCCCGCGGTGCGGTCGATCCAGGCGGCGGTGGCCTCGTGGTCGGTGACGTCCACCTTGGTGCCGACCGCGAGGCCGCCGAGTTCGCGGACCTCCTTGGTCAGCGTCTCGGCCGCGTTCTCGTCGCCGCGGTAGCAGAACGCCACGTCGAACCCGTCCTGCGCGAGGCGCAGCACCACGGCCCGGCCGATGCCCCGGGACCCGCCGCTGACCAGTGCGACCTTCGGCGCGGTCACCGTGACCCTCCGAGCTCGAACAACGCGCACGCCACCGAACCGTCGTCGTCGACGGCGGTCACCACGGCGTGGTCGCGGTCGCCACGTCCGGCGCCCTCCGCGACGCTGAGGACGGCGGCGAGCTGGAACAACGCCGTCGCCGACGAGGTGTCGCCGATCAACCCGCTGTCCGGCACGCGATCCACCACCTCGTCACCGAACAACTCGCGCAGCACCGCCGACTCGACCGCGTTGCCGTTCGTGTCGAGGAAGTCGCCGCCGGTCGCCGCCCACACCCGGTGGGCGCCGACGCCGGCGCGCGTGAGCATCGACCGCACCGCCGCGGTGATCGCGCCGGGCAGGTACCCGTCAAGGCAGACGCGCGAGTCGGAACCGGCCAGGGTGGCCAGCACGGTGCGCCCGGCCGGGACCTGGTCGGCCGGCTCCACCAGGAACATCGCGCAGCCCTCACCCATGGCGCGCGCCGCCGGGCCGCCGCGCCGGTGGTGTTCCACCCAGGAGCGGGCGGGGGAGTACTCCTCGGCGGCGCCGCAGAGCACGCGGGCGGCCCGGCCGGCGCGCAGCAGCCGCCGGGAGTAGTCCAGCGCCTGCAGCCCGGTGGTGCGCCCGGCCGCGATGGTGGCGTTGGGGCCCTTCAGCCCGTGCCAGATCGCGGCCTGCCCGGCGGCGCAGTTCATCACGCAGCCGGGAACCGCGGCGGGCTCGACGTGATCGGGCTTGTCGCCGGTCAGCGACGCCCTGGTCAGGTTCATCATGCTCTGGGCGCTGCCGGTGGTGGTGCCGAGTACGAAACCGATGTCGTCACGGGCGGCGCCCGGCGGGACTTCGAGGTCGGCCAGCAGGTTCTTCGCCGCGACCACGGTCAGCCCGCTGACCCGGTTCATCGCCCTGGTGCCCTTGTTGCCGAGGTACTCGCGCGGCTCGAACCCGGGCACCGTGCCCGCCATCGCTTCGGGGACCCGCGACCAGCGGTCCGGGTCCGGCGGGGCCGTGGCCACCCGCCGGGACCGCACCCCTTCGGCGAAACAGACCCGGTCGGGGCCGAACGGCGAGATCGCCGTCCACGCCGAGATCACCGGCGCCGTCGTCGTGCTCATACCCCTACCGCCTGTCCGTCGTAGCGGCCGAAGAGCACCACGGAGTTGTTGCCCCCGAAGGCCCAGCCGTTGTTCTGCACGATCCGCAGGTCGGCTTCCACCGAGGTGTTGGGCACGCAGTCGATCGCGCACTCCGGATCGGTTTCCACGTGGTTGATGGTGGGCGGGATGAACCGGTCGGTGATCGCCACCGAGCAGCCGATCGCGGCCAGCGCGCTCGCCGCGCCCATCGTGTGCCCGAGCATGGACTTCATCGACACCACGCGGGGCGGGCGCTCGCCGAAGGTGTCGCGGATCGCGGCGGTCTCGGTCAGGTCGTTGGCCTTGGTCCCGGTGCCGTGCGCGGAGATCAGGTCCACCTCGCCGGGTTTCACCCCGGCGTTGGCCAGCGCCAGTTCCATGCACCGGGCGATGCCGCCCTGGTGCGGGGCGACCGGGTGGTGCGCGTCGCAGGAAAGCCCGTACCCGAGCACCTCGGCGTAGATCCGCGCACCGCGGGCCGTCGCGGACTCCAGGCTTTCCAGCAGCAGGATCCCGGCGCCCTCACCGGTGAGGATGCCCATCCGGTTGCGGTCGAAGGGGCGGCAGCAGTCCGGCGCGATGCTGCGCAGCCGGTAGAAGGAGGTGAAGGTCTTGCGGCACACCGCGTCCGCGCCCCCGCAGAGCGCGTAGTCGGCGTCCCCGAAGCGGATCGCGTCGAAGGAGTTGCCGATCGCGTAGTTTCCCGCCGAGCAGGCGGTGACGATGGTCGAAGTCTCCACATTGGACAGCTCGAGCTCGCGGGCGATCGAGGTGGCCAGCCGGCCGGCGGAGATCCGCCGGGCCAGCCGGGGGCTCATCGACTCCGGGCCGCCGTGAAGTTCCATCGACACCAGCTGGTCGAGTTCGTGGGACTCGCCGTCGGTGCTGCCCACCGAGATCAGGCAGCGGGCCTCGGCCAGCGCCTCCTGCGACAGCCCGGAGTCCGTGAGCGCGAGCCTCGCCGCGGCGGTGGAGAACCGGCTGGCCCGCCCGAGCTCCTCGAAGTCGATCTGCCGGATCCACCGCTCCGGCTCGAAATCGGTGACCTCGCACCCGTTCACGTGCTCGAACCCGGTGGTGTCGAACACGCTGATCGGCCGGACGTTGCTGCGCCCGGCCCGCAGTGCGGCGCTGAACTCGGCGACCCCGGTGCCGATGCTGGAGACCACCCCGAGTCCGGTGATCACCACCCGGCGGCCGGGATCGGCTGGCTGCGAAGGCATCCGGGCCTACCAGCGCGCGGATTCGGCGACGACCCCGTACACGTTCCGCAGGTCGGTCATCCGCGAGAACTGCGCCTGGTCGATGCTGACGCCGAAGGTGCGCTCCAGCGCGGCGAGCACGTCCATCAGCGCCAGCGAGTCCGCCTCGTGCTCCTCGACGAACAGGCTGGTCTCGGTCAGCTGGTCGGGTTCGAGCTCCAGGTGCTCGCAGACGATCGCCCGGATCTGGTCCATACGTGCGGAGACTGCCGTCGTCATGAGGGCTCCCGGTAGGAAAGTGTTGACTGGCAAGGAAAAAGGTCAGGGTGACGCAGGAGGGAAGCTATGCGGATCCGGTGACAGGCGCCTGACCGGGCGCTGACAGGCCGGCGGCGTCGGTGAACTGTCAGCAACCGGTCAACCACACCCGGCACGCTCGGCGCATGAGTCAGGACGTCACGGACCTCGCCCCGGAGCTGCCGCCGCTGGATTCCCGCGACGCCACCGGGCGGGTGCTCGCGCTCACCGACCCCGGCTCGTTCGTCGAACTGGGCAGCCGGGCCCGGCACCACGCCACCGGCTTCGGCATGGCCGCCAAGCGCCCGCCGGGCGACGGGGTGGTCACCGGGCTCGGCCGGATCGACGGCCGCGACATCGCGTTGTTCGCCCAGGACCCCACGGTGATCGGCGGCTCGCTCGGCGAGACGCACGCCCGCAAGATCACCAGGGTGCTCGACCACGCCGACCGTTCACGGGTGCCGGTGGTCGGCCTGCTCGACTCCGGTGGCGCCCGCATCCAGGAAGGTGTCGGCGCGCTCGACGGCTACGGCGAGATCTTCGCGCGCAATGTCGCGTTGTCCGGGAAGGTGCCGCAGATCAGCGTGGTGCTGGGGACCTGCGCCGGTGGCGCGGTGTACTCCCCGGCGCTGACCGACGTGGTGATCATGCGCCGGGGCGCGCGGATGTTCCTCACCGGACCGCGGGTGGTGCACGCGGTGACGCACGAGGACGTCGGCCCGGAGGAACTCGGCGGGGTCGACGTGCACACCCGGCGGTCCGGCGTGGTGCACCTGGAGTGCGCGGACGCGGCGGAGGGGTTCGCGCTGGCCCGCCGCGTGCTCGGCTACCTGCCCGCCTCCTGCTGGGAGCCGGCGCCGGTGGCGCTGTCCCGCGAGCCCGAGCCGATGCCCGAGGTGCCGTCGAACCCGCGGCTGACCTTCGACGTGCGAGGGGTCGCCAGGGCGATCGTGGACGGCGGCAGCTTCCTCGAACTCCAGCCGGACTTCGCCCGCAACGTGGTGATCGGCTTCGCCAGGCTGGACGGTATGGCGATCGGCGTGATCGCCAACCAGCCCCGGTCACGCGCCGGGACGCTGGACATCTCCTCGGCCGAGAAGGCCGCCCGGTTCGTCCGCATGTGCGACGCCTTCGGCCTGCCGATGCTGACCCTGGTGGACACCCCCGGATTCCTGCCGGGAACCGCGCAGGAATCGGCGGGGGTGATCCGCAAGGGCGCCAAACTGCTGCACGCCTACGCGAACGCGACCGTGCCCCGGGTGACCGTGGTGCTGCGCAAGGCCTTCGGCGGCGCCTACATCGTGATGAACTCGCGCTCGCTGGGGGCGGACGCGGTGTTCGCCTGGCCCACCGCGGAACTGGCGGTGATGGGCCCCGAAGGCGCGGTGGACGTCATCCACCGCCGGGAACTCGCCGCCGACCCGGCGAGCCGCGACGAGCTGATCGAGCGGTACCGGTCGACGGTGATGAGCGCGGAGGTGGCGGCGGGCAGGCTGTCGGTGGACGAGGTGATCACCCCGGAACGCACCCGGCAGGTGGTGAGCACGGTGCTGCGCGCCCGTGCGCGGGGCATGCAGCACCGCTACCGCCACGACAACCTGCCGCAGTGAGGTGCGAGCTAGGCGCTGTCCGGCAAGTCAAGTCGCGCTCTCCGCGCCCAGGCGGTCCCTGGCGGCACGGGCGAGTTCGGCCGAGTACGGCCAGTACGAGGCCGAATCGCCCGCACCGCCAGGAACCACCTGGATCACGAAGCCCATCGACCGGACTCACCGGAGGAGCGCCTAATCGAGCACCCGGTCCTGCACCAGGATCGCCTGGTAGAGCTGCCGCATGGTGCGGCCGGGTTCCAGGCCGAGTTCGGTGCCGAGCCAGCCGCGGGTGCGGTGGAACACCGACACCGCCTCGCTCTGCCTGCCGGTGCGGTACAGCGCGAGCATCAGGTACTCGCTGAGCCGCTCCCGGCCGGGGTTCTCGGCGGCCAGTTGCCGGAGTTCGTGCACCACGCCGCGTTCGTCGCCGACCGCCAGCCGCGCGGCGATCAGGTCCTCCTGCACGGTGAGCCGTCGTTCGTCGAGGTGCGCGGCGGCCGAGCGGCACCGGCTGCCGTCGAGCACGTCGAGCAGCGCGCCACCCCGCCACAGCAGCAGGGATTCGCGGAGCAGCTCGATCGCTTCCTGCGGCACGGTCTCCACCAGCCCGGCGCCACGCCGGGACAGGGTCAGGAAGCGGCTGGTGTCCACCGAATCCGGCGGCACGTCCAGCAGGTACCCGCCGCTGACCGTGCGGACCAGTTCCTCGCCGGGCTGCCCGGTGACCGATTCGAGCAGTTTGCGCAGGCGGGCGATGTTGGCCTGCAACGCGTTGCGCGAGTTGGCGATGGAGGTCTCACCCCAGAGCTCGTCGGACAGCTGCTCCAGGGACAGTGCTTTTCCCGGGGAAAGCGCCAGCAGGGCCAGCACGGTGCGGACCTTGCGAGAGCCGACCCCGTATCTTCGCCCGCCGTGGGTCAATGACAGCGAGCCGAGCAGATCGATTTCCATTCCAGTTATTCCCCCATCGTCAGCGAGGGCGCCCGGACTCCCGCCGGTCCGGCGCCTGCTTGAAAATTAGTCAAGATGGTGGCAGGGGAAATAAATGCGAGGTACCTCCATTTGGACCAAATGGGGCACTTACCTGCGGGTAGGCCAGAAATGTCCCACTGCTTGACACCGCCGGTCCGGTCATATCCTGGAATGGGTCCGGTTTGGGATGAATAGGTGGTAGTAGTACCACCGACGATGGTGGTGCTAGGCCTACCCCCGTGCATTTGCCGTCATTTCTACCCGCACCAATCAATTTGTCGAGCACGGCGAAGCGTACGCAATAAGCGCCGCGGCCGGTAGGTTAATGGTGTTCACGAAGCAGGTTCGGGCCGCCGGGTAAAGGGCCGTCCGCGCGAGGGGAAAAGTGTGCCCGGCACACTCTGGGTAGGTCTTTGTTCAGGAATCGGCCGTTCGCCGGGCCGTGACCAGCCAGGCCCGCGAGTCGAACCAGACGCCGTCGGCCCGCAGATGAGCGGCCATGGTGGAGCGCAGCCGGTCGCGGACGCGTGCGGCCTCGGCGGGGTCGAGGTGGCGCAGCGGATCAGCCGCCATGCGCAGCATAAGCACGGCTTCGACGGCGGCCTCGGGGTCCGCGCCGTAGAAAACGGGCTCGTCGAGGCCGGTGAGGCGCACGTCGGTGAACCCGGCCGCGGTCAGCACGGCCTCCACCTCGGCCGGATCACCCAGCGAGAAGGCGCCCGCGTCGTTCGCCGGGGGCTCGCTGCCGAGTGCCCGGTGGACCTCGGCCACCCATTCCTGCCGGTCACCGGCCTGCCAGACCAGCTGGACCAGCCGCGCCCCCGGCCGCAGCGCGCGCCCGATGTTGGTGAACGCCCGGACCGGATCGGTGAAGAACATCGTGCCGAACCGGCTCATCCCGAGGGTGAACCCACCCGCGGGGAACGGGTGGACCTGCGCGTCCGCCTGCTCGAAGCGCACGTTGCCGAGCCGCTCCGCCGCGGCGAGCCGGCGCGCGTGCGCCACCATCGCCGGTGAGGTGTCGACGCCGAGCGCGCTGCCCGCGCTCGCCAGCCCGGCGGCCGCCCGGGTGGTCTGCCCGCCACCACAGCCGATGTCGAGCACCCTGTCCTCGGCCCCGATGTCCAGCGCCGCGCTCAGCCGCCGCTGGTACCGCCGCAGTTCGGCGTCGTAGTCGAACACGCACCTGCCCCCTCTTCCGCCGGGTGGATCACCAGCATCCCAGCTCACACAGGAGGAAGCGCCGGCCACTGCGGATACCCTCCGGCGGGCCGGGGGCGGGGTTTTTCCGGGCCGGGGTAGGCCTAGATGTGGTGGAGGGTCAACGGGGGTGCCGGGGGCAGGGGATCGAGCGGCGCGGTCTGCCAGGCGGCGAGCATCGAGGCCACCAGCCGCCCGGAGGCCGCGGCGACCACGGCGGTGGGCTGGCCCGCCAGCTCGGCTGCCACCCCGCTGTTGGCCATGACCAGCAGCACGAGATCGGTGGTGGTGAACTCGGGACGCAGCTTCCCGGTCGCCTGCGCGCGGCGGATCAGCTCGCCCAGCCCCCGTTCGGCGTCCCCGCGGACCCGCTCGAAGTCCACCGCGCCGGGGAAGGCGGTCAGGAACGCGCCGGTGAACCCGCGGTCGGCGATCTGCATGCGGCACACCGTCTCCACCGCGGTGCGGAACCCGCGCCACGGATCCGGGTCCGCCAGCGCTTCGTCCACAACGGACACACAGCCGACCAGCTGGTCGGTGAACACCTCGGTGATCAGCGCCTCCCTGGTGGGGAACCGGCGGTACAGGGTGGCCACGCCGACCCCGGCCCGGCGGGCGATCGCGGCCATCGGCGCGTCCAGCCCGCGATCGGCGAAGACCTCCCGAGCCGCGGCCAGGATGCGGGTGCGGTTGTGCCGCGCGTCCGCGCGCAACGGGGGCGCGGCGGGTGCTTTGTGAGAGGAATCGGCACGCATGTCTCTCACCTTAGGGCCATGCGGAAACCTGCGTCCGGTTAGCGCGTTGGCTTGGGCAGCGACGACGGTCCGAGAGAGGAAAGCAGAATGCGCGCAGCGTTGTACGACCGGTACGGCGGTCCCGGAGTGCTCTACGAAGGAACTGTGCCCGCCCCCGTTCCCCGGGCGGGTGAAGTGCTGGTCCGCGTCCACGCCACCAGTGTGAACGGTGGCGAACCCACCGTCCGGGCGGGAAAACTGCGAGCGGTGGCCGGCCGGGGATTCCCGAAGCGGACCGGGGTCGACTTCGCCGGTGAGGTGGCCGCGCTGGGGAACGGTGTTTCGCGATTCACGATCGGGGACCGGGTGTGGGGTGTCCTGGGCCGGACTTTCGGCACCGCGGCCGAATACGTGGCCGTGTCGGCCGACCGCCCGGCCCTCGCCCCCGCCGGACTGGACCTGGTGCGAGCGGCCGCGCTTCCCGCCGCCGGTACGACCGCGCTCACGGCACTGCGTGACAAAGCCCGGCTCGGCAGCGGTGAACGGCTGCTGGTCCGGGGCGGCGCGGGTGGGGTCGGCAGTATCGCGGTGCAGCTGGGCCGTGCCTACGGCGCCCACGTCACGGCACTGGCCGGGGCGAAGCACCTGGATTTCGTGCGCGAACTCGGCGCGGACGAGGCACTGGATTACTCCACCACCGCCCCGGAGGACCTCGGCCGGTTCGACGTCGTCCTGGACACCGTGGGCACGCGGTTCGCCGACTTCCGGCGGCTGCTCTCACCCACGGGCCGGATGGTGGCGATCACCTTCGACAGCGCCCGCCTCCTGCGTTCGGTGGGTGCCCTGCTGGCCGCCGCCGTCTTCGACCGCCGCGTGCACGCCTTCAGCGGCAACCCCCGCCACGACCTGCTCGCGGACCTGACGCGGCTGACCGAGGCGGGGGACATCGAACCGGTGGTGGACCGGACCTACCCGCTGGCCGAGATCGCCGAAGCGCACCGGGCCTTCGAAGCGGGCGGTATCCGGGGGAAGCTGGTGGTCACCGTGGCCTGAGCGCGGTTCACGGTGCCGCCGTGGTGAGTTCCCAGAAATCGGCGTAGCGGCCGCCGGCGTGGAGCAGGTCCTCGTGCGTGCCTGCTTCCACGATCCGGCCGCGATCGAGGAAGACGACCCGGTCGGCCCGCCGGACGGTCCGCAGCCGGTGGGCCACCAGCACCACGGTCCGCCCCGCCATCAGGCGCTCGATCCCTTCGTGGACGGCCATTTCGTTCGCCGGGTCCAGCGCGGAGGTGACTTCGTCGAGCAGCACGATCGGCGCGTCCTTCAGCAGTGCCCGCGCGATCGAGACCCGCTGGCGTTCACCACCGGACAGCAGCGCGCCGCCCTCGCCGACCTTCGCCGACCAGCCGCCGGGCAGCCGCTCGATCACCTCGTCCAGCCGTGCCGCCGTCGCGGCTTCGCGCACCTCGGCTTCGGTCGCGTGGGGACGGCCGAGGCGCACGTTCTCCTCGATCGTGCCGTCGAACAGGTAGACCCGCTGGAAGACGATGGCGATCCGCGCCATCAACGCCTCCGTGCTGATCGAGCGCACGTCGACCCCGCCCACGCGCACCGCGCCCGAGTCCACGTCGTAGAACCGCGCGAGCAACTGCAGCAGGGTGCTCTTGCCCCCGCCCGACGGCCCGACCACCGCGAGCCGCTGTCCTTCCGGGACGGACAGCGACAGCCCGTCGGCCACCGTCCGGTCGCCGTGCCGGAAGACCACCGAATCGAACTCCAGCGCGTGACCCCGAGGCTGGAGCGGCGTGTGTGGCTCCGGCAGCGGTTCGGTGCGCAGCACCTCGTCGAGCCTGCCCAGTTCGGCCCGCGCACCCCGCAGTTTGCCGCCGATGTCCGACAACGACAGCAGTGGATCCGCGCAGCGCGCCGCCAGCACCAGGATCGCCAGCACCTCCGCCGCGCCGATGTCCCCGCCGAGCGCGAGCAGGGCACCGAGCACCAGCAGCCCGGTGAACGCCATCTGCACCGCCAGCGTCAAGCCCACCACGCCCGGCAGCGCGGCCAGCGTGGAGCGGCGGCCCGCGCGCTGCACCTCCCGCAGCGAGTCGTCGAGCAGCCGGAACCGTTCGGTGGTCCGGCCACCGGCCCGCAGCACCGGTTGCGCCTGAAGGAATTCGATGACCCGCCCGGTGGCTTCGTGCCCGCGTGCGGCGCTTTCGGCGTCGGCGGCGGCCATCGAACGTCCCGTCCAGACCTGGATCACCGCCACGATCGGCACGGCGGCCAGTGCGGCCAGCCCGAGCCGCCAGTCGGCGGCGAGCATCACGGCGACGATCGTCAGCGGGGTCACGCAAGCCGAGATGAACGGGGACAACAGATGCGCGATCACCCCCATCGCCTGCAGCACCCCGGGACCGGCCGTCACCGACACCTCGCCGACGCGCTTGGCGTCGTACCAGCCGATGGGCAGCCGGGCCAGGTGGTCGCCGAGGCGGTGGTACATGCCCCGCAGCAGCGTGGTCCCGGAGCGGAAACCGGCGAGGTCACTGCGGAAGCGCAGCACCGCGTAGGCCGCGACCGCGCCGCCGAACGCGATCAGCCACGGCCACGCGGCCGCGGGATCGCCGCCGAAGAGCGCCCGCAGCACCGGGACGAGCAGCGCGCAGGCCAGGCCTTCGGCGATCGCGGTGGTGGTCATCAGCGCGACGGTGCGGCGCACCGGCTTGGCGTACTCGTGGCCCAGCACCCGCAGCAGCAGTCGGATCATCCGAGTTCTTCTCCTTGGTGGGATCGCCAGAACGCGGCGAACTGCCCGCCGCGCGCCAGCAGTTCGGCCGGGCTGCCGCGTTCGGCGATCGACCCGTTCTCCAGCAGCACCACGGTGTCCGCGCCGGCCACCGTCTCCAGCCGGTGCGCGATGACCAGCACGGTCCGCTGACCGTCCGCTGTGGACAATGCTTGGCGTACGGCCAGTTCGGTCCGCGGGTCGGCGAAGGCGGTCGCCTCGTCGAGCACCAGCACGGGTGTGTCGGCGAGCAGGGCGCGGGCGATGGCGATCCGCTGCGCCTCACCACCGGACAGCTCGGCTTCCTCCCCGAGCACGGTCTCGTACCCGCGTGGCAGTTCGAGGATCCGCTCGTGGATGTTCGCCAGCCGGGCCGCGCGGACCACGTCGTCCGGCTCGGCCTCCGGTACCGCCAACGCGATGTTCTCCGCGACGGAGGCGCGCAGCAGGCGGACGTCCTGGAAGACGAACGAGACCAGCCGGTAGAGCTGCTCGCTGGGAAGCTGGCGGAGGTCGACCCCGCCGAGGGAGACCGAACCGTGGTCCGGGTCGAAGAACCGCGGCAGCAGCTGGACCAAAGTGGACTTCCCGCTGCCCGAGGGCCCGGTGATCGCGGTGGTCGTGCCCGGCTCCAGCACCAGGTCGATCCCGCGCAGCACCTCGTGCCCGTCCTCGTAGCCGAACCGGACGTCCCGCAGTTCGACGCGGTGCCCCCGTGGCACGGCCGGGTTTTCCGGCTCCGGCAGCGACTCCACTTCGAGCACGTCCCGGATCCGGCCGACCGCGCGCCGGGCAGCCTGAAGTTCGTCGAAACCGTGGCCGAGCGCGGCCACCGGCGCGGTGAGTCCCAGGCCCAGCAACAGGAACGGCAGCAGGTCCGCCGGGGCCAGGCCGCCGGAGGTGATCAGCACCGTGCCCCCGGCCAGCACCACCAGCACCACGAACGGCGGGGACAGGGCCAGCTGCATACCGGCGGCGGGCCCGGCCATCCCGTGCACCCACCGGTTGAAGGTGGCGACGAACCCGTCCACGGCGGTGCGGAACTTCCGGTGCGCGCGCTCACCCCCGCCGAACGCCTTGACCTCCGAGATGCCCTGCACGAACTCGACCACCGAATCCGAGATCCGGCCCATGCCCTCGTCGAACTCCGCCTGCTCGCGCAGCCGGGACGGCGTCATCATCAGCGGCACCAGCGCCACCGCCAGCACCACCGGGATCAGCGTGATGAGCGTGAGCCGCCAGTCGACCGCGAACAGGTACACCAGCGAGACCAGCGGCACCACGAACGCGGCGACCAGTTCACCGGGGGCGTGCGCGATGAACGGGTGCACGGCACCGACGTCCTCGCCCACGACCTTCGCCAGTTCACCGGTCCGCCGCCGGGAGAACCAGCCGATGGGCACGCGCCCCAGCCGCTCGGCCAGCCGCCGCCGGAAGACCAGTTGCACCCGGCCGTCCAGCAGGTGCCCGATCCCGGCCGAAGCGGCGGTGCACACCAGCCGGACGAACAACCCCACCGCGCCGAACACCACGGCGGCGGACACCGGACCGGACTCGACCGGACCGGGGGAGAGCAGCACCCGGCCCAGTTCGGCGACCGCCAGCAGCGGCGCCAACCCCGCGACGGCGCCGATGACCTGGAAGCCAGCCACGGCCGCGAAATCCCGGCGGAACGGGCGCAGGAGCCCGGTCACGGCGGCCATCAGCCGGCCAGCGCGCGCTGCAGCACGGCGCCGAGTTCGGCGTTCTGCCGCTGCGACACCTCGGCCGACAGGATCGCCTGCGACCCGTGGAAGGTGCCCGCCCACTGGTGCAGTTCGACCGAGACCCCGGCCTGCAGCAGGCGCTGCGCGTAGGCGATGTCCTCGTCGCGGTTCGGGCACAGCTCCGCGGTGGCGATGTAGGCGGGCGGCAGGCCGGTGAGGTCTTCGGCGCACGCCGGGGCCGCGTACGGCGTGACGGGCCGGGAGCCGAGGTAGTGCCGCCAGGCGTCGGTCACCTTGTCGCGGTTCATCCAGGGCGTGGCGGTGAAGTTCCGCGCGGACCACGACTGCTGCGAGTTGTCGAGCCCGGGCTGGTTGAGCAGCTGGAAGCGGATCGGCGGCCCCTGCTCATCACGCGCCCGCAACGCCGTCGCGGCCGCGAGCCCGCCACCGGCGCTGTGCCCGCCGACCGCGATCAGCTCCGGGTCGATGCCGAGTTCGCCCGCGTTCTCGTACGCCCAGGTGAGCACGGCGTAGGCGTCGTCGAGCGCGGCCGGGAAGGGGTTCTCCGGGGCCAGGCGGTAGCCCACGGAGATCACCACGGCACCGGAGTTGTTCGCGATGCGGGAGGCCCACGGGTGCTCGGTTTCCACGTCACCCATGACGAACCCGCCGCCGTGCAGCCAGATGAGCGCGCCGTGGGCCTCGTGCGGGCGGTAGATCCGCACCGGCACGGCCGGGTCGGCGGGCACCGTCCGGTCCTCGACCGCCATACCGGTGGTGTCGGGAGCCGGCACCGAGGTGGCCAGCTTGGCGAAGTGCTCACGCGCGGTGACCGGATCGGCCAGGTCGGCCTTGGGGAAGAGCGGGAGGAACGCTTCGAGTTCGGGATCCATGCCGACGATCCTGCCGGTCGGCGCCGCCGGGATCATCCGCCGCGCGTCGCGCATCCGGCCTGGTTCACGCGCCGATCGTCGCTTACCCTCCGGATATGGAGGCACTCGCCGAACGGCTGTCGCACCTGGACGCGGAAGCCGGGGGCGCGCTGCGGGTCGTGATGTTCTACGACACGCTGATGCGCCGCCGGGTCGATCTGCCCGCCCTCGTGCGGGCTTCGGCCGGGCTGGCCGAATGCGTGGCCGGGGTCCGGCTCCACGGCACGGGCCGGGTGATCCGGGTCGGGCCCGACGGCCGCCGGACCGCCGATGCGGGCGGGGACGCTTCGGTCCAGCTGCCGATCGTCCTCGACGAGGAGGAGATCGGGCTGGCGTGGCTGGAACGGCCGGGCGAGCCCGTGCCGCTCGACGACCTGGTGCTGGCCCGGCTCGCCATCGCCGTCGCGGGCGTGGTCGAGCGCTACGGCCCGGCCCGCACCACGATGGCCGACCCCGCGTTGATCGAGCTCGTCATCGGCGGCGACACCGACGAGGCGGGCCGGGCGCGGGCGTTGCGGTTGCTGGGTTTCGGCGCCGACGTGCCGGTCCGGGTCGCCGCGGTGCGTTCGGAACTGCCGCTGGACCGGGTCGCCGGGGCGATCTGCCCGGGACGGCCGGTGAAAGCGGCGCCGCTGGCCGGGGTGGGCGTGATCCTGGCGTCCACAGTGGACATGGCACGGTTCCCGGCGGGCGTGCACGCGGGTGTCGGCGCCGCGGGCAGCCCCGAATGTTCCTGGCGGGAAGCACGCACGGCCCTGCGCTTCACCACGGCACGGGAACCGGTCGTCCGGTACGCCGGACTGGGGGCACTGGCGCTGCTGGCGCAGGTTCCACCCGAAGTCGTCCGGGCCAACGCCGACGTGGCCGCGATCGCCTGCCTGGCCGGTCAGCCGGACGAGCTGGCGACACTGGACGCCTACTGCGCCACCGGTTCCCTGCGCCGGGCCGCGGACCGGCTCCACCTGCACCACAGCAGCATCGCCCGGCGGCTCGACCAGCTCGGCAAGGCACTCGGCTTCGACCTCACCGAACCCGCCGGGCTGGTCCGGGTCCGGCTCGCGCTCACCGCGTGGCGGCTGCTCGGCGACTGAGATGCCTGATCAGCGGCGCAGGCTGGTCTCCCGGTCCATGTGGGACAGCTTCTCGGGATTGCGCACCGCGTAGAGACCGGTGATCCGGCCCTCGTCGAACCGGACCGCCAGCACGGAGTCGAGTTCGCCGTGGAGCTGGAAGACCAGCGCCGGGTGCCCGTTGACCTGAGCCGGGTGCATCGAGCCCGCGTCGCCGACCCGGCCGAGCCCGGCGGTCAGCACCCGGGCGACCTTGTCCGCGCCGTGGATGGGCCGGAGCACGGCCTGCTTCACGCCGCCGCCGTCGCCGAGCAGGACGACGTCCGGGGAAAGGATGTCGAGCAGGCCCTGCAGATCGCCGGTCTGGACGGCCCGCTGGAACGCCTCGAGCACGGAGCGGGTCTGCGCCGGGGTGACGACTCCGCGCGGGCGGCGCTCCGCGACGTGCGCCCGCGCCCGGTGGGCGATCTGACGAACCGCGGACTCGGTTTTCCCGACGGCTTCGGCGATCTCGTCGTAAGGCAGGTCGAACACCTCGCGCAGCACGAACACCGCCCGCTGCGTCGGGGTGAGCGTTTCCAGCACCAGCAGCATGGCCATCGAGACGCTGTCGGCCAGTTCCACGTCGTCGGCCACGTCGGGCGCGGTGAGCAGCGGCTCGGGCAACCACGAGCCGACGTAGGACTCCTTGCGGCGCCCGAGCGTGCGCAACCGGGTCAGCGCCTGGCGGGTGGCGATCTTGACCAGGTACGCGCGCTGGTCCCGCACCTCGGTGAGGTCCACGTCCACCCACCGCAGCCAGGTCTCCTGCAGCACGTCCTCGGCGTCGGCGGCCGAGCCCAGCATCTCGTAGGCCACGGTGAACAACAGGTTGCGATGGGTGACGAACGCGTCCGTGCTCTCGCTGCCTTCGGTGCCCCGCATGCTGGCTCCCGTCCTTTCCTTCGTCCGGTCCGCCCACCAGACGCCGGGTCCGCCCGATCTGTGACACCGGTGTGACCACCGTCTCCCGCTGTCACAGGATCCGGGGTGACCGGCATCTGGTGTCCGTACCCCCTGCCACGACGAACGAGGAGACACTGAGACACCATGGAAGCCCGATTCGACCTGATGGCCAACGAGGTCGCCGCCAAGTTCAGCAAGCGCTTCATCGGCGCCGCGCTGGTGCTCGAGCACTCGGCGCTGCCCGCGACCACGCAGGAACTTCTCAAGATCAGGGCCAGCCAGCTCAACGGCTGCGGGTTCTGCCTCGACATGCACACCAAGGACGCCGCGGCGGCGGGGGAGAGCGCGGTCCGGCTCGCCCTGATCGCGGCCTGGCGCGAGGCGACGGTGTTCACCGAAGCAGAGCGGGCCGTGCTGGCCTTCGCCGAGGAGGGCACCCGGCTCGCCGACACCGGCCGGGGCGTGTCCGACGAGACGTGGGCCCGGGTGCGCGAGCACTTCGACGACGACCAGGTGGCCGCGCTGGTGTGCCTGGTGGCGATGATCAACGCGGCCAACCGGATGAACGTGATCGTGCGCAACCCGGCGGGTGCCTACGAGCCCGGCATGTTCGCCGCGCTGAGCCGGTGATCGGACAGGCCCCGGATCACCGTCGATCCGGGGCCTTACCCCGGTTCGACGGTGATCGAGGCGAAGGCGCGGGAGAGCAGCGCGGGCAGTGAGCCGCCGGTGGCGACCCAGTCGTCCAGGCAGATGCGGACCGCGCCCATGGCGAGGACCGCGAGCAGGCGCGGCCGCGGGTCGGGCTCGGCTGACGCGGGGAAGCGGGGTGCCAGCAGCCGGGCGATGGCGTCCTCGTAGCGCTGGTAGGTCTGCGTGGTCCAGGCGTGCAGTGCCGGTGATGAGCGGGTGAGGCGGGCGAGTTCCCAGATCTCGTCACGGTGGTCGGAGAAGTGCCCTGCGAGCTCGTCGAACGCCGCGACCAGCGCCGCTTTCGCGGACAGGTGCTCCGGCCGGCGCGCCAGCGCCTCGGTGACCAGCACCAGCCACGGGCCCGTGACGCCTTCCGCGATGGCGCTCTCTTTCGTGCTGTAGTACCGGAAGAAGGTGGCACGGGCGACCTCGGCGTCGGCCGCGATCTGCTCCACCGTGGTGCTCGCGACCCCGTGCCGCCCGGCGAGCCGGGCCGCCGACGCGGCGATGCGGGTGCTGGTCGCCCGCCTCTTGCGGGCGGCGAGACCGTCGGGTTCACTGTGAGACACAGTCTCATTATGTACTCCGTCTCATCGGAAAGGTGCCGCATGGGCGAGAACCAGCGCCGCCAGATCGTCATGTCCGCCGGGGAGATCGCGCGGTTCCTGGACGAGCAGCGCGTGGCCACGCTGGCGACGGTCGGCTCGTCGGGCCAGCCGCACCTGGTGGCGATGTGGTACGCCGTGCTCGACGGGGTGCTGTGGTTCGAGACGAAGGCCAAGTCGCAGAAGGCGGTCAACCTGCGCCGGGACGGCCGGGCCACGGTGATGATCGAGACGGGCCACACCTACGACGCCCTGCGCGGGGTGGCCATCCAGGGCCACGCGACGATCGTCGACGACCCGGACGCGCTGTGGGCGGTCGGGGTCGGCGTGTGGGAGCGGTACAACGGGCCCTACAGCGAAGAGGTCCGGCCGATGGTCGAGTTCATGCTCGCCAAGCGCGTGGCCGTGCGGTTCGACGCCGAGCGGATCCGCTCGTGGGACCACCGCAAGCTCGGCCTGCCCGCGCTGGAGGTCGGCGGGAGCACCGCCGCCCACCTCTGATCAGTCCGGAGTGGACTTTTCAGAGCCGGCTCGGCGGGAACCCGTCGGGTCCATGTGGGGAGGCTCCCGCACCGAGCCGGCGAGGAAAACCGTATCCGGGGTGACTGGTGCCCGGCTCGGCTCCCGCTCGTGGCGCCTCGTACGCCGGTCCCCGGTCGGGCAATTTCCAACCCGGCGCCCGAATGCGCGTCCTTTCGCTGAGTGAAATGAGAAACGGTGATTTCCACGCCGTTCGCGCAATGGCATGGCGCACCCGGGGAAAAAGGGTAAAGTGTGGCCCCCGAGTAAGGGCGAAGCCTATGCCGAGGGGGCAGCATGAGTATTGTCCGGGAGGATTACCGGTGGACTGATGCGCCCGGCGCGGCGACGGCCACCGAATCGCTCGGGATGGCCGTGATCGATCTCGGCGCGATCGCGCACAATACCGAATTGCTGCGGTCACGCTGTTCCGGTGAGCTCATGGCGGTGGTCAAGGCGGACGGCTTCGGGCACGGCGTGCTCCCGGTCGCCACCACCGCGCTCGCGCACGGCGCGACCTGGCTGGGCGTCACCTCGCTCGCCGAGGCGCTGCACCTGCGGGCCGCCGGGATCACCGCGCCGGTGCTGAGCTGGCTCCACCTGCCGGACGAGGACTTCGCCCCGGCCATCGGTGGTGACATCGACCTGTCGGTCTCGTCGGTCGAGCACCTCGACGGCATCGCCGCGAGCGCCGACCGGGCCGGGAAATGCGCGTATGTGCACCTCAAGGTGGATACCGGCCTGTCGCGCAACGGGTCACCGCCGGAGCTGTGGCCAGGGCTGGTCACCGCCGCGCGGCGGCTCGAACGCGCCGGCCTGGTGCGGGTCCGCGGCCTGTGGTCGCACCTGATCAGCGGGAACCACCCCGGCGACCCGTCCGTGGGCGTGCAGTCGAGCCGCTTCGAGGAGGCCTGCGCGCTGGCCGCCGCGCGCGGGCTCGACCCGCGGGTGCGGCACCTGGCCAACTCGGCGGCCGTGCTGACCGCGCCCGCCACCCACCTCGACCTGGCGCGGGCCGGGATCGCGCTGTACGGGGTGGAACCGCTGGCCGGGCACGAATCCGGGCTGCGCCCGGCGATGACGCTGCGGACCAGGGCGAACATGGTCCGGCGGGTGCCGGGCGGCACCGGCGTGTCCTACGACCACGAGTACGTGACCAGTCGGGACACCACCCTGGCGCTGGTCCCGCTGGGCTTCGCCGACGGGGTCCCGCGCCTGGCAGGCGAACGCGCCGAGGTGCTGCTCGGCGGGCGGCGGTGCCGGGTGGCCGGGCGGGTGGCGATGGACCAGTTCGTCGCCGACGCCGGGGACGCGCCCGTGCGCATCGGGGACGAGGTGGTCCTTTTCGGCCCCGGTGAGCAGTCGGAACCGACGGTGGCCGAATGGGCACGGTGGGCGCGCACCAATCCCCACGAAATACTCACCGGAATCGGGAACCGGGTGCCGCGGCGTTACCTTCCGGCCACTCCGGGTGTTTAGCTTGCCGCTTTTCCGGCGAACGGCAGCCGGGGCGCGGATCGGCTTTCCTGGGTTACCGTATTCAGGTTCGTAAGAATGAGACATCACCATTCCTGGTCGATCCACGGCCATTCGTAAGGAAATGTGGGGGCGGAATGACCATCGACTCGACGGCCTTGCCGTTCACGGTGCCGTCCGGGCGGATCCGCCCGCACGGACTGGCCGGGACGATCCGGGCCGAATACGAATACCAGCGGGAGACGCTGTGCCTGATCGCGGCCCGCAGCATCGTGCACCCGGAGGTGGCGGCCGCGACCCAGTCGGTGTTCGCCAACGTCACCACCGAGGGCTACCCGGGCGATCGCTACCACTCCGGCTCGGCGGGCGCCGACGTGGTCGAGCGGATGGCCGTGGACCTGGCGTGCTCGGTGTTCGGGGCCACCTACGCCAACGTGCAGTCCCACGCGGCGAGCACGGCGAACCTCGCCGTGCTGACCGCGCTGCTCGACCCGGGCGACGTGGTGCTGAGCATGGACCTGGCCAGCGGCGGGCACCTGACCCACGTCAGCAAGCCGTCGGTGACCAGCCGGTTCTTCCGCGGCGTGTACTACGGCGTGCGCGCGGACGGGCGGATCGACCTGGCCGAGGTGGACCGGCTGGCCGGCGAGCACCGGCCGAAGGTGATCATCTGCGGTGGCAGCGCCTACCCGCGCGCGATCGACTTCGCCGGGTTCCGCCGGGTCGCCGACCGCCACGGCTGCGTGCTGGTGGCCGACATCTCGCACACCGCCGGGCTGGTGGCGGCCGGGCTGCAGCCGAGCCCGGTGCCGCACGCCCACGTCACCACCCTCTGCACGCACAAGCAGTTGTACGGCCCCAAGGGCGGGCTGATCCTGTCCGGCCCGGACGCGGTGTCCCCGCCGCCGGGGCGCACCGAGACCCTGGCGAAGCTCCTGGACCGCGCGGTGTTCCCGTACTTCCAGGGCTCACCGGACTTCGGGGCGATCGCGGGCAAGGCCTGCGTGCTCGACTGGGTGGCGAAACCCGAGTTCGCCAGGGTGATGCGCCGGGTCCGCGAACTCGCCGACCTGCTCGCGCGGCGCCTCGAACGCGACTTCGACCTGGTCTCCGGCGGGACCGACAGCCACATGGTGCTGGTGGACCTGCGCCCGCGCGGGCTCACCGGCCGGGACGCGGAACGCGCGCTGGAGGCGGCGGGCGTCCTGACCAACCGCAACCGGGTCCCCGGCGACACCACCCCGTCCCGCGTGGCGGCCGGGCTGCGGCTGGGCACGAACATCGCCGCCTTCCGCGGGCTGACCACCGCCGACTTCGACCGCTGCTGCACCGGGATCGTCGACGTGCTGGCGGATCCGGCGGCGGTGCCGCGGGTCCGGGCCGAGATCGCCGGGGTGATGGCCGCGTACCCGCTGCCGGGAGGCTGGTCCTGATGGAACGCACCCACCCGCACTTCCCGTTGGTGTGCGAGGACTCGACGCCCTCGGTCAGCGGCGGCCACGCGTTGCCACTGGCTTCCGGAGCCGTGCTGCTCGGCGCGTTGCTCGCCCAGGCCATGGCCTACGCGGGCCCGCGCGAGGTCACCGTCCGCACGGACACCGAGCACACGCTGCGCCTCGACGGCACGGTCGTCGGCGATTTCGTCGCGATGGCCGCGCCGGTCGCCGGTGCGCGGGCCGGATTCCGGGTGGTGCTCGATCCCGAACCGGCGGATCTGGCGCTGACGTTCGTCTTCGCCGACGAGCTGACCGTCGAATGTGCCGCGCGCCCGCGCGATCCCGCGGCCCTGGACCGGATCGCCGCGCACTACCTCGCCTTCCTGCGAGCCGCGATCTCCATGCCGGACAGGGAAGTCGCGGCGGTGGACCACCGCACGGCGGCGGAGAAGCAGGTCGCCGCCCGGCTCAACGACACCACCCGCGACCTGACGCACCCACCCTGCCTGCACGAGTTGTTCGAGGCTGCGGCCGACCGTGATCCGGACGCGCTCGCCTTGGTACAGGGGGATACCCGGCTGCGCTTCGGGGAGCTGGAAGCACGCGCCAACGGGCTCGCGGCGCGGCTCACCGGCACGCGGATCGGGATCCTGGCCACGCTCAGCGTCGAGTTCGTGGTGTGCGCGCTGGCCGTGCTGAAAGCGGGCGCGGCCTACGTGCCGCTCGACCCGAAGCTGCCGGACCAGCGGCTGCGCACCCTGTTCCGGCTCGGCCACCTCACCAGCCTCCTGGCCGATCCCGAGTACGCCGAGATCGCCACTTCCCTCACCGATTCCTGGGTGCCGGTGCCGTCCGGCGTGACCAGCCGGGACCGCCCGACGCGCCGGGGCACCGGGAGCGACCTGGCCTACCTGATCTTCACCTCGGGCTCCACCGGCGAACCCAAGGGCGCGCTGCTCGACCACGCCGGCCGGGCGAACATGATCACCGACCTGAACCAGCGGTTCGGGCTCGGCCCCGGAGACCGGATGCTCGTGGTCAGCTCGCCGAGCTTCGACATGTCGGTGTACGACCTGTTCGGCACGCTCGCGGCCGGGGCGACGGCGGTCCTGCCGGACCGCGGCCGGGAGCAGGACGTGGACCACTGGGCGCGGCTGCTCGTCGACGAGCGCGTCACGCTCTGGCATTCGGTGCCTTCGGCGCTGAGCCTGGTGCTGAACCTGCTTCCGTCCCGAGTGGACAGTGTGCGGCTGGTGCTCGCCGGTGGTGACTGGATCCCGGTCGATCAGCCGTCGCGGGTGCACCGCGCGTTTCCCGGTGCCGAGTTCTACAGCCTCGGTGGCGCCACCGAGGTGTCGGTGGACAGCGTGATCCACCGCGTCGCGCCGGGGGAGCGGTTCGCCCGCGCGATCCCGTACGGCAGGCCGCTGACCAACCAGACCGCGCGCGTGCTCGACCGGTACGGGCGGGAGGCCGCGCTCGACCTGCCAGGGGAACTCGTGCTGGGCGGGGTCGGCGTGGGGCAGGGGTATGACCGGCGGCCGCGGCTGACGGCGGAGCGCTTCCCGGCGGACCCGTTCCGGCCGGGCGCCAGGATGTACCGGACCGGGGACGCGGCCCGGCTGCGGGCCGACGGCACGATCGAGCTGCTCGGCCGCCTGGACCAGCAGATCAAGCTCGAGGGGGTGCGCATCGAACCGGGGGAGATCCAGACCGCGATCGAGGCGGACGACCGGGTACGCGAGGCGGTGGTCGCCCCGCGGCGGGACGCCTCCGGCCGGGCGGTCGCGCTGGTCGCGTTCGTCGTGCCGGACGGCGACCCGGGCACGCTGCTCGCCGAACTGCCCGTCCGGCTGCGGTCGACGCTGCACCGCTCGTCCATCCCGGGCGAGTTCCGGCTGATCGAGCGGATCCCGTTGAACGCCAACGGGAAGGTCGACCGCACCTGGCTCGCCGCGATGGCGGACCAGGTACCGGAGCCAGAGGTGTCCGAAGTGGACACAGTGGACGCAGTGGACGAGTTCGCCGAGGCGGTGGCGGAGGTGTGGACGCAGGTGCTCGGCCTGGCCGGGCCACCCGCCGCGCACGACCGGTTCGCCGCGCTCGGCGGCGGTTCCCTCGCGGCGACGCAGGTGGTGAGCCGCCTGCGCCGCCGGTTCGGGACCGAGCTTTCGGTGCGCGAGGTCCTGACCCGGCCCACCGTCGCCGGAGTCGCCGAAATCCTACGCTCGCGCGCCCCCAGCTGAACGCAGTTCAATGCTATGAGTGGGGCATTACTTGCAATCAACGCAAGTAATGCCCCACTCCTAGCATTGGCCGGGGCCGTGGCCGGGGCCGGGTGGGCGCGGTCAGGTTCGGAGCAGGGCGCGGTTGACGGCGGCGGCGAGTGCGGTGAGGCCGTCGCCCTGCCACATCGTGTAGTGGTCGCCCGGCACGGTTTCCGCGGTGACCTCGGCGCACAGGCCCGACCAGTCCATCCCGTCCGGGGGTGAGGCCGTGCCCTTGACGGTGACCATCGGGCCGGGGTGCCCGCCCACCGGCTGGTAGCTGTGCAGCGCGATGGTGTTGGCGCGGTGCACGGCGTACCGCCGGGTCAGCGTCCCGAGGTCCAGTTCGGCCGAGATCACGCCCGCCGCGGTGAGCCCGGCGAGCGCGTCCTCGATCGAGTCCTCGTCGATCGCCGAGCCCGCCAGCGCCTCGTCCAGTTCGCGTTGCTCGGCGAACGGATCGGCGCCGGTCAGGTCCACGGCGAACCGGTGCAGCAGCGATTCCGGGGTCGGCATCGGCTCGGGCATGGGCACCGGGGTGTCCACGGTGATCAGCAGCGGCGTGCCGCACCGCCGGGCCATCTCGTAGCCGATCACCCCGCCCATGGACCAGCCGAGCAGGGCGATCGGCTCGCCCGGCCGTTCGGCGGCGATCGCGGACAGGTACAGCTCGGCCAGTTCCTCCACCGAGGTCAGGGCTTCCTCGTCCTCGTCGTCGAACCCGGGCGCCTCGATGCCGTAGACCGGCCGGTCGGCTTCGAGGCGCTGGACCAGCGGCAGGTACGAGTACGCCGAGCCCGACGCGGGGTGCACGCAGTACAGCGGGGTGCCCGCGCCGGCGGGGCGGAGCGGGATGAGCGGCTCAGGCACCATCGGCCGCCACCCGGACCGGGGCCCGCTGCGCGAGCTGCTCGTCGATGATCGCCGCGATCCCGCGCACGGTCGGGTTGCCGAAGAGCCTGCGCAGTTTGAACCGGATGCCGAACGCCCGGTTCAGCCTGCTGACCAGGCGCAGCGCCTCCAGCGAGTTGCCGCCGTTGTCGAAGAAGCTGCTCGCCGCCCCGATGCGCTGGTCGCCGAGCACCTCGGTGAACACCCCCGCGACGGTCTGCTCGGTCGGCGTCCGCGGTGCCAGGAACTCCTCGGCCACGTCCGGTGCCGGATCGGGCAGCGCGCCGCGGTCGACCTTGCGCGCGGCGGTCAGCGGCATGCGCTCCAGCACCACCCAGGCGGTCGGCACCATGTACTCCGGCAACCGGTCCAGGGCGTGTGCCTTCAGTTCCGCAGGCGCCACTTCCCGCCCGTCCACCGGGGTCACGTAGCCGACCAGCCGGGGTTCACCGCGGCGGTCGGGTCGCAGCGAGACCGCCGCCGTGCTCACGTCCGGGCTCGACAGCAACGCGGCCTCGATCTCCTCCAGCTCGATGCGCAGCCCGCGGAGCTTCACCTGGTTGTCCACCCGGCCGACGAACTCCAGCTGGCGGTCCCGGGTCCAGCGGACCAGGTCACCGGTGCGGTAGACCCGCCCGCCGGGGTGGAACGGGTCCGCGGTGAACGCCGCCTCGGTCAGCCCCGGCTGGTTGAGGTACCCGCGGGCGAGCCCTTCCGGGCCGCCGATGAGCAGTTCCCCCGGGACCCCGCGCGGCACCAGGTCGCCGTACTTGTCCACTGTGTACATCCGCCGGTCCGGGAACGGCACGCCGATCGGCGGGGCCGCGTGGCAGGGGCCGGGCGGGCACTCGTAGGCCGTGCAGCCGACGGCCGCCTCGGTCGGCCCGTAGACGTTGATCAGCCGGCGGCCGTCCACGTTCCACTTGGTGACCACCTCGGCCGGGATGGCCTCGGCCCCCATCATGATCTTGCGCAGCGCCGGGTACGGCCCGGCCTCGACCAGTGACAGCATCGCCGGTGACATGCAGGCGTAGGTGGTGCGCTGCGCACGCATCAGCCGGGCGAGCGCGTCCGGCGCGGTGCCCGCTTCCTGGTCCACCAGGACCATGGTCGAACCGGCGCACAGCCCGGCGAAGATCTCGCCGTGCGACATGTCGAACGACAGCGCGGCGAGCTGCAGCATCCGGTCCTCCGGCACCAGGCCGAACACGAGCCGGTAGGACTCGGCGAACGATCGCAGCGCGCGGTGCTGGATGAGCACGCCCTTGGGACGGCCCGTGGAGCCCGAGGTGTAGAGCACGTAGGCCAGCGAGTCGCGATCCGCCCACTCCGGCAGCGCAGTCCCTTCCACCGCCGCGACGGCGGCCCACTCCCGGTCCACTTCGAACACCTGCCACGGCCCCGACTCCGGGATGCGGGTCCGCACCCGGGTTTGGGTCAGCACCAGCGGGGTCGCGGTGTCCCGCAGCATGTAGTCCAGCCGGTTGGCCGGATTGGCCGGGTCGAGGGCCACGTAGGCGGCCCCGGATTTCAGCACGGCGAGGAAGGTGACCAGCGCGTCGAGGTCGCGTTCCATGGCCACGGCCACGATCTGCCCCGGCTGGACGCCGCTCGCCCGCAGGTACCGCGCCAGCGCCCCGGCTCTGCGCTCGAGCTCGCCGTAGCTCAGCTCTTCGCCCTGGAACACCGCGGCCGGGTGGTCCGGTCGTTCCGCGGCCGTTCTCGCGACCACGGCGTGCACCGGTTCCGGTCCGTACTCCAGGAACTCGCCCCGGCCCGCGGCCAGCAGCTCCGCCCGTTCCGGCTCGGCCATCAGCGGCAGCCGCGACAGCGGGCGGTCCGGGTCGGCGCAGGCCCCGTGCAGCAGGTGGGCCAGGTGGCCGGCGAGCGCCTCGATCCGCCACCGGTCGAACAGGTCGGCCGAGTACTCGATCACCAGGTGCAGTTCGTCGGACAGCTCGACGAAGTTCAGCGCCAGATCGAAGCGGGACACCGGGTTCGCCAGGCCGACCGGCTCGGAACGCAGGCCCGGCATGGCGAAGTCGGTGGCCGAGAGGCGCCCGTCGATCAGTTGCAGGCCGACCACGAACAGCGGGTTGCGGCCCAGGTCGCGGGTCGGCTGCACGCGGTCGACCACCAGCTCGAACGGCGCGTCCTGGTTGTCGTAGGCGTCCATCACGTGTTCGGCGACCTGCTCCAGCAGCTCACCGAACACCGGGTCGCCCGCGGTGTCGGCCCGCAGCACCACCATGTTGGTGAAGAACCCGACCAGCTCCTCGAAGTCCGGATCGGTGCGCCCGAGCGTGGCGATCCCGATCGGGATGTCCTCCTGCCCGGTGTAGCGGGTCAGCAGGGCGGCCACCGCCGCGGACAGCAGCATGAACATCGAGATGCCGCGTTCCTTCACCACCGCGCGGGCGGCGGTCAGGATCGCGGGCGGCAGGACCACGCTCAGGGAACCGCCGGTGAAGCTCTGCTCGGCGGGACGGCTGCGATCGGCCGGGAGGTCCAGCGCGGGCAACCCCGCCAGCCGCTTCTCCCAGTACTCGAGCTGCGCCTCCAGACCGCCGTTGGCCTGCAGTTCGCGCTGCCGCGCGGCGAAGTCGGCGTACCGCAGCACGGACGGCTCGTCCGGCGGGGGATCGCCGTTGACCAGCGCCGCGTAGGTGGCCGCCAGTTCGGCGTTCATCAGCCCGTTCGACCAGCCGTCGGTGATGATGTGGTGGAAGCGCTGGGACAGGATGTGCTCCGACGGCGACAGCTTCACCAGCGTGTACCGGAAGAGCGGGCCGGCGGTGAGGTCGAACGGGGTGTCGACCCGCTCGGCGAGCAACTCGGTCGCGGCCGCCTCGCGTGCCTCCGGCTCCAGCCCGCTCAGGTCGACGTACTCGAGATCGACCGGTGCGGGCGGGCTCGCCAGCAGGTAGGGCGCGCCGTCGTCGACGTGCACGGTGCAGCGCAGGGATTCGTGGCGGCGCACGATGTCGTTCAGCGCGGCGTGAAGCAGGTCGTGCCGCAGCGTCCCGGTCAGCCGGTGGTTGGCCGCGGTGTTGTAGGTGGTGCGGCCCGGCGCCAGCTGGTCGAGGAACCAGAGCTGCTCCTGGCCGAAGGACAGCGGGAGCCGTTCGCCGTTCGTGGGGGAACTCATACTGCGTCTCCAACGGGATCGAGGCGGAAACCGGGTTCGGTGAGGCGGGCCAGCAGGGCCGCCAGCCAGCGGGCCCGGCGGGGCATGGAGCCGGTGAGCACGTACTCGTCCGGGCCGTGGGCGCCGCCGCCTTCGGCGCCCATCCCGTCCACGGTGGGCACGCCCAGCGCGGCGACCACGTTGGCGTCGCTGACCCCGCCGACCGCCAGCTCCCCGGCCTGCCAGCCATCGGCCGCGGCGCATTCGCGGGCCAGCCCGGCGAGCCGGGTGGCCGCGGCACCGCGGTGCATCGGGCCCCGGTGCACGCCGCCGGTGACGGTGATCTTCGCGCCGGGGTGGTGCGGGACACGGGCGCGGACAGCCGCGTCGGCCCGTTCGCCCGCCTCCGCGGTCCAGAAGCGGGTCTCGACCTCGGCGACGGCGTGCGCGGCCACCACGTTGCGGCCGGTGCCCCCGCGCACGGTCCCGATGTTGACCGTGGTGCCCTCGTCCATCCCGCTGCACGCGGCCAGTTCGCCGAGCTGGGCGGCCAGTTCGGTGATCGCGTTGACCCCGCGCTCGAAGTCCAGCCCGGGATGGGCGGCGACGCCGGTGACGGCGAGGTCGTAGAAGCCGATGCCCTTGCGCGCGGTCTTGATCGCGCCACCGGGTCCGCCCGGTTCGAGCACGATCGCGCAGGCGCTGCGCCGGGCTTCGGCCACCAGGAACGGTTCCGAGCCGGGACTGCCCAGCTCCTCGTCCGCGTTCAGCAGCACCGTCAGGTCCGGTTCGGGGTCGGCGGGCAGCAGCCGCCGCAGCGCTTCGACCAGTTGCACCAGCCCGGCCTTCATGTCGAACACCCCGGGCCCGCGCGCGTGTCCGTTGTGGACAGTGAACGGGCGCCGGGCCAGCTCGCCGAGGCCGAAGACGGTGTCCACGTGGCCGAGCACGAGCACCGGGCGCTCCTGGCGCCCCCACCTGGCCAGCAGCACCGGGGTGCCGTTGTCCGCGGTGTGCCGTTCCAGGCGGGCGCCCAGCGCGGCCAGTTCCGCGCCGACGACGTCCTGCACGGCGTGGCAGCCCAGCGGGTGGCCGGCGGGGGATTCGATGGAGACCAGCCGGTCGAGGAGGTCGATCACGCGTGGTGCCTCCGCTCTGTCCAGGCGGACCGGTACAGCTCGCACAGGTCCGCTTCGGTGAATCGCCGCCGGGTGTTGCGCAGGACCGGCGCGTACGCGGTCGCGAGCGCGGCCAGCCGCGGCAGGTCCGCCCGCGGCACGCCGAAGTCGGCGAGGGAGGCGGCCACCCCGGCCCGGTCGCGCAGCGCGGCGAAGGCCTTCGCCAGGTCGGCCGTCCCGCCCAGCAGGTGCCCGAGTTCGGCGTACCGGTCCGGGACGACGTCGGCGAGGGCACGCAACGCCGCCGGCGCGACGAGCGCGTTGGCCCGGCCGTGCGGGATGCGGTACTCGCTGGTCAGCGGATAACCCAGCGCGTGCACCACCCCGGCGTTGGTGTTGGCCATCGCCATGCCCGCGGTGAGGCAGCCGGTCATCAGCGCGGTGCCCGGGCCAGGCGGCATCGCGTCGCGGAGGATCTGCAGGGCCATGCGGGCGCACACGTCGCTGTACGGCGTCGCGGCCCGCGCCAGGTACGCCTCGATCGCGTGCAGCACCGCGTCCAGCGCGGTGTCCACCGCGACCTCGGCCGGGAGCGTGGACAGCGTTTCCGGATCGGCGAGTACCAGTTTCGGAGCCAGCCACCGGCCGCTGACGGCGAACTTGCGCCCGCCGTCGTCGGCGATCGTGGCGTGCCGGGACAGTTCCGCACCGCTGCCCGGGGTCGTCAGCACGGCGACCACCGGCACGCCCGGCTCGGTGAACCGGCCGAGGCCTTCGTAGTCGCCCAGCGGCCCGGAATGCGCGGACAACCCGGAGCACGCCTTGGCCACGTCGATCGTGCTGCCGCCGCCGATCGCGACAATACCGTCGTGGCCCCCCTGCCCGGTCAGGGCGTCGAGGCACCCGTGCACCACGGCGGCGTCCGGGTCCGGCCGCACCCCCGACCACGAATGCGGCCGGAACCCGGTGGCCCGCAGGCAGGTGAGGGCCTGCGCGGGCCAGCCCGCCGACACCACGCCGGGGTCGGAGACCACCAGCGGGCGGGCGATGCCCAGCGCGGCGACGCTTTCGCCGAGCTGCTCGAGCACCCCGGTGCCGACGCGGAGTTCGGGCAGCTCCCTGGCGGTCCAGGCGCCGGTCAGTGCTGCGACAGCCATCGCAACACCGCCGTGGTCACCTGGGCCGGGCCGAGCCCGTACCGCACCAGCATCTCGTCGTACTCCGCGGTCTGCGCGCAGTACTGGTCCGGCACGCCGAAACTGAGCACCGGCACCGGATGCGCCCCCAGCACGGTCGCCGCGACCAGGGAACCGAGCCCGCCGACCCGGTTGTGGTCCTCGTAGGTGACCAGCAGCCGGCTGCGCCGGGCTTCGGCGAGGATCGCCGCCCGGTCCAGCGGTTTGAGCGTGTGCACGTTGACCACCCGCGCCCGGATCCCGTTGTCCGCCAGCAGTTCCGCGGCTTCCAGCGCCATCGGCACGATCTGGCAGCCGGTGGCGAGGATGCTCACGTCGGCCGTGGCCTCCCCGGTGTCCCCGTTATCCCGCAGCACGACCGCCTCGCCGATCCGGAACTCGACGGGACTGCGGTAAGCCCCGTAGACCGCCGGTGTCGGCCCGCGGCTGGCCCGCAGGTACACCGGCCCGGGATGCGCGGCGGCGGCTCGTACGGCCAGGTACGTTTCGTACGCGTCCGCCGGGGACAGCACGGTCATGCCGGGCATCGCCGTGGTGAGCGCGATGTCCTCGACGCACTGGTGGCTCGGTCCCGCGTAACCGCCGGACAGGCCGGTGTAGTACCCCACCACCTTGACCGGGGCGCCGTTGTAGCAGACGTCGAGGCGCAGTTGCTCGCAGGCGCGCATGGTCCCGAACACCGCGAAGGTGTTGACGAACGGGATCTTGCCGCGGACCGCCATCCCGGCGGCGATGCCGATCTGGTCGGCCTCGGCGATGCCGACCTGGAGGTAGCGGTCCGGGAACTCCTTGTCGAACGGCACCGCGGGCAGGCCGAGGTCGTTCTCCACGGAGAAGATCCGGTCGTCCTCACGCGCCAGTTCCAGTTGCGCGCGGCGGGCGGTGGTGCGGCTGGACAGGCCGTAGTCGGCGTACCACTCGGTGAGCGCCATCACGCACCACCCCGCCGCACGGCCGCGGTGAACAGTTCCGCAGCGTCCTCTTTGGACACCGGAACCGGGTTGAGCGAGAGGTGGAACTCGTCGGCCATCATCTTCGTGACCAGGTCCGGCACGTGCGACTCGGTCACCCCCAGCTTCGCCAGGCTCGGGATGGGCAAGCCGGCCACCAGCTCCCGCACCGCCTGGATCCCGTCCTCGCCGGAGTCGCCCGCGCCGAGCGCGCCGGCCAGCGCGGCGAACCGCTCCGGCAGGTGCGGCAGGTTGAACTCCATGCCGTCCGCGAGGAACAACGCGACCCCGACCCCGTGGTGCACGTCGAACATCGCGTTGACCGCGTGCGCGAAGGCGTGGTCGACCGCGCCGCCGCCCTTCATCGAGATCCCGGCGGACAGGCTGCCGGTCATCATCCGCTCGCGGGCCCCGATATCGGACCCGTCCGCCACCACCTCGGGCAGCGCCCGCGAGATGGTGGACACCGCGTAGAGCGCCATCGCGTCGGCGAGCGGCTGGCGCTCGGCGGAGACGTACGCGCCGATCGCGTGCGCCAGCGCGTCGATCCCGGCGGCCGCGGTGGCCCCGGGCGGCAGGGTCAGCGTCAGTTCCGGATCGCACAGCGCCACCTGTGCCCCGGTGGCCACCACGTGCATCTTGAACACGCGGCGGCTGTCGGTGATGATCGCGCCGGCCACCGCCTCGCTGCCGGTGCCCGAAGTGGTCGGCACCTGCACCAGCGGCGGGGTCGGCTCGGTGACCGGGCGGGCGCCGTCCTCGAAGTCGACGATGCTGCCGCCGTGGGAGACCACCACCGCGGCCGACTTCGCCACGTCCAGTGCGCTGCCACCACCGGCACCGAGGAAACCGTCGCACCCGTTGTCCTGATACGCCTTCGCCGCCGCGGCCACCTCCACTTCGGACGGATTGGTGCGCACGCCGGAGAACACCGTGGCGGCGACCCCGGCCGTCCTGAGCGAGTCGAGCACGGGTTCGAGCACCCCGGCCGCGACCACCCCGGGGTCCGACACCACGAGCACGTGCCGGACGCCGAGCCCGGCGAGCGCCGCACCGGCCAGCCGTGCCGCACCGCGTCCATAGTGGATCTGCGGGACCAGGTGGAAGAAGTCAGACACCGGCCGTCACCTTTCCGTCGCTGCGCTGCCTGCCGAACCCGCTCACGGTCCAGTCGAGCACGGTGAGGATGTCGAACACCGGCACCGGCAGGTCCGGGCGCAGTTCGTCCAGCACGGCGGGCAGCATGGTGCATTCGCTGACCAGCGCGCCGATGTCCGGCTCACGGGCCAGGAACTCGTGGATCACCCGGCGCAGGTCCTCGCGGAGTTCGGCGTGCAGTTCGGCGTCGGCCTCCTTGGTCGCCAGGAACCGGCGCCACGACTCGTACTCGCCGACCCCGGCCACGCTGACCGGGAAGTCCGCGCTCGACCAGCCGCACGAGGTGAAGTTGTGCTCGCCGACCGCGTCCGGGAAGAAGGTCAGCACGCCGATGCGCGTGCCGGGCGCGATCATCCTGGCCACCGCGGGCACCGCGACCAGGCTGGAGAGGACCACCGGGGTCCGCACCGCCGCGGCCACCTCCTGCTGCACCAGCGCCATCAGCCCGCAGTTGGCGGTGATGACCCGCACGCCCCGCTGTTCGAGCTCACGGGCCGCCTCGACGTAGAGCGGCAGCAGTGCCTTGGCGTCTTCGGCCGTGCGCGGGGTCTTCGCGCCCGGCACGACCATCCGCCGCACCGGGTAGGGCCAGGTCTGTTCGTTCACCATGCAACCCGGAACGTCGGCCATCTTGCCTTCGAGCATCAGGATGCCCAATGCTTCGGTCATCGCCGCCACCTCCTCACTTCTCCGGCGACGGCGGCCGTGACGCTGTCCACGTCCAGCCCGCACCGGCGCAGTTGTGTCTCGTAGGAACCGATCTCGTGCGCGTACTCGTCGGGCATGCCCAGCATCCGCACGGGCACCGGGGCTTCGGCCGCGACCACCTCGGCCACCGTGGCGCCCACCCCGCCGATGGTGGAGTGCTCCTCGACGGTGACGATCAGCCCGGTGCGCCGGGCCGACTCGACGAGGACCTCGCGGTCCACCGGCTTGATCGAGTACAGGTCGACCACCCGGGCACGGATGTCCTGGGAGCGCAGGGAATCCGCCGCGGCGACCGCGGTGGCGACGCTGGTCAGCCCGGCCGCCACGATGGTCACGTCCTCGCCTTCGCGCAGGACCGTGGAGCCGCCGATGCTGAAGGACGCGCTGTCGTCGTAGACCTGGTCGGTCGGGTCGATCCCGAGCCGGACGTAGACCGGGCCCTGCCACCGGGCCGCGGCGAGGGTCAGCTGGTAGGCCGCGACGGCGTCGGCCGGCGCGAGCACCACCATGCCGGGCATGGCCCGCGCGATCGCGAGGTCCTCCCCGCAGTGGTGCGTGGGGCCGGAGAACCCGGCGACGATCCCGGTGAACGTACCCGCGATCTTCACGTTCGACTGGTGGTAGGCCAGTTCGAGGCGCACCTGCTCGCAGGCCCGCGTCAGCGCGAACCCGCCGAAGGTGTTGACGAACGGGATCTTGCCGCGTGAGGCCATCCCCGCCGCGGCCCCGACCAGGTTCGCCTCCGCGATGCCGAAGTCGTACCACCGCTCGGGGTGGCGTTCGGCGAAGGCGTCGCCCCCGCAGTCACCGAGGTCGCCCTCGATCGAGGTGATCCGGTTGTCGGCGTCGGCGGCGTGCAACTGGGCCAGCCGGCAGGTGTCGATCGCGGACAGCCCGTGCCGCCGGACCCAGTCCGCGCTGCCCGGTGCCAGTGGCGTGACGGTCCCGGTCATGAGCCCGCCTCCGCTCGCTGTCCGGAGAGCTCGGCCAGCGCCTGCCGGTACTGCTCGGCGGAGAACTTGCCGTAGTGCCAGGTGTGCGTGTTGGCGGTGAACGAAAGGCCGTGGCCCTTCTCGGTCCGCGCAATCACGCAACTGGGCTGCCCGGCGGTGAACGGCAGCCGGTGCAGCGCGTCGCCGAGCTGGGTCACGTCGTGGCCGTCCACTTCGGACACCTGCCAGCCGAAGCTGCGCCACTTGTCCGCGAACGGCTCCAGCGCCATGATCTCCTCGGTCGGCCCGTCCTCCTGGAACCCGTTGCGGTCCACGACCACCACCAGGTTGTCCAGGCCGAAGTGCGCCGCCGACATGGCCGCCTCCCAGATCGAGCCCTCCTGGCACTCGCCGTCGCCGAGCACCACGAAGACGCGGCCGGGGTTGTGGTCGTGCCGGTTGGCCAGCGCGATGCCGACGCCGACCGGCAGGCCGTGCCCGAGCGAGCCGGTGGCCCACTCGACCCCGGGGATCGAGCGCGACGGGTGCCCGGCGAGCCTGCTGCCCGGCTGCTTGTAGGCGGCCAGCTCGGCCACCGGGAAGAAGCCGCGTTCGGCCAGCGCGGCGTACAACGCGGCCGAAGCGTGGCCCTTGCTGTAGATGAGGTGGTCCCGGTCGTTCCACTGTGGATCGTCGGGGTCCACCCGCAGCACGCCGTCGAAGTACAGCACGGTCAGGATCTCGGTCACCGACATCGAGCCGCCGACGTGCGCGCCGGGGCTGGTGGTGGCCAGCTCGGCGATGTGGTGCCGGATCCGGGTGGCCAGCTCGGTGAGCGGGCGGGTTCCGGTCGTGGTCATGCTTCCTCCAGTTCGGGGTTCCGGGTTCACCACAGCCGGCTCGCGGTTTCCCAGGGTTCGGCGTAGTCGAGGCCGCGCGCGTAGGTGACCAGTGCGTCCCGGTGCGTCATGACCTTGGTGAAGGCGTCGGCGTAGGCCTCGACCGAAGCCGGGTCCCGCAGCGAGGCCATGCACAGCCGGGTGCCCGCCAGCAGCGTCCGCTGGATCACCGCGAGCGTGTGGGGGAACTCCTCCTGCCGGTACCGCACCGGCCGCGCGTGCCCGCAGGTCCACGGGCAGCCCTTGCCGTAGCCGGTCAGGTCGCGGAACAGCGCCTGGCCGGGCAGCGGGCGGTTCTGCCACATCGACACCGGCGCGCCCTCGGCGGCCACCGCGTTCTGCACCGCCTGGCGGAACACCCCCGGCGGCAGGTCGACCCCGGCGGCTTCCGGGTCCAGGGTGATGCGGAAGTGGTGGTAGACGTGGGTCCGGTCGGCCGGGACCACCGGCGGGCGCACCCCCGGCAGCTCGGACAGCCGCGCGGCCAGCCGTTCGGCCCCGGCCTGCACCTCTTTGGTGTAGCGGTCGAGCCGGGCCAGCTGGCTGCGGGCCATCGCGGCCAGGATCGGGCTCATCCGGTAGTTGAACCCGATGGTGTGTGCGTTGTACTCGCGTTCGTTGTCCGGCCCGATCTGCTCGCCGAACATCTTCACCGCGTCCGCGCGGTTGCGCAGCTCGGCGTCGTCGGTGGTGAGCAGCCCGCCCTCGCCGGCGGTGGGCAGGTTCTTGCCCGCCATGATGCTGAACGCGCCCACCGAGCCGAGCGAACCGACCGCGCGGCCGCGGTAGGTCGCGCCGTGCGCCTGTGCCGCGTCCTCGATCACCGCCAGCCCGTGGCGCCCGGCGAAGTCCAGGATCGGCGCCATGTCCGCGGGCAGGCCGTGCAGGTGCACCACGATGATCGCCTTGGTCCGCGGGGTCACCACCCGTTCCAGCTCGGCCGGGTCGAGGGTGAAGGTGACCGGGTCGATGTCGGCGAAGACCGGGATGCCCTGGTGGTGCAGCACGCAACTGGCCGAGGCGAGGAAGCTCAGCGCGGGCACGACGACCTCGTCACCGGGGCCGACGCCGACCGCGGCGACCGCCGCGTGCAGCGCCGCGGTCCCGCTGTTGAGCGCCAGGCAGTGCTTCGTGCCCGCGTACCGCGCCCACTGCTCCTCGAGCGCCTTGACCTCGACGTTGTTGAACCAGCTGAGCTTGCCCGAGCGCAGCGTGCCGGTCACCGCGTCCAGGTCGGACTCGTCGACCTCCGGCCACACCGACTCGTCGATGCCGCCGGGGATCAGCTGCGGGCCGCCGAGCACGGCCAGTCCGCCGGCGGCCATCAGCGGCCCCCGGTGGGCAGCAGCTGCAACTGGCGCGGAACCCGCTTGTCGGTCAGCACCTCGCAGCCGGTCTCGGTGACCGCGACCGTCTCGCTGAAGCCGACGTGCCCGTTGAGCTCCGGCACGATCAGCGAGGGCACCAGGTGGAACACCATGTTGGGCCGCAGCACCGTCTCGTCGCCGGGGTGCAGGTTCATGATGTGGCTCTCGTTCCAGCCCGGCGGGTAGCAGACACCGATGGAGTAGCCGGTCTCGTGGGTGTGGTCGCCGAAGCCGTGGCTGAGCATCGCCTTGCGGCACGCCTCGTCCACCGAACCCGACGTGGCGCCGGGCGCGATCGCGTCGATGGCGTGCTGGAGCCCGTCGATCACCGCGGTGGCGCGGTCGGCCACGCAGGCGGGCGGGTCGCCGAGGAACGCCGTGCGCATCATCGCCGCGCTGTAGCGCTTGACGCAGCCGGAGAACTCGAGGAAGACGATGTCGTTCTCCCGCAGTTCGCGGCCTTCCCAGGTGCCGTGCGGCAGGCCGGAGCGCTCGCCGCTGATCACGTACGGCGGGCTGCCCGGGTACTCGCTGCCCTGGTCCAGCGTCGCCCGGTAGACCGCGGCGGCCACCTGGTTCTCGGTGGCGCCGATCCGCGCGGTCGCCAGCGCCTCGACCATCCCGGCCATGGCCGCGTTCGCCGCGCCGCGGATGTAGGCGATCTCGGCGGGCGACTTGATCAGCCGGCACGACTCGACCAGGCCGCTGCCGTCCACCCAGGTGACCCCGGACAGTTCGGCGACCAGCCTGCGGTAGGTGCGGACCGGGAAGAAGTAGCCGCTCTCCTCGATCGAGAGCGTCTTGCCCGCGACGCCGAGGCTCGCCACGGTCCGCGCGGTGACCTCGATCGGGTCCTCGCCGACGCCGTAGTTGACGAAGCGCTCCAGCCAGGACAGCCGCTCGATGTTGATCTTCTCTTCGATGTAGGTCAGCAGCAGCGGCTCACCGTCGATCGGCACCAGCAGCGTCTGGTACATGTAGTAGCCGAGCGTGGTGTAGCCGGTCAGGTAGTAGATGTTCTCCGGCACGCTGACCAGTGCCAGGTCGATCCCGCGCTCGGCCATGCCCTCGCGCACCACGGCCAGCCGCCGCTGGTACTCGGACAGCTCGAACGGCAGGTTTTCGTTGTCCCGCATCGGATTCCCCTCGTTGTTTGTCAGATTTCCAGGCTGGACAGTTCGGCAACGGCCGAGCGCGGGCCGTCCCACCGCGTGAAGCGGTCTCCTCGCCACTCCCACACCCACCCGGAGCGGCGCCTGCCGCCGTAGGGCGCGAGCGGCAGCCGGTCGCGGTGGTCGAGCCAGGTCTCCCCGCGGTGGACGGCGCCGTGGCTGCGCGCGAGCCGGGCGGGCACCCAGTCCGGGCCGCCGTAGACGGTCGCGCCGAGCCCGTACGGCGAGTCCTCGGCGAACGCCACCGCCTGCGCGGCGTCGGCGACCGCGAGCACCGGCAGCACGGGCCCGAACGTCTCGGCCCGCATGACCTCCATCTCCTGGTCCACGTCGACCAGGACGGTGGGCGTACCGGGGGAGCCGCCGGTGAGGACCCGCGCACCCCCGGCGACCGCCAGTTCGACCTGGCGGCGCACCCGGGTCGCGTCGGCCGCCAGGAGCGGGCCGATCCAGGTCCGCTCGTCACCGGGCTCACCGGTCGGCAACGCCTCGGCGGCTTCGGCGAGTTCTTCGGTGAACCGGTCGTGCAGGCGCTCGTCGACGTAGACGCGCTCGGGTGCGGTGCACGCCCGGCCGGAGTTGTAGGTGCCGCTGGCGGCGAGCGCCCCGGCGGCGGCCGCGAGGTTCGCCCCGCGCAGCACCAGGAACGGGTCCTTGCCCGGTCCTTCGAAGAGCACCTTCGTGCCGCTGAGCCGGGCGGCGTCCTCGTAGGGCAGCATCCAGTCGTCCGCGCCGAACACCAGCACGGCACCGACGTCCGGATCGGCGAAGGCGTCGCCGAGGAACTGCGCGCCCGTCTCGTCGTGCGGCTCGATGGCCGTGCCGAACGCGTCCCGCAGCAGTTCCACCACTACGTCGGCCCATTCCTTGCGCCGCCGCGGGAACCGGACCCGCACCTGGTTGCCCGCCAGGTACGCCGAACCGGCGGCGGCGACCGGGTTGCTCAGGATCGCGTTGCCCGGCAGTGCCAGTGCCACGGAACCGAGTGCTTCGCGGCCCCGCAGCGCGGGCAGCAGGTCACCGAACACGGCCAGCCTGCGTGCGGCGAGGTCGATGTCGGCCCGGATGACCCGGCGCGGGAACCCCAGTGCCGCCAGCGCGAGCTCCTCGAGTTCGGCCGCTCGTGCGGTCACGGTCCGCCCCAGCGCGCGTACCGCTTCGAGTCGGTGCTCCAGGCCGGTCACCGGGCCACCGCCCCGAACCGGGCGGCCGACGACCGGCGCAGCGCGACCTTGTCGATCTTCTGCGTGGCGGTCAGCGGCAGCCGGTCCACGAGTTCGAGGTACCGCGGGAGCTTGAAGGTGGCCAGCCGCTCGATGCACAGGGTGAGCACCGCCGCCGTGGACACCGATTCGCCGGGCACCGGCTCCAGGTAGAGCATGATGTCGACGCCGCCGACCTCGGCGGGCACACCCACCGCGGCGGCCCGGCGCACGCCGGGGAAGGACTCGGCGACCTGCTCGATCTCGGCGGGGTCGATGTTCTCGCCACGCCGCCGGATCGAATCGGTGATCCGGCGGACGAAGCGCAGTGCGCCGTCGGCGCCCCTGGCGACCAGGTCGCCGGTGCGGTACCAGCCGTCGTCGAAAGCGGCCGCGGTGAGTTCCGGCGCGCCGAGATAGCCGCCGAACAACGCGGGATTGCGCCCGACCTGCAGTTCGCCGACCCCGCGGCCGCGGACCTCGCCGCCGGCGTCCACCAGCCGGAACCGGATGTGCGGCAACGGGTCGCCGAGCGTGCCCGGCCGTGAGTCCTCGGGTGTCCCGCAGAACACGGTGTTCGTCTCGGACATGCCGTAGCCCTCGACCGTCGGCACGCCGAACCGGCTGGTGAACTCGCCCGCCACCGCGGGCGTCGCGCCCGCGCCGTAGGCCAGCCGCAGCCGGTGGTTCCGCTCGGCGTCCGCTCGCGGGCGGGCACACAGCACCGCGAGCATCTCGCCGAGGTGGCGGAAGACCGTGGCCCCACTGGCTTCCGCCTGGGCCCAGAACCGGGTACCGCTGAACCTGGGCACCAGCGCCACGCTCGCGCCCGCGGTCACCGCGGTGGTCAGGAACGACAACCCCGCCATGTGGTGCAACGGGAGCACGTGGAGCAGGACGTCGTCTTCGGTGAGGCGCAACCGGTCCGCCATGTGCGCGGCGGGCGCCACGAAACTGCTGTGGGGGAGCAGGCAGCCCTTGGGGCGGCCGGTGGAACCGGAGGTGTAGAGCACCACGGCCGGGCTCGCCGTGTCCACCCGGGACGGTACCGGCGTGGCTTCGCCCCAGTCCTGTCCACTGTGGAGCACCGGGCGGTCCGTCCGCAGCGCCCGCCCGGGAGGCCGGACGAGCAGCACCGGGTCGGCGTGCCGGACCAGCGCGCGCAGTTCCGCTTCGGTGAGCCGCGGGTCGAGCGGCACCAGCGTGGCGCCGAGCGCGAGCACGGCCAGCCAGAGGTGGACCAGTTCGGCCTGGTTGGGCAGCACCACGACCACGCGGGTGCCGGGACGCACGCCGTGCCCGGTCAGGACGGTCATCAGCGCGCTGACGCGGCGCCACGCCTGCCCGTAGGTGATGACCTCGCGGCCGGAGCCGGTCAGTTCGACCAGGAACGGGCGGCAGGGGGAGCGCCGGGCCGTGGCGGCGAACAGTTCGGGGACGTTCAGCACGGCGGCCGCCGCAGCACGTACCCCGGCCAGCTGCCGGCGGTGAGGAAATCGACGACCACGTAACCTCGGCCGAGGTAGTCTCCGAAGAGTTCGCGCGTCCGAGCCCGCCAGTCCTGCGCCAGTGCCAGGTCGACGCGCTTGAGTTCGGCCAGGCTCGGCGGGATCGGCAGGAAGAGGGTGTCGCTGTCGACGTCGTGGTCGGTCGAGGCGATCCGCGGCAGCCCGCTGCGCGGATCGGCGATGACCTGGCAGATCGGCGTGGCCAGGCTCGGCGCGTGCCACCGGGACGGGCGGGGGTGGCGGCGCAGCCACCACTCGACCACCAACCGGTCGGTGTCGAGCCCGGAGTTGAGCCCGGTGAAGTTGCCGTAGAGGTTCGCCCGGTAGGTGCGGGCGATCGCGCCCAGCCTGCGGATGTTCAGCGCGGCGTTCACCCGCTGCAGCGGGTCGAAGGTCCACGTGATCACTTCGATGCCCTTGGCGAGGCTGTCGTGGCGCTGCGCCTGCTTGAGCCGGTAACCGAGGCCCTGCCCGCGGAACCGCTCGTCCACCGCGATCATGATCGAGCACAGCCGCGGCCTGCGGTCCGGCCCGTACCCGGCGAAGGAGTAGGCGAAGCCGGCCAGTTCCCCGCTTTCGGCGAAGGCGCCGAAGACGTGGCCGCCGTTCTCCTGCGCGGTCAGCATCGCGACCACCCGGTTGCCGCCGATGTCGGCGGGCCCCCAGATCTGCTCCTGCAGTTTTTCGCACTGCCGGTACTCGTCGATCGACTCGAGTCGCCTAATCGTCGTCGTACCGCCGATCGAAACGGCCGAAGGCGTGCGAAAACCAGTTTTGCTCATAACCACGCAGATTCCCCTCGTGCGTCATTCGCGCCGCCGGATCCGCCCGGCTGGAAACCAGCCGCCGCCGTTGATCGGGCCGCGTTCCGGTGGGTTCGCGATCATGCAGTCCGCCGGGCCGGACGGCCCGTGGCGAACACCCCTGTGACTCCCCTGCTCCCCGGCCAGTGGCCGTTGACCTGGCAATCTAGCAGAGCGTGAGGTTGAACTGTCAATATCTTGCCCCGACGGGGGCGCCGTCAATCGGTGATGGGGTGTTAAGCGGTCCTGACCGATCGCGGTGGGCGAAATGCGGTGTTTTCGCTGGGTGAAAATTCGTCGTGCAATGACGGACCCGGCTCGCATTTCGACCGATCTTGACCGCGCCGCCGTTTCCGCCCAGTCACAATCACTGGCTGTGCTGTATCGCTGGCACGGCGTTTCATAGTGTGGCTAAGCGGTTTTCTTCATCGAGAATGTGCGCAGATCCCTACCATTTTCCCGGATGGCGACATATTCTCCGACCGTGTTGAACCCGGTGTGGCTCCGCACGTTGGGGGCAGTGGTCGAACTCGGCTCGTTCGCCGATGCCGCACGCCTGCTCGGCTATTCGCCCTCCGCGGTCTCCCAGCAGATGAGCAGGCTGGAACGGGCGATCGACCGCCCGCTGTTCAACCGGGACCGGAGGGGGGTGGTGCCGACCGCGGCGGCGATCCGGCTGGCGGAGCGGGCGACGCCGCTGCTCGACATGCTGGCGAACCTCGACCAGTCCGAGGACGCCGGTGGCGGGGTGACCCGGTTGCGGATCGGGCTCTGCGCCGGTGGCCTGCGGTACGCGCGGCCGGCGTTGCGCCGGTTGGCCGGAAGCAGTTCGCCGCTCGCGTTGTCCGTGGTGGCCGGGGAATCCACGGAACTGGTGGACGGCATTACCTCCGGTTCCCTCGACGTCGCGGTGGTGTCCCGGTACGAGCTGGTGCCGCGGGTGTGGCCGGGCAAGGTCGCCACCTGGCCGCTGGCGGACGAACCACTCGCCGTACTGGTGCCACCGGGGCACCGGGTGGCCGGCGAAGCGTCGGTCACCTTCCGCGGCCTGCGGGACGAATGGTGGGTGGCCGGCCCGGAGGCGGGGGACGAGTTCCGGCACCTGCAACGGGCCTGCGCGGCCGCCGAGTTCCAGCCGCGGGTGGCCGCGTGCGTGGAGGACCGGGACACCGCGGCGGAACTGGCCCGCGACGGGGTGGGGGTGGCGCTGGCGCCCGCGGCGGCGGCGGTGCCGGCCGGGCTGGTCGCGGTGCGCGTCGCCGGTCCGGCCGGGCGCCGGATCGAAGTGGTGCACGCGGTCGCGGACAACTCGGCGGCCACGGTCGGTTTCGTGCTGTGCCTCCGCGAGCACGGCGCGCATCCGTCCACAACGGACAGCCGGACCGGGCACCTCGGCGCGGCGGGCTGACGCGCCCGGCGCGGATCGGACCACAGTGAGGGGATTTTTCCATGGAGCGCAGGCTGCCGCTTTCGTTCGCGCAACTGCAGTTGTGGTTCCTGTACCAGCTCTCACCAGGGGCGACGACCTACCACGTGCACCACGGGTTCCGCATCGGCGGCCCGCTCGACCTCGGCGTGCTCCGCCGCGCGCTCAACCGTCTGGTCGAGCGGCACGAAAGCCTGCGCGCGACCTTCCACGCCGCCGAAGACGGCACGCCCTACCAGGTGATCGGAGTGCCGGGGGAGGTGGCGCTGACCGTGCTCGACCGCACCGGGCACCCACCCGCCGAACGTGACGCGATCGTCGAGGGTGAACTGGCGCGCGCGGCCGCGTCCCCGTTCGACCTCGGCACCGGCCCGCTCGCGCGGTTCGTCGTGGTGCGGCTGGCCGAGGACGATCACGCGCTGGGCGTGGACTGCCACCACCTGGTGACCGACGGCTGGTCCGGTCGCGTGCTGAACGCCGAACTGTCCACTGTGTACGGTGCACTGCTGGCCGGGGCCGAGCCGGACCTGCCGGAACCGCGCCTGCGCTACCGGGACTTCGTTGCCGATCAGAAAGATCGCTGGCAGCGGGGGGAGCTGGCCCGCCAACTCGACTTCTGGGAACGGCGGCTGGCCGGGCTGCCGGTGCTCGACCTGCCGGCCGACCGGCCCCGCCCGGTCGAACCGGCCTCGGCGGGCGGCACGGTCACCGCCGATCTCGACCCGGCGATCGTGCGGGCGCTGGACGGCTACTGCCGCAGGCACGAAAAGTCCCGGTTCGCCGTCCTCGCCACCGCGCTCTCGGTCGTGCTCGCCCGGTACACCGGGGTGGCCGACGTGCCGATCGGCGTGCCCATGCACTGCCGCACCGAACCGGAACTGGAGGACGTGGTCGGCCTGTTCGCCAACATGGTCGTGCTGCGCACCGAGCTCACCGGCGACCCGTCGTTCACCGAGCTGGCCGACCGCGTTTCCGACGCGGTGCTCGACCTGCTCGACCACCAGGAGGCGCCGTTCGAGATGGTGGTGGACCGGGTCAGGCCGGTCCGCGAACCGGGGCGCAACCCGCTGTTCGGCGTGGCCATGCAGGTGCTGGACGCGGGCAACTCGGCCACCGCCGCCACGCTGCCGGGGCTCACCGTCACCTGGCTGGACGCGGGCGCCACCCAGCCCATGTTCGACCTGAACCTGAACTTCTTCGAGGTGGGCAGGGGACTCCGGGCGCAGCTGTCCTATTCGAGCGGCCTGTTCGACCGGTGGCGGGTGGACGCCCTGCTGCGGCACCTGCAGGAGGTGCTGCGTACCGCGCTGGCCACTCCGTCGCTGCCCGTCTCGCGAATTTCGTTGCTGGATACGGAGGAACGGGCGGCGGTACTCGCGGCCGGACGCGGGGAGGAGGTCGAGCCGTGGGCCGATCCGGTCCACGTGGTCGTCGAGCGGGTCGCCGCGGCGAACCCGGCCGCCGTCGCCGCGATCTGCGAAGGCGCCGAGCTGACCTACGGCGAACTCGACCGCCGCGCCGGGGGACTGGCCGGGTACCTGCGCTCCGGCGGGATCGGCGCCGGGCAGATCGTCGCGCTCGCGCTGGACCGCGAGCTGGACACGCTGGTGGCGATGCTCGCCGTGTGGAAGACCGGCGCCGCGTTCGCCATGCTCGACCCGCGCCACCCCGCGCACCGGCTCGATTTCATGCTGCGGGACACCGCGGCCCCGCTGCTGATCACCCGCACCGAGTTCGCCGCGGGGCTCCCGCCCTCGTCCGGCCGGCGCACGCTGGACCTGGACCTGGGCTGGCCGTCGAGCGAAGCGGAAGCGGTGCCGGTGACCCGCGACGCGCTCGCGTACGTCCTCTACACCTCGGGCTCGACCGGGCAGCCGAAGGGCGTCCTGATCGACCACCGCGCGCTGTCGTGTTTCCTGCAGGGCTACCACCGGACGTTCGGCTTCGCGCCCGGCGACCGGATGCTCCAGTTGCCCGCGATCACCTTCGACATGTCGCAGGGCGAGATCTGGGCGGGGCTGACCGCCGGCGCCACGCTCGTGCTCGTCTCCCACCGCGACGCGCAGTCGCCGGAGAGCCTGGTCGAGCTGATCCGCGAGCAGCGCGTCACCTACGCCGGGCTGGCCCCGGCGATGCTCTCGCTGCTGGACGCCGGACCGTACCCGCACCTGCGGCACGTGATGAACGGCGCCGACGCGCTGCCCGCCGAGCTGGTGAACAAGTGGAACCTGCCCGGCAGGCGGTTCGTGAACCTCTACGGCCCGACCGAGGCGGCGGTCGCCTGCACGGAGTACGTGTGCGAGCACGTGACCTGGCGGACGGGACCGCCGATCGGCAGGCCGGAGCCGAACCGGTTGCTCTACGTCGTCGACCCGGCGGGGCAGCTGGTGCCGCGAGGGGTGCCCGGCGAGCTGCTCATCGGCGGCGAGGGGCTGGCGCGGGGATATCTCGGCCGTCCGGACCTGACCGCCAAGGCGTTCGTGCCGGATCCGTTCCGCGCCGAGGGCCGCGTCTACCGCAGCGGTGACCTGGTGCGCTGGACCCAGGACTGGCAGCTGGAGTTCCTCGGCCGCATCGACAACCAGGTGAAGCTGCGTGGCCTGCGGGTCGAACTCGGCGAGATCGAAGCGGCGCTGCTGACCCATGAGCGGGTGCGGATGGCCGCGGTGTCGCTGCGCACCGATCCGCGCGGCGAGCAGCTCCTCGTCGGCTACTACAGCGGTGAAGGCGCCCCGGAACCGGCCGAGTTGCGGCGCCACCTCGCCGACCGGCTCCCCGAGCACATGATCCCGGCCGCGTGGGTCCGGCTCGCGGGGTTCCCGCTGACCGCCGCGCGCAAGATCGACCGGAAAGCACTGCCCGCGCCGGAATCCCTGCCGGAGAACGGCGATTCCTCGGCCGAGCCGGAAACCGCCACCGAGAAGGCGGTCGCCGACCTCTTCGCCGTGGTGCTGGGCGTGGAGAAGGTCGGCGTGGACGCCAACTTCTTCGATCTCGGCGGCAACTCGCTGCAGGCCATGCGCGCGGTCAGCCGGATCAACAAGACCTTCGGCATCCGGGGGAACCTCCGCCTGCTCTACGGCGGGATGCCGCTCAGCGCGATCGCCGGCGCGATCGACGAACTCGTGACCGTGAACGCACCAGTGAGGGGACAGCCATGACCGACTCGCCACCCGAGGCCGTACCGGAGACCGCCCCGCCGAAATCCCTGTGGCACAACGGGGACTTCCTGAAGTTCTGGACGGGGGAGACGATTTCGCTGTACGGCAGCCAGATCAGCATGCTGGCGCTGCCGCTGACCGCGATCTACGTGTTCGACGCCACCGCGGAGGAGATCGGCTGGCTGCGCTTCCTGCAGCTGGCGCCGTTCCTGGCCTTCGCGATGCTGTTCGGCGCGCTGGTCGACCGGATGCGCCGCAAGCCGGTGATGGTGGCGTCGAACCTGGTCCGGATGGTGCTGATCGGCCTGGTCCCGGCGCTGGCCTGGGCCGGGATGCTGGAAATAGGGCCGTTGTTCGTGATCGCCTTCCTGATCGGCGTGGCCTCGGTGTTCTTCGACCTGAGCTGGATGGCGTACCTGCCGGTGCTGATCCGCGACCGGCGGCTGATGGTGGAGGCCAACGCCAAGCTCGGCATCACCGCCTCCTCCTCCGACGCCGCCGGGCCGAGCGTGGCCGGGGTGCTGGTCAGCGTGTTCACCGCGCCGTTCGCCATGCTCATCGACGCCATCTCCTACCTCGCGTCGCTGGTGGCGCTGGTGGCGATCAAGGCGAAGGAACCGGAGGTGGTGCCCCCGGCCGAGGGACGGCACCTGCGGCGGGAACTGGTCGACGGGCTGCGGTTCGTGTTCGGCCACCGGATGCTGCGGGCCATCGCCGTGGTCGGGGTGTTCGTGAACTTCTCCATCACCGGCGTCTCGGCGATGTTCCTGGTGTACGCGGTGCGGGATCGCGGGATCAGCGCGGTCCTGCTCGGGGTGATCATGTCGATCGCCGCGATCGGCGGCATCTTCGGCTCGCTGGCCGCCCCGCCCCTGCTCCGGCGGCTGCCGGTCGGTGCCTGCTACCGGCTCGCGCTGGGGCTGATCTTCATCGCGCCGCTGCTCATCCCCGTGGCACCCGCCGCGCAAGCGGGCGCGGTGGTGTTCTTCGTCGGCTCGTTCCTGCTGGTGTCCACCGGGCTCGGCATCTCCAACGTGCTGGTGCAGTCGCTGCGGCAGAACCTGACGCCGAACTCCCTGATGGGCCGCATGAGCGCGGCCATGCGCATGGCCCTCTTCGGCGGCGGCGCCATCGGGGGCCCGGTAGCCGGCCTGCTGGCGACGTGGTGGGGGCTGCACACGGCCCTGTGGGTACTGGCCATCGCGTCGGTGGCGATGCTGTTCCCGCTGATGGCTTCGCCGGTGGGGCGGTTGAAGGAGATGCCTACTCAGCCGGATGCGGTTTCCGGCTGACTCGGGGGTTTGCCACCCCGGTTTTTTCAGTGTGACTACGGCGGGGGTGCCGAGGTCAAGGCGGGAAAGATGCCTTGACCTCGGCACCCCCGCCGTGTTGCGGGCTTGGGACCGGGGATGGGGAGGGATGGGTGCCGTGGTGGTCGCGTTGGGCGCCCGGGTGACTGTTGCTCGGGGGGTGGTGCCGTGGTGGTCGCGTTGGGCGCCCGGCTCCCGGCCGGTTCCTGGGCGGAGGCTGGGACCAGTGCCACGAATGTGGCTTTGGGGGCCGAATTCGCCCCGAAAGCCACATTTGTGTCCATCGGGGGGCCACATTCGTGACATGGAGGCGGCGTGTTCGGGTACCCGGGGAGCACGAGCAGCACCAGAACTAAGGAGTGGACTGATGCCGTCCTACCACCACACCGGGACCGTCGACGTGCCCGCCGAGGACCTCTTCGGCTACCTCGCCGAGCCGGGCAATCTGCCCCACTTCCTGCCGTCGATGACCGAGGCGCACCGCGAGGGGGGCGACCGGGTCCACGTGGAGGCCGAGGTGCACGGCAAGCACGTCGAGGGTGAGGCGTGGCTGCGCGTGGACCAGGGCGCCCGGACCCTGAAGTGGGGCGCGCCCGGTGAGGACGACTACCACGGTGAGCTGAGCGTGACCGAGACCGAACCGGGCACCAGCGAGGTCACCATCGAGTTGCACACCGAGCGCGCCGGTGGCGACGACGTCCAGCGTGGGCTGGAGGAGGCCGTCGCCACGTTGTCCCAGCGCGCGGCCGCCGAAACCGACAAGGAGGCGGCCGAGCACCAGGAGGGCTGGTCCTAGACACCACCCGGCTGGGTGACGCCGTTGACCGTCAGGGTGTACGGCGCGTATTGCTGCACCCGTTCGGTCGGCTCGTCGTAGGCGATCACCGCGACGACCCGGGGGAACGGGGCCAGCAGTAGCAGCTGATGCCTGCTCAGGCTGAACCGGTCCTGCCCGTCGAACTCCAGTTGCAGGGCCGCGTTGTGCCGCTCGTCGTACCCGATCAGGCGGACGTTCCAGTTGGCCACCTCGATCGGGGCGGCCTCGGTCGGCGAGTCGAACGCGTCCAGGTTCGAGCCGTCGCTGAGAGGGGTGCCACCGAGGGTGACGTCGTCGACCCGGAGGCCGCCCTCGTTGGTCCCGCCGTCGCTGATGTAGCGGAAGCTGAGCAGGACCGACCGGCCCGCGTAGGCGGAAAGGTTGAACGAGTGCGGCTCGAAACCCTCCGTGGTGCCGTTCAGCCCGGGGCCGAGCGGCGCCTCGACGGTCCGGTCACCGGCGACCGCGGTGTAGGTCTTGCCGCCGTCGGCGGAGACCATCACGTAGGCGTGGTCGAAGCCGAACTCGGCGCCGTACTTGGCGAGCAGGCGCAGAGTCGGGTCCGCGGACGGCACGGTGACCGGGGTGACCGCCGCGGAGTCCAGGTTGTAGTCGTTGCCCGACCAGAGAACGGGGTTGCCGGGCCGGTCCGGGTCGTCGGTGACGACCGTCCACTTGAGAGGGAGCGGTGGTAGGGCGTCCGCGCCGGTGAACTCGAGGGACTTCAGCTGCCGTCCATTGAGGACTGTGCCATTGGCGCCGGACAGTAGGGTGTAGTCCGCGCCGTTGGGGGCCGCGCCCGGGTCGTCGTGGACGTCCGGGTTGGCGAAGTTGACGGTGGAGCGCAGGCTCGCCGTGGTCACGCGGTCCTTCGGGACGCCGAAGGTGACACCACGTCGTTCGCCGACGATCTTGTCCAGGAGCGTCGAGGACTGGAAGTCGTGCAGGACCCGGTACAGGCCGGGCGCGCCCTCGCCCCGGACGGCGGCTTCCACACTGGCGAGCCCCTGGAGTTCGCCGTCCCGGTGCAGCCGCGTCACCAGGTCGGCCCCGAAGTGGTCGTGCAGGTAGAGCAGGAACGCGTACGCGTGGCCGATGTCGGCGGGCGATTTCCCCTCACCCCAGAGGTTGAGCGAATTTTCCGGCCCGCCGCAGTCGCGAGGATTGTTGAACGGGGTCGCCACGCTGCCGAAGCCCTGGAAACAGGCGATCCGGCTCTCGGAGAATGGTTCGAACACCGTGGCTTTCGTGTTCGCGTAACCGGCGAACGCCTCGGCGAACAGTGAAATGCCTTCTTCGAGCCAGACGGACTCGAAGGGATCGGCGTAGTACATCAGCAGGTGCTGCCGCTCGTGGGCGATGCTGGCCTCGAAGTTGCGCGGCCGGGCGGGTCTGCTGGTGCACGGGTCGGCGGTCGGCTCGTCCGGCGGGTTCGCGCCCGTGCGGTGGCGCCAGTCGAAGGCGTCGACGCTGATCACGTTGCGGTCGAGCAGTTCGGTGAACTGGCGGGAGAAGAACCCGGTGATGCCCTGCGGTGCGGCGGGCCGGTCGTAGTAGTTCAGGTCGCGGATGTTGTCGACCAGCACGACGGTCTTGGTGCCGTCACCGGTGTAGGTCCCGCCGTTCCCGGCGGCGTCCGGACCCAGGAGAGCGGCAGTGCCGTCCCGGCTCGGGGGCGTGCTGAAGAGCGCTTCTTCCTTCGGCAGGATGTTGCCGTCGAACTCGGTGACCATCGCCGTCACCTGGGCGTCGGTGATCTCCGTCGACGGGACCTGCGCTCGGCAGTCGCCGGCCTGGAAGGCCAGGTCGTCGGCCACCCAGACCTCGACGCCGGTGCCGGTGCCGCGCAGGGTGTAGTTCTTGCGGTAGATACCGCCCTTGAAGTCGTCGAGTGCGATCCACTGCCGGGCCGTGCCCACCGGCGGGGTCGCGGACTGCGCTCGTCTCGTGTTTTCCGTTGGCGTGTATTTCGCCGGAACGGCGATTTTCCGCCCGTCGACCGGGTAATTCTTCCGAGCCAGTTCCCCGGCCTCGGCCGGGGCTGCTCCGGTGGCCGCCGAAGCCGGTGCCACCTGCAGAAACGGAATGATCAGCAGAATGGTCACGGCCTCGGCGAACCGTCTTCTTCTCCGGGTGTCCGGGAAATGGATCATGGTGTTTTCCTCCCCTGGGAGAAGGGGAATCTAACAGGCCTTCCCGGTCGGTCACCATTGTTCGGGAAGGTCGCGGACACCGCAGTTCCTTACCACCGGATAAGCATTCGTGGTGCGTCAGTTCAGGGGGCGCGTGCCCTCCGGGATGCCGCCGCCTTCGCGGACGGACTCGGTGAGCTCGGCCAGCGCGGTCAGCGCGACCCGCTGCGTGAGCGGACCGTAGGAGATGCGGGCGACGCCCAGTTCGGTGAGCCGCGCCTGCGGCGGCAGGCCCGGCAGGCCGATCACGGTCAGCCGCTGCGGGCCGAAAGCCTCGACCAGCGTGGTGATCTGCTCCTCGGACAGCACACCGGGCACGAACACCACGGGCGCCCCGGCGTCCAGGAACGCCTTACCGCGCTGGACGGCGTCCTCGAGCGTGGCCTCCGCGCCGCGTTCCTCCACCTTCAGGAAGACGTCGGTGCGGGCGTTGAGCACGAAGTCCGGCACGCCCTCGGCCTCCGCCGCCTTCATGATCGCCTCGACCTGGGCGGCGGCCTCGGCGAGGGGCTTCAGCTGGTCCTCGATGTTGGCCCCGACCACGCCGGCGCCGATGGCCCGGCGGACCGTCTCGGCCGCGTTCCCGTAGCCGCCTTCGAGGTCCGCGGTCACCGGCAGGTCCGTCGCGGCGACGATCCTCGCCACCTCGCCGAGCATCTCGTCGACCGGGATGTTCTCGCCGTCCTCGTAACCGCGGGAGGCCGCGATCGAGTGGCTGGCCGTCGCGAGCGCGGTCGTGCCCTCGATGTCGCCGACCACCTTCGCGCTGATCACGTCCCACACGTTGACCACCCGCAGCAGCTGCGGATCGCGGTGGAGGCGGAGCAGTTCGGTGGCCTTGGCCGCGACGTCGGCGCCAGTGCTGCCGGTCATGTGGACCTTCCCTCGTCTAGTGGGTGACTGCCCTCGATCTTGCCAGCAGATCACCCCGCCATCGGCCCGGAGCGGCGTTGATCACCCGGCTGAACGGGGGGTCACACGCCCAGGCGCTGTCCGGTGAGCCATGGTCGATGGGCTTCGTGATCCAGGGGCCCGGGCGACCCCGAGGTCGACTTAGCCACTTCGATCGCAAGTAATGCCCCACTCATAGCATTGGCCGCCTGGGCGCGCAGCGACCGGACTCGCCGGACAGCGCCTAGCCCACCAGGTCGCGGAGCTGGGAGCGGGCGGTGACGCCGAGTTTCGGGAAGCTGCGGTACAGGTGCGAGCCGACCGTCCTGGGCGAGAGGAACAGGCGTTCGCCGATCTCGCGGTTGCTCAGGCCCCGGGCGGCCAGCTGGATGATCTGCTGTTGTTGCGGGGTAAGGGAAGCCAGGGTGGTCGTCACGTCGGAGGCGGGGGTGGCTTCGACACCGGCGGCGCGGAGTTCCCCTTCCGTGCGCGTGATCCACGGGTGGGCGCCGAGGCGGCGGAAGGTCTCGAGCGCGGCCAGCAGTTTCGGCCGCGCGTCGGAGATGCGGCGACGGCGGCGGAGCCATTCCGCGTAGTCCAGCAGGATCTGGGCGCGTTCGAACGGCCACTGCCCACCGGCGGGATCGGCGAGCGCGGCTTCGAACTGCTCCTCGGCGGTGTCCGGGTCGAGCAGCGCGTGGGCGCGGTGGATCAACGCGGTCATCCGCGGCGAAAGCTCACCCTCGAGGTGCTTTTCGCACCGGTCGATGATCTCCGCGGCCTCGGTCTCGTGTCCTGTTCGGACGGCGGACGCGGCCAGTTCGGCCAGTCCGGCGTAGGAACACGAGTAGTGCACCGGATCACCGGACTCGGTGAACAGCAACCGGAACTGCTCGTACGCCGTCACGTGGTCGCCGTCGGCCACGGCCGCCATGCCGAGGGCCCACCGGGTGCGCACGGCCACCGCCCGGCTGCGATTGGGGTCCACAATGGACATCCCGGTGCCCGCCACCTCGCGGGCCTGCTCGGTGTCACCGGACAGGGCCAGTGCGGCGGCTTCCAGCGAGCGCACGGCCGCGTCGAGGTGGGGCAACCCCGAACCGGCGGCGATGGCGCCGGACGCGGCGAGCCTGGCCTGGGCCCACTGTCCGTGGTCCAGGTACGCCCAGCCCGCCGAGCAGCCCAGCCCGGTCGGCAGCGCGCCGCTCATCCGCCACCGGTGCAGCGCGTCGTCGAAGATGCGCACGGCCAGGCCCACTTCGTCGAGCAGCCAGGCCATCGCGCCCAGCGAGACCAGCCGGGCCGGGTCGCCGCCCGCCTGCTCGACGAGCGCGGGGAGCGCGGCCGCCAGTTCCGCGCGCCGCGAGGTCGGGTCCAGCAGGGCGAGGGTCCAGGGATCGTCCTTGACCCGGGCGCGCACGGCCAGGCGGTGGTCCTCGTCCCCGGAGTAGAACCCGGCGACCGACGCCGAGGCCATGGCGATCCGCTCCAGGTCCGGCTCGTCGGCCGCCCGCAGCAACAGGGAGATCGCCGTGTCGTGCTCCGCGCTCAAGGTCAGCACCTGGCCCACCCGCAGCGAAGCCTGCGCCACCAGAGCCGGGTCGTCGGTGCTCGCGCTCGCTTTCGCCGCCAGCTGCTCGACCCAGCGTGGCTGCCCGGTGTTGACGGCGATGCCCGCGGCGGTCACCAGGCGGCGCGCGCGGTCGCGGCGATCCGGGCTCAGCTCGGCGGCTCGCTCCAGTGCGGTCGCGGCGGCCGCGTAACCACCGCGGTCCTTGGCCCGGTTCGCGGACTCCTCCAGCGCGGCGGCGATTTCCTCGTCCGGTCCGCCCGCCGCGGCGGCGAGGTGCCACGCCCGGCGATCCGGCTGGTCGGCGAGCCGGGCCGCGAGCGAACGGTGGGCAGCGCGACGCGTGGCCAGGGGAGCGCCGTGGTAGATCGCCGAGCGGACCAGCGGATGCCGGAAGCGCACCCGCCCACCGGCGATCCGCAGCAGCCCGGCCCGTTCGGCGGGCGCGAGGGCGTCGGCCAGGTCCGCCACGACGAGGTCCTCGGCGGCGACGAGCAGCAGGGCGTCCCGCGTCGCCTCGGGCAACTCCGCCAGGTCGGCGGCGAACACCCGCTCCAGCCGTTCGGTCAGCGGCAGCAGGTCCTCGTCCGCGCACTCCGCCCTGGCCAGTTCCACCAGCGCCAGCGGATTCCCGGCCGCCTGCTCGATGATGCGCAGGCGGCGCTTGCCGGAGGGCGGAGCAGGCTGCGCGTCCAGCAGCGCCGACGCCGCCCTGGTGTCGAGTGGACCCAGTACCAGCGAAGGAAAGCCGTCGAACCCGGTGACGTCCCGGGTGCCGCCGAGCACGGCCAGCGGCTCGTCGTCGATGCGCCGCGCGGCGAAGGCGAGCGCTTCGAGCGAGCCGGTGTCGAGCCACTGCAGGTCGTCGGCCACCACGAGCACGGGCTCGCGTTCGGCGAGATCGGAGAGCAGGGCGAGCAGTGCGACGCCGATGAGCAGCCGATCCGGCGTGCCGTTCCCGGCCGCCAGGCCGATCGCGCCGAGCAGGGCCGATCGCTGCCGCTCCGGCAGGTGCGCGATCTCCGCCCGGACCGGCCGCAGCAGCTGGTGCAGTCCGGCGAAGGGGAGGTTCGCCTCACCGGCCGAACCGGTCATCCGGAGCAGCCTGCCCTCGTGCGCCGCCGCGGCCGCCTCGAGCAGCGTGCTCTTGCCCGCGCCCGGTTCACCGGCCACGATCAGCACGCCACCGGTCAGCCCCAGCACGGCCGCGCGTTCGGCTTCCCGCCCGGAGATGGTCACCACCCGACTGTATCCCCGACTGCAGTCGGCTGACCGATACCGCCGGGGTACCCCCGCCGCCCAGGCTGGGCGCATGGACACCATCACCATCGGAGAAGTCGAGATCACCCGGGTGGTCGAGCTGACCACCCAGGGCCTGCCGCGGCAGTTCATGTTCCCCGACGTGCCGGTCGAACGCTGGCGCGAGCACGAGAACTGGCTGGCGCCCGAGTACTTCGACCCCGCCGCCGACGAGGTCCGCACGATGATCCAGACCTGGCTGCTGCGCAGCGAGGGCCGCACCATCCTGATCGACACCGGCATCGGCAACGGCCGCGAACGCCCGTACATGCCGTTCTTCGCCCACCGGGAAACCGACTTCCTCACCGACCTGTCCACCGTCGTCCGCCCGGAGGAGGTCGACGTGGTCATCACCACCCACGTGCACGGCGACCACGTCGGCTGGAACACCTGCCTGCACGACCGCGAGTGGCGCCCGACCTTCCCGAACGCCGAGTACGTCATCGCCCGGCCCGACTTCGACTACTGGAACCCGGAGAACGGGCACAAGACCCGCTCCGGCCGCGGCATGCAGAACGTGTTCGAGGACAGCGTCGCGCCGGTCCACCGCGCCGGGCAGACCGTGCTGTGGGAAGGCGACCACTACGACGTCGACGCCAACCTGCGCATCGAGCTGGCCCCGGGGCACACCCCCGGTTCCTCGGTGGTGCACCTGCGTGACCAGGCGGTGTTCGTCGGCGACCTGCTGCACAACCCGCTCCAGATCGCCGAGCCGGACTGCGGCCCGTGCTTCGACGAGGACGAGGCGCAGGCCGCCGTCGCCCGCCGCCGCGTGCTGGAATGGGCGGCGGACCACAACGCCCTGCTGCTGCCCGCCCACTTCCCGGGCGCCGGTGCGGCCGAGGTGCGGCGCGAAGGCGGCAAGTTCGCGGTGAAGGAGTGGGCGACATGGCGGTGAAAGCGTTCCGCAACATCTCCTACGCGGCCCCGCCGCTGGGTGCCGCGCGGTTCGCCGCGCCCGTGCCGGTGGACGGTGTGCCGCGTGCCGAAGGCCCGAGCGCGCCCGCGCCGGGCCGCCGCTTCCCGGTGGACCTGAGCCCGGTGATCGGCCCCGGCTGGCAGCGCGGGGACGACTACCTGACGCTCAACGTCTGGACCCCGTCGACCACGGGCAGCGCGCCCGTCATGGTCTTCGTGCACGGCGGCGGCTTCGTCTCCGGCACCGGCCAGGCACCGCTGTACGACGGCAGCACCTTCGCCCGCGACGGCGTGGTGCTGGTCACGCTGAACTACCGGCTCGGCGCCCCCGGCTGGCTGGACCTGCCAGGCGCCCCGCGCAACCGCGGCCTGCTCGACGTGGTGGCCGCGCTGCGGTGGGTCCGCTCGCACATCGGCGACTACGGCGGCGATCCGGACCAGGTGACGGTGTTCGGGCAGTCGGCGGGCGCGATGATCGTCGGCGCGCTGCTGGTCACGCCCGAGGCGGGCGGCCTGTTCCGGCGCGCGATCAGCCAGAGCGGCGGGCTCAGCACGATGACCGGCGCGCAGGCCGCCGAGACCACCCGTGACCTGGCGGGTGTGCTGGGGATCGAGCCGACCGTGGCGGCGTTCGCCGAGATCCCCGACGAACGGCTGGTCACCGCGCTCACCGAGGTCCGCGCCGGCCCCCGGCTGACCCCGCTCGGCGTGGTCCTCGACGAGCCGGGCCCGCCACACCCGGTGGAGCTGCTGGTGGGCACCAACTCCGAGGAATCTCGGCTCTACCAGCTCCCGGAGCTCAGCGAGTCGATCGACCGGATGTTCCGCGACGGCCGTGACCGCCTGGTCGAGCTCTACGACAAGGCGGTCACCTACGAGTTCGACTGGCGCGGCGGCCCGTCCGGCGCCTGCCACACCGTGGAGCTGCCGTTCGTGTTCGACCGGCTGGACCTGCCGGAGCTGCGGAAACCGGACGGACTGCTCGGCCGCGACGTGCCGGAACACCTGGCCGCCGAACTGCACGGCGCGTGGGTCCGGTTCGCGAAGACCGGCGATCCCGGCTGGACGGGCGAACGGCGGTTCACCGCCTAGCTGTGCCGACCCAGGGACCGTGACCGGGACTCGAGCGGCGCCCGCGACCGCCCAGTACCGTGGAGGGTGGACCCGGACCAGGAGGACACACGCATGGACCCCATCTCCGCCATCGACCTGTACTGGCGGCCCGGCTGCCCGTTCTGCATGGACCTGACGGGCAGGTTGAGCCGCGCCGGGCTGCCGGTGCGCGAGTTCAACATCTGGGAAGACGAGGAAGCGGCGGCACGCGTGCGGGCGGTCGCGGACGGCAACGAGATCGTGCCGACCGTGTTCGTCGGCGGGCACAGCATGATCAACCCGAGCCTCGAGCAGATCGAAGCCGCGGTCCGCGAGCACGCCCCGCAACTGCTCGCCTCCTGAGCAGCGGCGTGGTGCGCGGGTGCGCACCACGCCGCGGGGGCGTCAGCGGTGGCGGGAGGCGCGAAGGAACTCCCGGTTCAGGTTGGCGATGCTGGTGAAGGGGATCCCCTTCGGGCACGCCGCCACGCACTCGCCGACGTTGGTGCAGCCGCCGAAGTCCTCCGCGTCCATGGTGTCCACCATGTCCAGCACCCGCCGCTCCCGTTCCGGGCCACCCTGCGGCAGCACGTTCAGGTGCGCCACCTTGGCCGCGGTGAACAGCATGGCCGAGCCGTTCGGGCAGGCCGCCACACACGCGCCGCAGCCGATGCAGGTGGCGTTGTCGAAAGCCAGTTCGGCGTCCGGCTTCGGCACCGGTGTCGCGTGGGCCTCGGGGGCGGCGCCGGTGGGCGCGGTGACGTAACCGCCGGAGCCGATGATCCGGTCGAACGCCGAGCGGTCCACCACGAGGTCCTTGACCACCGGGAACCCCTTGGCGCGCCACGGTTCCACGTCGATCACGTCCCCGTCGCGGAAGGCCCGCATGTGCAGCTGGCAGGTGGTGGTCCGCTCGGGGCCGTGTGCCTCGCCGTTGATCACCACCCCGCAGGAGCCGCAGATGCCCTCCCGGCAGTCGTGGTCGAAGGCCACCGGCTGCTCGCCGTGCTCGATGAGTTCCTCGTTGAGCACGTCGAGCATCTCCAGGAACGACATGTCCGGGCTGATGCCGTCGACCGGGTAGGTGACCATGCCGCCCTCGTCGGCCGGGCCGGACTGGCGCCAGATGCGCACGGTGAGCTTCACGTGTAACTCCGCTGGGTGGGGTGTACGTAGTCGAATTCGAGGTGTTCCTTGTGCAGTACGGGTTTGTCCTCGTCGTACTGCCAGGCGGCGACGTAGCTGAACGACTCGTCGTCGCGCTGCGCCTCGCCGTCCGGGGTCTGGTGTTCTTCACGGAAGTGCCCGCCGCACGACTCTTCGCGCACCCACGCGTCGAGCAGCATCAGCTCGCCGAACTCGAGGAAGTCGGCCACCCGGCCCGCTTTCTCCAGTTCCTGGTTGAGTTCGGTGCCGCTGCCGGGGATGCGCACCCGCCGCCAGAACTCCTCGCGCAGGGCGGGCAGCCGTTCGAGGGCCTTGCGCAGCCCGGTTTCGTTGCGTGCCATGCCGCAGTGGTCCCACATCAGCATGCCCAGTTCGCGGTGGAACGAGTCGACCGTGCGGTCGCCCTGGACCGCGAGCAGCCGGTCCACCCGGGACCGCACCTCGGACTCCACTTCGGACACTGCGTCCGGTGCCACGGTCTCGAAGGTGCCGCGCGCCAGGTAGTCGTTGATCGCCGGTGGCAGCACGAAGTAACCGTCGGCCAGGCCCTGCATCAGCGCCGAGGCGCCGAGCCGGTTGGCGCCGTGGTCGGAGAAGTTGGCCTCCCCGATGGCGAACAGGCCCGGCACGGTGGTCTGCAGGTCGTAGTCCACCCACAGCCCGCCCATCGTGTAGTGGATCGCCGGGTAGATGCGCATCGGCACCTCGTACGGGTTCTCCGCGGTGATGCGCTCGTACATGTCGAAGAGGTTGCCGTACTTGGCTTCGATGGCCGGACGGCCGAGGCGCGCGATGGCGTCGGCGAAGTCGAGGTAGACGCCGAGCCCGCCGGGGCCGACGCCGAACCCGGCGTCGCACTGGTTCTTCGCCGCCCGTGAGGCGATGTCGCGCGGCACCAGGTTGCCGAAGCTCGGGTACAGCCGCTCGAGGTAGTAGTCGCGTTCGGACTCGGGGATCTCGTGGGGCGGGCGGTCGTCCCCGGCCCGCTTCGGCACCCAGATGCGCCCGTCGTTGCGCAGCGACTCGCTCATCAGCGTCAGCTTCGACTGGTGCTCGCCGGAGCGCGGGATGCAGGTCGGGTGGATCTGCGTGAAGCACGGGTTCGCCAGGTAGGCACCGCGCTTGTGGGCCCGCCAGATCGCCGAGGCGTTGGAGCCCTTGGCGTTGGTGGACAGGTAGAAGACGTTGCCGTAACCGCCGGTGGCCAGCACGACCGCGTCGGCCAGGTGGCTGGTCACCTCACCGGTGATCAGGTCGCGCGCCACGATGCCGCGGGCCTTGCCGTCGACCACGATCAGGTCCAGCATCTCGGTCCGCGCGTGCATCTCCACGTTCCCGGCGTCGATCTGCCGGGAAAGCGCCTGGTAGGCACCGAGCAGCAGCTGCTGCCCGGTCTGCCCGCGCGCGTAGAAGGTCCGCTGCACCTGCACCCCGCCGAAGGAGCGGGTGTCGAGCAGGCCGCCGTACTCGCGGGCGAACGGCACGCCCTGCGCCACGCACTGGTCGATGATCTGCCCGGAGATCTGCGCCAGCCGGTACACATTGGACTCCCGCGAGCGGAAGTCGCCGCCCTTGACCGTGTCGTAGAACAGCCGGTGCACCGAATCGCCGTCGTTGCGGTAGTTCTTCGCCGCGTTGATCCCGCCCTGCGCGGCCACCGAGTGCGCGCGGCGCGGGGAGTCCTGGAAGCAGAACTGGATCACGTGGTAGCCCTGCTCGGCCAGGGTGGCGCCGGCCGAACCCCCGGCCAGCCCGGTGCCGACCACGATCACCCGGTGCTTGCGGCGGTTCGCCGGGTTCACCAGCTTCGCGGTGAACTTCCGCTCGTCCCAGCGTCGTTCGATCGGCCCGCCCGGTGCCTTCGTGTCGGCAATCGGTTCGCCCACGGTGTATTCGGGCATGTCACGCCACCATCCCTGTCATCACGGCGATCGGTACCAGCAGGAAGCCCGCGGTGATCACGACCGCGAGCGCGGACCCGGTCACCTTGAGCGCTCGCTGCCGCGCCGGGCGGTTCACCCCGAGCGTCTGCGCGGCGCTGAAGAAGCCGTGGTTGATGTGCAGGCCGACGAGGATGACCGGCACGAAGTAGACGAGGTTGATCCACCAGACCCGGAAGTTGGCCACCACGTTGTGGTACGGGTGGTGCGGCACGAAGTCGGTGTGCACGGCGCCCACGGTCAGGTCGAGGATGTGCCAGACCAGGTAGAAGGCGATGATCACCCCGCCCCAGCGCATGGTCCGGGTGGCGAAGGTGGCCTTCGGGCGCCTGCTGTGCACGTACCGCACCGGCCGCGCCTTCCGGTCCCGGCGCGAGAGCTGCGCGGCGGCGGTGACGTGCGCGACCAGCGCGATCAGCAGTGCGACGCGCTGGAACCACAGGTACCACTCGCGGTGCAGCACGGGCTCGCCGATGGTGCGCAGCCAAGCCGAGTAGGAGTCGAACTCGGCCGGGCCGAAGAAGATCTTCAGGTTGCCGACCATGTGCGCCAGCAGAAACGCGACCATGGCCAGCCCGGTGACCGCCATCACCGCCTTCTTGCCGATCGTCGATCGCCAGAAATCCAGTAGTGCCGGGCTTTTTCGCGCCTTCGGCGACGCCTTCGTCGCGGGTGCAAGTACCACGCTCCGACGGTATGCCCGGCTGCGACCAGAGGGCAAACACATCTTGGCTCTGGTCACGAGAGGCTTTGTCTATGGTGCTGTCTATGATGGGGTATGCAGTTCCAGCAGCTGGCCTACTTCGTCGCGGTCGCCGAGACGCGGCACTTCACCCAGGCCGCCGAGCGCATGCGGGTCGCGCAGCCGTCGCTGTCGCAGCAGGTCAAGGCGCTCGAGCGGGACGTCGGCGCGACGCTGTTCCACCGCATCCGCGGCAACGTCACGCTCACCGAGGCGGGGGAAACGCTGCTGCCGATCGCCCGCCGGATCCTCGCCGAGACCGAGGCGGCCTACCGCGCGGTCCGCGAACTCGACGAGCTGGGGCGCGGGCGGGTGCGGTTCGGGGCCACGCCGAGCCTGTGCACCGGCGTGCTCCCGCGCCTGCTGGCCACCTTCCGCGGCAAGTACCCGGGCATCGAACTCGTGCTGCAGGAAGGTGGCTCGCGGGATCTGCAGGCGGCGCTGTCCGAGGGCACGCTCGACCTGGCGATGATCGTCGACTCGCGGGTGCACGACGATCCCCGGCTGACCACCGTGCCGCTGTTCGTCGAGGAGCTGGTGGTGATCTCCCCGAAGGACGCGCCGGCGCCGGTGCCGGGCGCCCGGATGAAGATCCGCGAGCTGCGCGGGCATCCGCTGGTGATGTTCCGGCGCGGGTACGACCTGCGCGAGGCGACCATGGATGCCTGCCGTGCCGAGGGTTTCGAGCCGGACTTCGCCATCGAAGGCGGTGAGATGGACGCCGTGCTCGAATTCGTCCGTGCCGGAATCGGGCTCGCCGTGGTGCCGGGCACGGTGGTCGGCGACCGCTTCCGGATCACCCGGTTCGCCGCGCCCGGCCTGACCCGCACGGTCCGGCTGGCCTACCGCCGCGATGTGGAGCCGTCGCGGGCGGTGCGGGCGCTGCGCGACGCCGTGCCGCGCCTGCTCTACCAGGCGACCGCGGCGACCACCGGCGAAACGCTGACGCGGATCATCCAGCTCGGCTAGCGTTGACCGTCGTGGAGCTCTTCTCACGTTCGTGGTCGGCGCTGCTCGCCGCGGTCGCCGACCTCCCGGACGCGGACTTCGCCCGCCCGTCCGGCTGTTCCGGCTGGCTCGTCCGGGATCTGGTGTGCCACTTGGTGATCGACGCCCAGGACGTGCTGATCACGCTGGTGACGCCGACCGACGCCGAGCCGACCCGCGACGCGGTCAGCTACTGGCAGGTCAGCCGGACCCCGCCGACCGGGGACGATCCGCTCGACGCGCTGATCGTCCGGCTCGCGGCAGCCTACGAAGAACCCGCGCTGCTGAAGCACCACCTCGACGACGTCGGTTCGGCTGCCGGGCGCGCGGCGGAACTCGCCGATCCCGCGTCGCGCGTGCGCACCCAGGACATGGTTCTCGCCGCGGGCGACTACCTGTCGGCGTACGTCCTGGAATGGACGCTGCACCACCTCGACCTGATCAGGTACCTGCCGGACGCCGCGCTCCCGCCCGCCGAGGGACTCGCGCGGTCGCGCGAGATGCTGGAGCGGATCGCCGGAACCGCGTTCCCCGAAGCGTTCCTGGATCAGGACGCGCTGCTGATCGGCACCGGCCGCCGCACCCCGGACGCCGCGGAGACAGCCGCACTCGGCGAACTGGCCGCGAGGCTGCCGTTCGTCATCGGCTGATCAGTAGTCGGCCAGCCCGCGTTCGAGCAGGTCGAAGGCTTCCTCGGCGTAGCGGCGGGTTTCGGCGACCACGCGGCCGGGGCTGTGCCCGTCGAGCACGCCCTGCCGGACCTGGCAGACCAGCGAGCGGTAGACGCTGATCAGGGAGTTCGCCACGACCCGCGCGGCGAAGTCGCCGCCGAGCACTTCGGTCAGTGCGTCCGCCAGTTCGGCGGTGGCGCGGTATTCGCGGGCCCGCAGCGCCGGGCTGGCGTCGACCAGGCGGCTGGCCGTGCGCAGGCGGTCGAGTGCCTGCCAGTCACCGGCTCTGGCCTCGACGAGCAGCCCACCGGTCTCCATGAGGCAGCGGCGGAAGGCGGTGATCACCGGCTCGCCCGCCGGGCGGGCGCGGACCGCGTCGAGCAGCCGCCCGCCGAAGGCGTCGACCCCGGCGTAGAAGAGGTCCTCTTTGGTCGGGAAGTAGTTGAACACGGTCGCCTCGGCCACCTGGGCCGCCTTGGCGACCTCGGCCACGCGCACCGCGTCGAACCCGCGGTCGGCGAACATGTCCCAGGCGGTCACGGCGATCAGCCGCCGCGTCTGCTCCTTCTTCTGCTCGCGAAGGCTCATCGTTCTCCGGGGCGTCCGACCGTGAGGGCGCGCCCAGCCTATCCACTGGACGGAAGCGGCGGGCAAGGTACGTAGGAGAAACGCGGATCGACGTCCAGGAGCGGGATCAGTGCGGCTTGATCTTCGCGAATGAACACCGTGGCCCACTGCCCGCTGCCTTCGCGCTGGAAGTTCGCCGGCCGGTAGGCGTCCTGGTAGACCGGGTCGGGGGTGCAGTGGGCGGTGTCGCCGTAGCCGCTGCCGGTGGTGACGGCCAGCGCGGGGCGCCGGACGTCGATGACGTAGGCGTAGTCGTGGGCGATGTGGCCGACCGGGCCGTTGGTCTCGGTGCGCTGGCCGTGGCGGGCGATGTGCTCGTCGGTCAGGCCGAGCACGTCCACCACCCGGATCGAGGGCCCGGCGCGGTAGGACAGCGCGCCGTTGGCGTAGGTGCTGATCACCGTGCCGGGTGGCAGGTTCGCGCCGAGCAGTGAGCCGAACTCCTCCATTTCGAAGATCTGCGCGCGCCATTGGTGCATCGCCGGGGCCATCTGAGGTGCTGTCGCTGAGACGATCAACGAGAGGCCGCACACCCCGGCCGCGGCCAATGGGAGCACGCGCGGCTTGGTTGCTGGGAGCAGGCCCGCGGCGGCCACCGCGGCGACGGCGAGCAGCACCGGCACCGGCGCGAGCAGCCGCCAGCCGGGCATCCAGTCGCCACCGGCGTAGGTGATGAACGCCAGGTACGCCACGGCCGTGCCGCAGACCAGCCACACCAGCGACGCCTGCTCGTCGTCGATTCGCTTGCGGGAGAAGGCGAACGCCCCGAGCGTGACCAGCGCCAGCAGCAGGAACCCCTGCGAGACGACGGCGAATCCGGTCAGGTAGTCGAGGCCCTGTGCCAGTTGCCAGCCGAGCGAGCCGCCGGTCTTCGCGGCGAGCGCGTTGGGGATCAGGTGGCCGTAGTAGGCCACGCGCCAGATGGTCCACGGCAACGCGAGCAGCAGCAGCCCGGCGGTGTAGGCCAGTGGCGTGCGCCAATTCGCGCGCCCGCGGAATGCGGTGTAGATCAGCCAGCCACCGGTGAGCACCGCGATCAGCAGCCCGTCCGGGCGGGTCATGCCGGTCAGCGCGACCAGGACACCGGCGACGAACGGACGCTGTGCGGCCAGCGCGTACAGCACGCCGAGCACGAGCAGCACGAACAACGGCGTTTCCAGGCCGGAGGGCCCATACGCGGCCAGCCCGCTCGCCCCCGCCACCAGCAACGCGGCGGCCACCCCGTCGGCCCGCCCGCCGGTGAGCCGGTTGGTCAGCAGGTACGCCGGCACCACGCAGCCGGTGGCGCAGACCATGCCCAACACGGAGGCGGCGAGCACTATCCCCTTGCCGAACAGCGCCTCCGGGATGGCGGCCAGCACCATCCACAGAAAGTTCGAATAACCCTCCACGCGCTCGCCGATGTTGAACACCGGGCCGTTTCCGGTGGCCAGGTTTTCCGAGTAGCGGAAGGTTATGTAAGCGTCCTCGGCGACGGTGGCATAGAGCATCTGGTGAACGACGGAGAAAGCGCAGATGGCCGTGAGCAAACCGATCCGCCACACCCGTTCGGTGCGCAACCTTGGCCAGGCGACCACCACGGAAATGGCCAATGCCACCCAGCCGGAAAGGAGAACAGCCACCCCGGAATCCTCACGTCACTAAACATGCTTACGCCACGCCCCAGGTTGTCCGCCAATTGTTTCCACCACGTTGCCACCACCAAAACGATCACCCCACCCCCACACCCAAGCCCCCCGAACCCCACGTTCAGACACCCGAACCCCACGTTCAGGCGCCCGAGTTCCACGTTCAGGCCCCCGAACCCCACACTCACGCAGCCGAACCCCGCGTTCAGGCGCCCGAACCCCACGCTCACGCAGCCGAGTCCCGCGTTCAGGCGCCCGAACCACACGCTCAGGCGGGCGAACCCCGCGTTCAGGCGCCCGAGTCCCACACTCGGGCCCCCGAGTTCGACGTTCGGGCAGTCGAGGCCCACATTCGAGAACGTCCGAGTGGAGCTTGCGGGCTCGAGTGGGAGGTTCAGCCGCTCGAGCGTCGAACTCGGCTACCTGGACGTGGAGTTCGCCTTCTCGAAGCTCGCACCCCGGTACCTGGCCGCAGGTTCGGGACTCACCCCGCGAACGTGAACCTCGGCTGCCTGAGCGCAGAACTCGGCTGCCCGAACGTGCGACTCGGACGCCTGAATGTGGAAACCGGCTGCCCGAGTGCGGAACTCACCCGCCTGAACGCGGGGTTCGGTCGCCTGAACGTGGCACTCGGCTGCCTGGACGTGGGGTTCGAGTACGTGAGTGTGGGGTTCGGGGCTTGGGCGTGGGTTTCGGGTACGTAAGTGTGGAGCTCGCCCGCCTGAGCGTGGGGTTCGGGCGTGTGAGCGTGTGGTTCGCCTGCCTGAGCGTGTGGTTCGGCTGCGTGAGCGTGTGGTTCGGGCGTGTGAGCGTGTGGTTCGGTTGCCTGAACGTGTGGTTCGGGTGCGTGAGCGTGGGGTTCGGGTGCGTGAGTGTGGGGTTCGGGAGGGGTGGGGTTAGGGGCGGGCTTGGGTGGCGTCGGTTCTGGCTTGGGTGATCAGGGTGAGCATGGCGCGTTCGGCGGCGGCGGGGTCGCCGGTGCTGATGGCGGTCAGGACGGCCCGGTGGTTCGGGACGGGGTCGCCGGCGGCGGGGGTGCTGTGCACGATGCGGTCCCGTTCGGCCAGGCCGATGGCGATGATCCGTTCCATGCGCACCAGGAAGCTGTTGTGCGTGGCCGCCATCAGCCGGCGGTGGAAGAGCAGGTCGGCGCGGACGGCGGCGTCCACATCGGACCCGGCATCGGCCATCCGCAGCAGGGCGTCTTCCAGTGCGGCCACGTCTTCGGGCGTCGCGCGCGTGGCGGCGAGGCGGGCGGCGGCTGGTTCGACCACCGCGCGTACCTCGCTCAGTTCGTCCAGCAGGCTCGAGTCCTCCGCCGCCGCGATCTGCCAGCGCATCACGTCGGCGTCCAGCATGTTCCACCGCGAGCGCGGCTGCACGAACGTGCCGTGCTTCTGCCGCGCCCCGATCATCCCCTTGGCCGACAACACCTTCAGCGCCTCCCGCAACGCGGTCAGGCTGATGTCCAGTTCCTGGCGCAACGTCGGCAGGTCGAGCACCGCGCCTTCCGGCCACTCGTCGGCCAGGATGCGGGTGGCCAGTGCTTCCACGGTCTGCTCGTGCAGCCCGCGCGGTCGCCGCTCGGTCAACGTCGGCCTGCCTCGAACGGCGCGCGAGCGCGGAGTGGGGCACGGCCGGTCATGCCGATCAGCCTAGCGCCGCCACCCCGCCGGGCCCGACCGGCGAACACACCCGAGACTGCCGAGTGACCTGGGTCACAGTCGTGTCGAGCATGTCGAGAACGCGTGGCGTGCTACGTCCAGTCCTCGCAAGCGCCAAGATGGGCGCACCGGACGAGGAGCCGACCATGACGAAATTCCTGCTGCTGATGAACTACGGCCCCATCGAAGGCATGCCGCCGATCACCACCTGGACCCCGCAGGAGATCAACGCGCACATCGAGTTCCAGCACCAGCTCGGCCGCGAGCTCGCGGTCCGGGGCGAGGTGGTGGACACGCAGGGCCTCGCCGGGCCCGAGCTGGCGAAGATCGTCACCTCCGACGGCGGCGCGCCGGTGGTCACCGACGGGCCGTTCCCCGAGTCGAAGGAGTTCCTGGCCGGGTACTGGCTGGTCGACGTCGACTCCGAGGAGCGGGCGATCGAGATCGCCGCGCAGGCCTCCGCCGCGCCCGGGCCGGGCGGCCGCCCGATCAAGCAGCCGATCGAGGTCCGCCAGGTGATGGGCCCGCCGGTGCAGGAGCTGTGAGCGGACCGCTCGCCGAGGGCCTGCTGCGCGAACTGGCGCCGCAGGCCCTCGGCGCGGTCGTCCGCCGGTTCGGCGACTTCGAGGCCGCCGAGGACGCGATCCAGGAGGCGCTCCTCGCGGCGGCCACGCACTGGCCGTCCGAGGGGCTGCCGGACAACCCGCGCGGGTGGCTGATCCAGACCGCCACCCGCAAGCTGCTCGACCAGTTGCGCAGCGAGCAGGCGCGCCGCCGTCGCGAGGGGGTCGCGGCGCTGCGTGAGGTCCCGGCGTCCGAGGTCTCCGGCCGTGACGACACGCTGATCCTGCTGTTCCTGTGCGCCCACCCCGCGCTGACCGCGCCCTCGGCGATCGCGCTGACCCTGCGCGCGGTCGGCGGGCTGACCACGGCCGAGATCGCCGCCGCCTTCCTGGTCCCGGAAGCCACCATGGCGCAGCGGATCAGCCGCGCGAAGGCGACGGTGAAGAAGGCCGGGTCGAGCTTCCGCATGCCCTCGGGCGACGAGTGGAAACCGCGGCTGCGCTCGGTGCTGCACGTGTTGTACCTGATCTTCAATGAAGGCCACACCAGCACCGCGGGCGGCGAGCTGCACCGCGTCGAGCTGTCCGCCGAAGCGATCCGGCTGGCCAGGGCGATGCACGCACAACTGCCCGAGGACGGTGAGGTCGCCGGACTGCTGGCGCTGATGCTCCTGACCGACGCCCGGCGGCCCGCCCGCACCGGGCCGCGCGGCGAGCTCATCCCGCTCGACGAGCAGGACCGCACGCTCTGGGACAGTGCGCTGATCCACGAGGGCACCGGCCTGATCACCGAGGCGCTGGCGTGGGGCGCGGTGGGGGAGTACCAGCTGCAGGCCGCGATCGCCGCGCTGCACGACGACGCGCGCCGGGTCGAGGAGACCGACTGGCCGCAGATCCTCGTGCTGTACGGCCTGCTGGAACGGATGTCCGGCAATCCGATGGTGTCGCTGAACCGCGCGATCGCCGTCGCCATGGTCCACGGGCCGCGTGCCGGTCTCGAACTGCTCGCCGAGCTGGACGACCGGCTGCCCGGGCACCACCGGCTGATCACCGTGCGCGCGCACCTGCTCGAAAAGGCCGGTGAGCTGGAAGCGGCGATCGAGCACTACGAGGCGGCGGCCCAGCGGTCGACCAGCCTGCCGGAACGGGACCACCTGACCAAGCAGGCGGCCCGGTTGCGGCGCCCCACGGATGTATAACGACCAATACAGCGCCGCTCCGTCGTCGGTTATCGTAGTCGGGCGAGTACGGAGAGGCAGAGAGCATGGCGGAGCGCCGAGGCATCACCGCGCCGCTGCGGGTGCGGGAGTTCCGGGCGCTCTGGTTCGCCGAACTCCTTTCGGTGGCCGGTGACCAGCTCGCCAGGGTCGCGCTGGCGGTGCTGGTCTTCGACCGGACCTCCTCGGCCGCGCTGACCGCCCTCACCTACGCGCTGACGTTCGTGCCGTCCATCCTCGGCGGCTTCCTGCTCTCGGGCCTGGCCGACCGGTTCCCCCGGCGCGCGGTGCTGGTGGTGACCGACTGCGTGCGGGCCGGTCTGGCGCTGCTGATGGCGGTGCCCGGCTTGCCGCTGCCGGTCCTGTGGGCCTGCGTCGGCCTCCTCAGCGTGGCGTCCGGCCCGTTCAAGGCGGCGTCGATGGCCCTGTTGCCGCAGGTCGTGCCGGGGGAGCGGTACGCGCAGGCCCTGGCGTTGCGGCAGGTGACCGGGCAGAGCGCGCAACTGGCCGGGTTCGCCGGCGGTGGCGCGCTGCTGGTGGTGCTCGAACCGCACCTCGCGCTCGGCCTGAACGCGCTCACGTTCGTGGTCAGCGCGATCCTGATCCGGACCGGTGTCCGGCACCGGCCTGCGGCTGCGCGGGCTTCGGGAGAGACCGCGGGCGAGGGGACGACAGACCGCCGCAAGCTCATCACCTTGTACGCGCTCGTGTCGCTGGTGGGGTTGTACGTGGTGCCGGAGGGGCTCGCCGCACCCTACGCGGACGGGCTCGGCGCCGCCGCGCTCGGGGTCGGCCTGCTGCTCGCCGCCGATCCGCTGGGCAGCGTGCTCGGGGCCTGGCTGGTGGCGCGGTCCCGGATCCCGGCGTCACCGGGCATCGCGGCCGGGCTCGCCGTGGCGGCGGGACTGCCGCTGCTCGTGTGCGACCTGGTGCCGGGGCTGGCGTTGTCGGTGCTGTGCTGGGCCGCGTCGGGTGTTTTCTCGACGGCGTATCTGGTCCAGACTCAGACCATGGTGGTGGACGCGGTGCCGGACCACCGGCTCGGCACGGTGATGGGGCGGCTGGCGACGGTCCTCTACTGCTCACAGGGCGTAGCCGTGCTGCTGGCCGGGCCGGCCGCCGACGCGGCCGGGCCGTTCCGCGTGATCGCCGCCGCCGGGCTGCTCGCCGCGGTGCTCGCGGCCGCGGTCGGAATCGGGTGGGCCCGCCCCCGGCGCGGCGGCGGGCCCGATTCCGATTTCACGGCTCACCAGTCTTTGTTACCCATGGCGGGGACCTCCTCACAGCGAATGGACTGCCGGGACGCAAGCGCACTCAGTATGAAGGTTTGAGGTGCACCGGATGACCGATCAGCCAGCGGCCACCGCGCCCGGCAAAAAGCCGGGAAACTGGAAAGTGTGGTCATTGCCGCGCCCCGTGCTCGGCTATGTGCTGGGCGTGGAATTGGTGGCGCTGACGGTCCTCGTGGTCAGCTTCTTCCGGCCGTTCGCCGGTTCGCCGGAGGTCGCCGATCTGGGCCGTGCCGCGCTCCTGATCGCGCTGGGCGTGGTGTCCGCCGAGGTCACGCGCGGGGTCGAGCGCATGCGACGCCAGTTCGCCGATGCCCCGCACGTCAACATGACCTCGGTCTGGACCATGGCCGCGGCGTTGCTCGTGCCCCCGGTGGTGGCCGCCGCGGTGACCGTGGTGCTCTATCTGCACCTGTGGTGGCGCAGTTGGCGCGCGGTCGCCGGAATGCAGGCCTTCCGCGTGGTTTTCAGCGCGTGCGTGGTGATCTTGTCGTGCACCGCGGTCGCCGCATTGTCCGCTGTTTTACCGGGCGGCGGAAATCCCGGGTTCGAACGCCCGGAAGGCCTGTTTTCGATCATTGTCGTCGTCGCCGTTTACTGGCTGGTGAATTCGGCGCTGGTGGGTGTGGTCATCTTCCTGTCGCGGGGCGAGCGCTCCCTGCGGCGGCTCGCGGGGGCGTGGAGCGAGAACAGCCTCGAAGTGGCCACTCTCTGTGTCGGGATGCTGGTCGCGGCGCTGGTGCTGTGGCGGCCGTGGCTGGTGGTGCTGGTGCTGCCGCCGCTGTACGTGCTGCACCGCAGCGTGCTGGTGCGCCAGCTCGAGTACGCCGCGACGACCGACCACAAGACCGGCCTGCTCAACGCGTCGAGCTGGCACAGCCTCGCCGCCACCGAATTCGAGCGAGCGCGGCGGAACGGCACGGAGATCAGCGTGCTGATGGTCGATCTGGACCACTTCAAGCACGTCAACGACGAACTCGGGCACCTGGTCGGGGACCAGGTGCTGCGCGCGGTCGCCGACCTGATGCGGCGGGAGGTCCGGCGGTACGACCTGTGCGGGCGGTTCGGTGGTGAGGAGTTCGTGGTGCTGCTGCCGGAGACCGGCGTGCAGGCGGCCGCGGAGGTCGCCGAACGCATCCGGGTGGCCATCCGCGAGCACCGGATGGACGAGGCGGTGGTCGGGGAGCGGGCTGCCCGGCTGCGGCTGACCGTCTCGATCGGCGCCGCCGCCTGCCCGCAAGCAGGCGACTCGGTCGAGGACGTCCTACTGGCTGCCGACAACGCCCTGTTCGCCGCGAAGAGCGCGGGCCGGGACAAGGTCCTCTCCGTCGGCCTCCCCTGACCCCGGTCGCCTCCGGCCGCCTTGAGTGTGGGGTTCGGCTGCCTGAATGTGGAACTCGGCTGCGGGAACGTGAGACTCGCCCGACTCGCGCCACATCCCGGGCGAGTCCCACACTCAGGCAGCCGAGTTCCACACTCCCGCAGCCGAACCTCACACTCGCCGCACCCGAGAGGACACAAATGTGGCTTTGGGGGCCGAATCCGCCCCGAAAGCCACATTCGTGACACCCCATGGCCTCCCGTGACGGGCGATGTCACGAAAGCCACATTCGGGACGCAGGACGTCTCGAAAGCCACATTCGTGACATCGGGCGCGCCGTGAAAGCCACATTCACGGCATCCCCGGTCGATGGGGTCAGATGTTCAGCTTGCGCAGGGCGGCTGAGTCGCCGCCGCCTTCGCTGTATTCGTGTGCCCACTCGAGCAGCGGCCGCACCGCGCGCAGCAGGGCGCGGCCCTTCGGCGTCAGCCGGTACCAGACCGAGCTGAAGTTGCCGGTGCCCGCGCGCCGCTCGATCAGGTCGTGCTCCCTGGCGCGGCGCAGGGTGTCGGTCAGCACGCGGTCCGACAGCGGCCGCCGGGTGGCGTCGCCGGCGGAGCGGCGTTCGTTGTCGTTGATCGTGGCCAGCAGGTCGGTGTACTGCGTCTCCCGCAGGGCGAGCGTGGCCAGCACCGAAATGGTCCAGCGGCCGCGGATCACCGCGACGGCGTCGTTGAGCCGCTCCTGGTACGAGACGTCGAACTCGGCGGCGCTGTCCACGCCGTCAGCTAACACGATCGCCCGCGCCGGCCGCTGCCCCGGTGCGCCCGAACGGGTGACAAATGGCCCACTGAGCCTTCCCTCAGTGGGCGCCTTACCTTCCCCTCAGCCGGTCGCCGCCCGGTATCCAGGGAGGGAACGGCGGCGGCCGGGTGCCCATCATTCGGGGGGCTGATGGGATCGCAGACATCCGGCCGGCCGCCGTTCGACACCCCGGCACGCTCACCCGGGGTCCGGCGGGTACAGCTCGTCCCGTCTGCTCAGTCCCGAAGCGATCTGCCTGCTCAGCGTGTCCAGATCGTCCTGGAGCTGGTCGAGGTCCCTCGCGTGCTCGTCCAGCCGCCTGCCGTGCCGGGCGATCTGGAGGCCGTACTGACCGATCCGCATCTGCAGCCCGTCCAGCGACTCGCCCACCGCGGCGGGCTCGGGCTCGGCTGTTTCGGGGTCGGTCATGGGTGGGGACCTCGCTGTGGAACGGCACAAATCAGCAGTGGTTTCCCCGAGCGGCTCGAAGCTAAACCCGCGTCGCCGCGATGACCTTGGTCAGCACCGCGTGCAGTTCCTCCAGTTCACCGAGCTCCATGCCCAGCCGCTCGATCACGCGGTAGGGGATCTTCTCCGCCTCGGCCCGCAGCCGCCGTCCGGCGTCGGTCAGCTCGACCACCAGCTCGCGTTCGTTGCCCTCGTTCCGCCGTCGCGTCAGGTAGCCGATGCTCTCCAGCCGTTTGAGCAGCGGCGACAGCGTGGCCGAGTCCTGGCGCAGGGTGGCGCCGAGGTCCTTGACCGTGCGGGGGGAGCTGTCCCAGAGCGCCAGCAGCACCAGGTACTGGGGATGGGTGAGCCCGTGCGGCTCCAGCAGCGGGCGGTAGATCGCGATGACCGATCTCGACGCGATCGACAACGCGAAGCAGACCTGCCGCTCCAGGGCGAGCGGGTTCGGTCCCAGGTCGAGCTCGGCCACGGTGTTCCCTCCGGCACACTAATGGTTAACGCACTAACTGTTAGCGTACGCTATCGGCATGCGGAAGCGACCGAACCCGGTGCTGTGGCTCTGGTACGCGCTCGGCGGGCGGCTGCCCGACCGCCATCGCGAGTGGGTGCTGCACGACGTCACGGCGAAGACCTGGATCCTGCGGCACGCCGCGCGCAGCACGGTGCTGATCCTGCCGCTCGTGTCGGTCTGGCTGCTGCTGCCCGGGCCGCTGGGCCTGCGGTTGTCGCTGGTGCTGATGGCGGCGCTGGTCGGCTACTTCTACTCCTTCGCCTACGTCGAGGAGAGCGGGGAGCACCGGCTGGCCAAGCACGGCTACCCGCGCGGGACCGGCAAGCGCCTGCGCGCGGAGGCCAGGGAGGCCGCCGACGCCGAGGCCACCCAGCGCTACCTCGCCCGCTATCGCGACTGACCTAGCACTCCCTCACTCGGGGGTGTTTACCCGTTGTCCCTGCGCCGCCGGAGGGCGTACCGGAAAATGGGGTCATGGCAGTACGTGAGGGGAAGCAGGGGACGGACGAGGAGCCGACGCCGATCTACGACTCGGTGGCCGGTGAACAGGGCGGTCGCGAAGCCGAGCGGTCGGACGACCCGCGGGCGCAAGCGGGCGACAAGTAGGCCCTGTCAGGCGCGGCGCTGGGCGACGAGTGCTTCGATGCCGTCGAGGATGCGGTCCAGGCCGAACTCCACGTCGGTGTCCTGCATGCCGTCCTCGCCGTAGTCCCCGCCGAGGACCGCGGCCACCCGCGGATAGCCGCGCTCACGGAGCCGCGGCTGCAGGAACTCGTTCAACGCCGCGGGCTGCTCGTCGGACGCGCTCGCGCGGATGTCCCGGAGTAGCGCCGCGGTGCTGCGCGCCCAGCCGTCGACCAGCGTCGCGCAGCCGAGCGCGTCGCGGTCGCTGAGGCCCGAGTCCGCCATCGCTTCGAGGAAGACCTCCAGCCAGCGCAGCAGGTTCGGCGTGGTCGGCCCGCCGCGCACCGGCACTTCGAGCAGCCACGGGTGCAGGCGGCAGCGTTCGAGCAGGGCGTGGGCCCAAGTCGTGACCGCGGTGCGCCAGTCGCCGGTCAGCGGCTCCGGTGGCAGTCCCCAGCCGGCTTCGGCCGCCAGTACCAGCAGTTCCTCCTTCGAGCGCAGGTAACGGTAGAGCGCGTTCGCGGTGATGCCGAGGCGTTTGGCGATCGCGGGCATGGACAGCGCCTCGAAGCCCTCGGCGTCGGCTTGGGCGACGGCGGCCTCGACGATCTGCTCGACGCTGTAGGCCGGTTTCGGCCCGCGCCGGGGTGTCGCGGTGTGGCCCCAGGCCAGCGCGGTGCCGGGGGGCAGCAACTCCATCCGATCCTCGTTCACCGGCCCATCCTTGCACTCGAAACTGGTAAAGGCATAAACTGTTCGTGTCTTACACAGTTGAAGATCGCCAGGGGGATCGTCATGACGGAACCGAACAGGCGGAACGTACTCCGCGGCGCGGCCGCGCTGGCCGCCGGCGGGGTGGCTGCCACGTACGCGGGCGGGGCGCCCGCGTTCGCCGAGCACACGGGGGCGGCGGCCGAGCGGCACCCGTTCCTCGAAGGGGCGTTCGCGCCGGTGCGGGAGGAGGTGACCGCGTTCGACCTGCCGGTCACCGGCCGCATCCCGCGTGAGCTGAATGGGCGCTACCTGCGCACCGGCCCGAACGTGCTGGGCCTGGAGGACCCGCGCGCGCACCACTGGATGCTGGGCGAGGGCATGGTGCACGGCGTGCGGCTGCGCGATGGGCGGGCCGAGTGGTACCGCAACCGCTGGGTGCGCTCGTCGGCGGTCGCGGCCAAGCTGGGGGAGCGGTACCCGTGGCCGGCGCCCGCCGAGGACTTCGCGCCGAACACGCACGTGATCAGCCACCACGGCCGCATCCTCGCGCTGCAGGAGAGCGGCCCGCCGCCGTACGAGCTCGACGGCGAGCTGAACACGCTGGGCCCGTACGACTTCGGCGGTTCGCTCGACGGCGCCTACACCGCGCACACCAAGTTCGACGCCCACACCAAGTTCGACGCCCACACCGACGAACTGCACGCGGTGACGTATCACCCGGCCTGGGACCACGTGCGCCACCTGGTGGTCGACCGGAGCGGGCGGGTGGTGCGGACCACGCGCATCGCGGTCGCCGACAACCCGATGATGCACGACTTCGCGCTGACCGAGCGCTACGTGGTGGTGTTCGACGTGCCGGTCACCTTCGACCCGCAGCCGGGCAAGGTGGTGCCGTACAAGTGGAACGTCAACCACCAGGCCAGGGTGGGCGTGATGAAGCGGTCGGGCGGGGAGGTCCGCTGGTTCGGCGTGGACCCGGTGTTCTACTCGCACACGCTGAACGCCTACGAGCACGGCCAGTCGGTGGTGGTGGACATGACCACGCTGCCGGCGCCGTTCGAGGTGGCCGGCAAGCCGGGGTACGGCGGCCCGTTCGCCTCCGGGACACCGGTGCTGGAGCGCTGGACCATCGACCTGGCCCGCGGCCGGGTGCGGCGGCAGGTGCTCGACGACCGGCCCCAGGAGTTCCCGCGGGTCAACGAAAACCTCATCTCACGGCGGCACCGCTACGGGTACGCGGCTTCCCCGGGTGACCTGCTCGACGTCTACCTGGACAAGCCCGCCAACACCGTCCGCAACGCGCTGATCAAGCACGACCTGCGTGGCGGGCGGTCGGAGGTGCACCGGTTCGGGCCAGGTGCGGCGGCGAGCGAGGCGGTGTTCGTGCCCGCGGCGCGGAGCAAGGCCGAGGACGACGGGTACGCGCTGGCGTACGTGAACAACCCCGACCGCAACGCCTCGGACCTGGTGATCCTGGCGGCGCAGGACTTCACCGCGAAGCCGCTGGCGCGCATCCACCTGCCGAAGCCGGTGCCGCTCGGCTTCCACGGCAGCTGGGTGGCCGACTGAGGGCTCTTCGCGATTGCGGACTCCGGCGGCGCGGCTTGTCCCGCGCCGCCGGGGCTGGGAGCGTTCTCGTTGTGGAGCCCAGTATTTCGCGCAGCGTGGAGATCGCCGCCCCGGTCGAGGCGGTCTGGGCGCTGGTCACCGACCTGCCGGGCATGGGGCGCTTCAGCCCGGAGAACGCCGGTGGGCACTGGGTGGCCCCGGCGACCGGACCGGCGGCGGGAGCGGGCTTCCGCGGCACGAACCGCAACGGCAGGCGTGAGTGGCGGACGCGGGTGCGGGTGCTCACCTGCGAACCCGGCCGCCGCTTCACCTTCGACGTGCGCTCACCGTTCGGCGTGCGGGTTTCGCGCTGGTCCTACGAGCTCGCCCCGGCCGGGGACGGCTGCCTGCTCACCGAGCACTGGTACCGCGTGGGCAACTGGTTCATCCGCCGGATCCTGGGGCCGCGGGTGACCGGCCGGGCCGACCGGCCCGGCTTCAACACCCACTCGATCGAGCACACACTGCGCGCGGTCAAGGCGCACGCCGAAGCGGTCACTCAGGCAGCGTAGCCCGCCCGGCGAACCACTCCCGCACCTCGGCCTTCATCAGCGACTGCAGCACCACGATGCCGAGCACCAGCTGCAGGATCCCGGACGGCACCCCGCCCTGCGCCAGCGTCATCAGCAGGCCGAGCGCGCCGCTGGCCACGGTGATCCACTCGAAGACCAGCGCGAGGGTGCGCACCCAGGGCAGCCGCTGGTGCAGTTTGATCGCGCAGATCAGCAGGGGCAGCGCGAGCACGATGGCGGCCACGCCCAGCAGCAGCGGGGCGGTGAGGTCGTCGGTGCCGTTGTCCAGCGAGAGGACCAGCAGCGTGATGAAGAAGCCGATGACGATGCTGAGCAGGGACTGGACGTACAACACGATGCGGGTCTGGCGCAGGGCCTTCGGCAGGCGCTGGTGCTGGTTCGGCTGGACGGTCATCGGCGGGCTCCGGCTTTCCTCGGGGACGGGGCCCACGATTCTTAGCAGGTTTTCCGGGCCGGACCGGGGCAGTGACAGGAAAGTGACTTTCCCGGCGGGGGAGCCGCCGGGAAAGTCACTTCTGCATCACTCGACTGGCCGAGCGGGCTAGGTGCTCAGCAACTGGTTGAAGAAGGAGCGGTACTGGCGCAGGGCCAGCCGAAGGTCCTCGGTGGCCACCTCGTCACCGCGGCTCCACTGGCCTTCCAGCTCGCTCTTGTGCGCGGCGAAGGTCGCGGCGAGGGACTGGATCACCTGGGCCACCAGCTCGTCGGCTTCGCGGACCGCGCGCTGCGGGTCGTCGACGAAGGCGGTCTGGATGGCCTGCCAGTTGTCCCGGTAGCCGTTGACCTCGTCGGCGGCGAACAACGGCTGGTTGTTCGGCTCGTCGTCGGTGGCCGTCCCGGGGGTGGTGGCCGGGGCGCCGAGCGTGCCAGCCGGTTCGGCCGGGTGGGAGGTGAGGTCCGGCTCGGGCGCGACGTCCTGCTCGGGGATGGTGTCCGGCTCGGTCGCTGTCCTGTCCACATCGGACTCGTGGGTGGTCCGCTCGTCGGGGAGCAGATCCTGGGTGGTCAGGTTGTCGTGGCGTTCCATGGCTTACCTGCCGTTCCGTACGTCGTGGCGTTCGTTGGTGGTGTCGTGGCGCTCGTCGATCCGGTCCTCGACACGTGCCTCGGTCCGCGTTTCGCCGCGGTCGTCGTGCTTCGGGTCGTGCTTCGCATCGTGCTTGGCTTCTTGCTTCGTTTCGCCGTGCCGGTGTCCGTCGTCCGCCGCGTCATCGTCGAGCAGGTCCTCGAAAACGGTGCGGTAGCGCACCATCGCGTCGCGCAGGTCCTCTGTGGACTTCTGCTCGTGCTCGTGACCGACCATGGTCTCGTGCGCGTGGCGGTAGTGGTCCAGCGTCTTCGAGTGCTTCACCGACAGGTCGGCCAGCTGCTGGTCGTAGCCCTCGGTGGGGTACCCGCGCTCGGCCATCAGCTGGGTGAGCACCCGGTCGGCCTCGGCCACCGCCGGCGACGGGCTGTCGACGAACTGCGCCTGGATCTGCGCCCACTGCGCGGTGTAACGCTCCTTGGCCTGCGGGGAAAGCGGCCGGATGTCGAGCTCGTTGTGCCGCTTCTCCCGTGCGGCCAGTTCCCGTTGCGCCGCCCGCGGATTGTCGTGGTCGGCGACCGCCCGCTCGTACTCGGGACCGAACTTCCGCTGCAGCCGCTTCCGCTGCATCTCCTGCATGACCAGCCACACCACCGCGCCGGCGACGACGACGGCGGCGATGACGATCAAGACAACTACCCACGTGGGCATTGGTTTCTCCTCGTGCTCCTGGTGAGCTGACCCCCGATGAGCCCTGGGTGCCCGGAACCCGCGAACCGAAAACCCTTGCAGGACAAGGCCTTCCCGATCTTGGGCCATCCGGCGGTACCCGCACCCCCGGATGCCGCGCCACCCCATGCCCGTCAACGTTCAACACCCCACCAGCCGCCCTACGCCTCCACCGCAGGCCCGACCCGAGTGCAGACCTCGACAACGCACACGCGGCATTCGGCCACCCAAACGCGAACCCCAGCAACGCACACGCGGCCTCCGGCCACCCGAGCGCGAGATTCGTCTACGCGAGCCCGGGCTTCGCCTTCCCGAGTGCGTGATTCGTCTACGCGAGTGTGGGGTTCAGCTGCCCGAGTGTGGGGTTCGGCTGCACGAGTGCGCGGTTCGCCTTCGCGAGTGCGCGGTTCGCCTGCCTGAGTGTGGGGTTCGGGTGCGTGAGTGTGGGGTTCGCGGGAGGGCGAGTTCTACGTTCAGGTAGCCGAGTTCCACACTCAGGTAGCCGAAACCCACGTTCGTGCAGCCGAGTTCTACGTTCAGGTAACTGAACCCCGGATTCGGGCAGCCGAGGCCCACGTTGGGCGGGCTGGCGGAAGCCACGTGGGGGCGGGCGGAAGCCACGTGGGGCGGGCGGGAGGCCCGTGGGGGAAGCGGCGGTGGGGTGGTGGGGAGGAGGGCGGTGGGGTGGGGAGGGGGTTATTTGGCGGGGTAGGGGGTGGTGGTGAGGAGGGTGGCGAGGTGGGTGGCGTTGCGGGCCAGGGTGGCGTTGGTGGAGGCGACGGCGTCCGGGGTGTCGTCCAGGTCGTTGTAGTCGCCCGGCGTCATGGCTTCGCCGTTCCAGTACGTGCCGCCCTGGGCGGGGATGGTGAAGCCGGTGTCGTTCAGCGCCTGGAACAGGTCGGCGGTGATCTTGTGCGCGCCGTCCTCGTTGCCGACGACGGCGGTGACCGCGACCTTGCCGAACATCAGCGGGCGGCCCTCGTCGTCCGTTTCGGACAGTTCGGCGTCCAGGCGTTCCAGCACCCGCTGCGCCACGCTCGACATGTGCCCGACCCAGGTGGGTGACGCCAGCACCAGGATGTCCGCGCCGAGCACCTTCTCCCGGATGGACGGCCACGCGTCGCCGTCGCCCATGTCCTTCTCCACGCCCGGCCGCACGTCGTGGTCCACCACGCGGATCGACTCGCACTCGACCCCGTGCCCGCGCAGTTCGTCGAGCACCTGGCCCGCGAGCAGTTCGGTGCTGGACGGGGCGGGTGACGGCTTCAGGCTGCAAGTCAGTGCCACTGCTCGTAATGCGGTCATGCGGGCCGGTTACCCCGCCGACCAGCGGGGTAACCGGCCGGCATGACCGAGAACGACAAGAACCAGCCACCCCAGCGACAGGAACCGCCCGGCACCACCGGCGACATGCGACCCGAGCCGCAGGACTCGATGACCGGCTACCAGGGCCGGGACCTGCTGGCCGGCAAGCGCGCGCTGATCACCGGCGGGGACTCCGGCATCGGCCGGGCGGTGGCGGTGGCGTTCGCCAAGGAGGGCGCGGACGTCGCGATCGCCTACCTGGACGAGCACGAGGACGCCAAGCGCACCGCCGAACTGGTGCGCGCCGAGGGCCGCCGCTGCGAGCTGTTCCCCGGTGACCTGGCCGACGGCCGTCAGTGCGCCGCGGTGGTCCAGCAGACGGTGGACGCACTGGGCGGGCTGAACATCCTGGTGAACAACGTGGCCACCCAGTGGCCCGTGGATTCACCCGAAGAGCTGACCGAAGAGCAGTGGATGCGCACCTTCGACGTGAACATGCACAGCTACTTCCGGGTGACCGCCGCCGCGCTGCCGCACCTGCGCGAGGGCGACGCGATCATCAACACCGGGTCGGTCAACGGCCTGCGCGGGAACAAGTCCCTCATCGACTACTCCGCCACCAAGGGCGCCATCCACGCCTGGACCTACTCCATGGCGCAGGCGCTGGCGGACCAGGGCATCCGGATCAACTGCGTGGCCCCCGGTCCGGTGTGGACCCCGCTGATCCCGGCGACCTTCGACGAGGAGAAGGTCGCCGAGTTCGGTCAGCAGGTGCCCTTCGGCCGGGCGGCGCAGCCGGACGAGATCGCGCCGTCCTACGTCTTCTTCGCCTCGAACCGGCTGTCCTCGTACTACTCCGGGGAGGTGCTCGCCCCACTCGGGGGCGAGACCACCCCGGGCTGAGCCTCAGGCACGCTCGGTGACGCGCGTCCTGCTGGACAGGAACCACATCGCGAGCCCGGCCAGCGCGGTGAGCCCGTGCAGCCAGTTGCCCGCGGCGTTGACGTTCAGCACGTCACCGGGCGTGTCGGCACTGCTCGCCAGCACGCCGAACACGGTCATGCCGGTGAGCGCCACGAACAGCACCAGGCCGTAGATCCTCGCCCCGGCCGGTTTGGCCGCCGCGGCCAGGCCGAGCAGCCCGATCACGATGTGCACCACGTTCTGGACCGCGCTCACGCTGAAGATCCAGACCATGTTGACCCCGTCGGGCCCCACCTGCCCGGGTTGGTCGGCGATGGTGAAGCCGAGCACCCCGAGCAGGAGGTAGACCAGGCCGACCACCAGGGCCAGCACCCTCGCCACGGTCATCGCCTCACACCACCGGGTTCAGGCCGCGGCCGACCGCGGAGGCCAGGAAGCACCAGCCGCGCGAGACCGACAGGCAGGGCAGGTGCCGCTCCCGCAGGCGCTTGAGCGCCCGGGTCGACGCGCTCATCGCGGTCTGGTCGACCACCGCGCAGGCGGCTTCGTCGTCGGAACTCTCCACGGCCTGCACGCCGTGGCGATCACCCCATTCGGACAGTTCCCGCAGAGCCGCGGAATCGCCGAGGTAAACCACTTTGAGTGTCTGCATCGTTTCTCACTCCCCGAAAGCTTTTGCCTTTCTCCGGGGTAACCGTTGCGCCTGCGTCGAAACCCCGGGCGCGCCCCGGGTCACACCTGGTCGCGGGGGATGACCCGGTGCCAGTTCTCGGAGAACACGCGGTGGCCGCTTTCGTAGCCGTCCAGTTCGGCGTGCAGGATGAACTCGGTCGGGGTGCAGGTCAGCACGGTGTGGGTCTCCGTGCGCGCCTCCCAGTCCCCGCGGGCGAAGGTCATCGTCCACGCCGTTTCCCCGCGTGCGGAGGAGAAGTCGTCGGCACGCGAGCTGTAGCGCTCGTAGGCGCGCCTGCCGACCCGCAGGTCGATGTCCTCGAAGTAGTCGACCCCGCTGTCCTTGACGATCTCCAGCGCCGATTCGTAGTCGACCAGGTCCCGGCTGACCGTCCACCGCTGCTCACCGGGCTGCAACTGGGTCACGGTCATCGGCGCGGTGCCCTCCGGCTCGTCGAACGGGCGCAGCGGCACCTCGTCCGGCTCGCCCAGCGGGCGGATCGGCAGCCGGACCGTGCTCTCCCCGGTGTAGATCTTCAGCCGGGTGCGGCACGGCGGCGGCCAGGCCAGCGGCCAGTACGAAGTGGACAGCGACAACCGGATGCGGTGCCCCGGGGGGAACGCCTGCGCCACCCCGTTCAGCTCGATCGACACGCGGTACCGGCGGCCCGGCTCCAGCGGTTCGGGGTGCTCGTGCCCGTCCCGGTGGGTCAGGTTCAGCAGGCCGTAGGTGACCCGGGTGGCGCGCCCGTCCGGGTAGACGTCGGACAGCCGGGCGGCGATCATCGCCACCGGCTCGCTCGACTCGACCTCCAGCTCGACCGTCGGCGCGCCCAGGATCTCGCAGCGCTCGGTCAGCGGGTCGGTCTCGAACACCAGCGAGCCGCCGTCCTCCTCGCGCTGGTCGTACGGCAGGTCCGGCGGCGCGTTGTAGGAGGCCCACTTGCCGGAGAACTGGCCGACCGACAGCGGGGATTCGATCTCCAGCGCCTGCTCGGGGACCACTTCGCCGGGCCGGGCGATCCGGTGCGCGTCGAGCGAGTGCACCGAGGGCGTGACGTGCGGCGAGGGCCAGCTGGGTTCGCCGACCCACCGGCCCGGCCTGCTCTCGTAGGCGGTGGACGGGGGCACGCTGTCCTGCATCCAGACGCGGAGCATCGGCTCGTCCATCACGTCGTTGTCCTTGCCCGCCAGCCAGTGGTCCCACCAGCGGACCACCTCCTGCAGGTAGCCGATGGCCGGACCGGGCTGCCCGAGGTGCGGGTACTTGTGCGACCACGGGCCGATCAGGCCCTTGCGGGGCACGTCGAGGTTGCGCATCAGCCGGAAGACGCCGTTGGAGTAGCCGTCGGCCCAGCCGCTCGAGGCCAGCACCGGGACCTGGATGTCGCTGTAGTTCTCGCACACCGACGCGTGGCGCCAGTACTCGTCACGTCGCTGGTGGGAGAGCCACTTCTCGATCCACAGGCCACTGCCGGAGAGCCGCTCCAGCCACATGTCGCGCCAGCGGTCGCCGACCAGTGCCGGGTCGGGCGGCAGCGTGGAGTAGGCGAACATGGTGGAGGCCTCGCCCAGGTTGTCCGAGAGCAGGCAGCCGCCCATGTAGTGCATGTCGTCGCCGTAGCGGTCATCGGTGAACGAGGAGATGACGATCGCCTTGAGGCTCGGCGGTTTGCGCGCCGCCACCTGCAACGCGGCGAAGCCGCCCCAGGAGATGCCCATCATGCCGGTGTCGCCGGTGCACCACGGCTGCTCGGCGATCCAGGCGAGCGCGTCCTCGGCGTCGGCTTGCTCCTGTTCGAGGTACTCGTCTTCCAGCACACCGTCGGACTCGCCGGAGCCGCGGATGTCCACCCGCACGCACGCGTAGCCGTGCCCGGCCAGGTACGGGTGGTGGATGGCGTCACGGCCGGCGGTCAGGTCCCGTTTGCGGTACGGGATGTACTCCATGATCCCGGGCACCGGCCGCTCGTCGGAATCGGCCGGGCGCCAGATGCGGGCGGCCAGCCGGGTTCCGTCCGGCAGCGGGATCCAGACGTTCTCCTCTTCGATGATCTGCTTCGGTAGTTGTGTCACCGTACGCATTGCTCGACGGTAACGCCGGGTCCGCCCCGGCGCAGTGGACGGGTTTGATCCGGCCCGCCGGGGTAACCAGGGGCCATGGAGAAATCCCTGCTGCCGACCCCATTATCGCTGTGGATGGACTCGACCGCCGGGCCCGACCGCGGGGGCGGTGCGCTGCCCGGTGAGGTCGACGTGGTGGTGATCGGTGCCGGGATCGCCGGGCTGACCACCGCCTACGCCCTCGCGCGCGACGGGCGGACGGTGCTGGTGCTGGAGGCGGGGCCGGTCGGTGGCGGGGTGTCCGGGCACACCACGGCGAAGCTCACCGCGCAGCACGCGGAGAAGTACGCCTCCCTGCGTGAGCGCAAGGGGCCGGAAGCGGCCGCGCAGTACGGCCAGGACCAGAGCGCCGCGGTCGACTGGATCGCCAGGACCTCGGAGGAACTGGGGATCGACTGCGCGTTCGTGCGTACCGACAGCTACGTCTACACCACCGAAGACGAGCGCGTGAGCGACCTGCGTGCCGAAGCGGCCGCGGCCGCCGACGCCGGACTGCCCGCGGAGTTCGTGGACGGGGTGGACCTGGACGTACCCGCGGTGGGCGCGGTCCGGTTCGCCGGTCAGGCGCGGTTCCACCCGCGGCGGTGGCTGCTCGGCCTGGCTTCGGCCATCGAGAAGCTCGGCGGGCAGGTCGCGGAGAACGCCAGGGTGATGCGTGTGGACGAACGCCCGGTGCCGGTCGTCCACACCGAACGCGGCAAGGTCCGTGCCGGGGAGGTGGTGATCGCCACCCACTACCCCTTGCTGGACCGCGGGGTCTACTTCGCCCGGCTCGACCCGGTGCGCGACCTGGTGGTCGCCGGTCCGGTGGCCCGGAGCCACGACGGCATGTTCCTCGACGGTGACACGCACCACTCCGTGCGGTACCACGACAACGGCGGCGAGCTGCTGGCCATCGTCGGCGGTGAGCACTACCGCACCGGCGAGGAGGTCGACGTAGAGGCGCGCTACGCCCGGCTGGCCGAGTGGGCCGCCCGGCACGTCGGGGTGACCAGGGTGACCCACCGCTGGTCCGCGCACGATCTGTCCACTCTGGACTCGGTGCCCTACGTCGGCCGCTACCACCCGCTGTCGCGGCACCTGTGGGTGGCGACCGGCTTCGGGCAGTGGGGGATGAGCGGCGGCACGGCCGCCGGGCTGCTGCTGGCCGACCTGATCGGCGGCCGGGAGAACCCCGGCGCCTGGCTCTACGACCCGGAGCGCTTCGACCTGCGGTCCAGCGCTTCCCTGGCACGTAACAACTTCACCGTGGCCAAGCACTACGTCGGTGACCACGTGCGCGCGGTGGGCGCGGACTCAGAATTCGCCACGCTCGGCCTCGGCGAAGCCCGCGTGGCCACCTCCGGCGCGTCCGTGGTCGCCGCCTACCGCGACGAGCAGGGCGTGCTGCACCGCCGCGGCGGGCACTGCACCCACCTCGGCTGCGTGGTGGCGTTCAACAACGCGGAAAAGACCTGGGACTGCCCGTGCCACGGTTCGCGGTTCGGCATCGACGGCACGGTCATCCAGGGTCCGGCGACCCGGCCGCTGCCGGAAGCGTGAGCCGCGGGTGGAACTGCTACTGGGGCTGGCCGGACTGCTCGCGCTGGGCGCGGCCCTGCTGCCGAAGCTGGTGACGAACCGGCCGCTGTCCATGCCGCTGGTGCTGCTGGTGCTCGGGGTGGTGATCGGGCTGCTGCCGCTGCCCGCGCCGTACGGGCAGGTGTGGGGCAATCCCCTGCCGCACCTGGGCGCGCTGCAGGTGGTCACCGAGTTCGGGCTGATCATCGCGCTGGTCGGGACCGGGCTGAACACCGACCGCAAGCTCGGCTGGCACTCGTGGAACTCCACCTGGCGGCTGCTGCTGTTCGCGATGCCGCTGTTCATCGGGGTGATCTTCCTGCTCGGCCACTGGCTGCTGGCGCTGCCCGCCGCGGCCGCGCTGGTGCTCGCCGCCGCGCTCGCGCCGACCGACCCGGTGCTGGCCTCGGACGTAAGCGTGCCCGAACCGCACGCGGAGAAGGAACTCACCTCGGACAACGAGGTGCGCTTCACCCTGACCACCGAGGCGGGCCTGAACGACGGCCTGACCATGCCGTTCATCATGCTGGCCATCCTGCTCGCCGGTGCCGACGGCCTGCCGGGGCTGGGCGAGGTCTCGGTGGAGGTGCTGCTGCCCCTGCCGGTCGGCGTCGCGATCGGCGTGGCGCTCGGGTGGCTGCTCGGCAGGCTGATCTTCGACACCCGGTCCGACGAGGTCCGGTTGTCGGAGTACTCGGACGGCCTGGTGGTGCTGGTACTGGCCTTCCTGCCGTTCGCGGCGGCGGAACTGGTGCAGGGCAACGGTTTCCTGGCGGTCTTCGCGGCCGCGGTGACCCTGCGGGCCCGGGAGCGCTCGCACGGTTACCACGCCGTGCTGCACGATTTCGGCGACCAGCTGGAAAGGTTGTTCGTCGCGGTCGCGCTGCTCGCGCTCGGCGTGGCGATCGGCGACGGGCTGCTGGCAGGCCTGCGCCCGGTCGAAGTGCTGCTGGCCGTGGTGGCGGTCTTCGTGGTGCGCCCGCTGACCAGCCTGGTCTCGCTGATCGGCGCGCCACCGGGCAGACGCGGTTCGCTGGCCATCTCGTTCTTCGGCGTGCGGGGGATCGGCACCCTGTTCTACGTGGTCTACGCCCTCGCCCACGGCGATTTCCCGCTGCCCGACGTGATCTGGCGGGTGGCCGCGGTGGCCGTGGCGGTGTCCGTGCTGGTCCACGGCGTCACCGCGGAACCGGTGATGCGCCGGCTGGAACGCCTTGGCGCACAGGGCAGGCGCCGCCGGATCGCCTGAGACGGCTATGCTCGGCGACCATGCCGGTGGCGATCGTGACGGGGAGTTCTCGCGGGATCGGCCGTGCCATCGCCGAACGGCTGGCCGCGGACGGCGCCCGGGTGGTGGTGAACTACCGCACCGACGGCGACGCCGCGGCCGAGGTGGTCCGGACCATCGAGGACCGTGGTGGCCAGGCCATGGCGATCCAGGCGGACGTCACGGATCTGCCGCAGCTGCGCCGGTTGTTCGACGCCGCCGGGGAAGTGGACATCTTCGTCAGCAACGTGGGCGTCGCGCGGTTCGGGCCGCTGGCCGAGGTGACCGACGAGCAGTACGACTTCCTCTTCGACACCAACACGCGCTCGACCTTCTACGCGCTGCGGGAAGCGGCCCGCCGGGTGCGCGACCACGGGCGGATCGTGGTGATCTCCAGTGCCGTGGTGGTGACCAACCGGCCGGGCACCGCGCTCTACGCGGCCACGAAAGCGGCGGGGGACCAGCTGGTGAAGGTCGCCGCGAAGGAACTCGGTGCGCGCGGGATCACGGTGAACAGCGTGCTGCCGGGCGCGGTCCGCACCGACGCGCTGGTCGCGGACGGGCCGCCCGGGGTGATCGAGAAGTCCATCGCGCGGACTCCGCTGAACCGCATCGCGGAGCCGTCCGACATCGCCGACATCGTCGGTTTCCTCGCCTCACACGACGGACGATGGATCACCGGCCAGACCCTGCACGCGGGCGGCGGTCAGTTCTAAGCCGCGCAACCGCTTCGGTCGGCGCGGATCACCAGCACCTCTTCGAAGTCCTGGCCCGGCTCGATCAGCCCGGCCCGCTCCAGGTAACGCTTCTGTCCATCCAGGACGGGGTTGAACGGCACCAGCTGACGCGCCACCACACCCGCGCGCAGCCGTTGCCGCCGGAGTTCGGTCAGCGTGGCGGCCGGGTCGCACAGCGAAGAGTGCAGCATGAGCATCGTCCCGTGCCGGGCCAGCAGGTCGCGGGCCCTGGCGCACAACGGATCCAGGTACCGGCGGCCGTCCGGGCCGGGGACGTACGGCGGATTCGCCAGCACCACGTCGAACCGGCCCAGCCGCCCGCGCCCGGCCGGATCACCGCGGAACGCGTGCACCGGCAGCCTGCGCAGGGAACCGTTGAGCCGCGCGCTGAGCACGGCCCGGCGGCAGCGTTCGATGGCGACCACCTCGGCGGCGCCCTCGCGGGCCGCGGCCGCCGGGCCCGAACCGGTGCCCAGGTCGAGGACCCGGGCACCGGGCCGGACGCGGGCGTCCGCCAGTGCCTTGGTGAGCAGGGTGGTATCGGTACGGGCACCGGGGAATCGCAGAGTGGGCACGGCTCCCTGTACCACCGGAGCCGGGGATCGAAACCCTTGCCGGCTCAGGGATCGGCGAGCAACTTGCCGCGAAGTCTTTCCAGCGTCTGGGAAAGCAGGCGCGACACGTGCATCTGCGAGATGCCGAGGCGGTCGGCGATCTGGGTCTGCGTCATGTTCCCGAAGAACCGCAGCTTCAGGATCGTGCGCTCGCGCTCGGGCAGTTCCGCCAGCAGCGGCCGCAGCGCCGCGTGGTTCTCCACCGCTTCCAGATCGGTGTCCTCTTCGCCGAGCGTCTCGGCCAGCGGCAGCCGCTCGCTGTCCGAACTGACCGGCTTGTCCACCGACACCGCCTGGTAGGCGTTGCCCGCCACCAGTCCTTCGCGGACCTCGTCGGCGTTCATGCCGAGCTTGTCGGCGATCTCCGACGGCGTCGGCGCCCGGCCCAGCGTCTGCGCCAGCTCCCCGGTGGCGTGGCTGATCGCCAGGTGCAGTTCCTTGAGCCGGCGCGGCACCCGGACCGACCAGCTGGAGTCTCGGAAGTACCGCCGGACCTCGCCCATCACCGTGGGCACCGCGAAGGAGAGGAACTCCGAGCCGCGCCCGACCTCGAAGCGGTCCACCGCGTTGATCAGGCCGAGGCGGGCGACCTGGAGCAGGTCGTCGAAGTTCTCGCCGCGCCCGGAGAACCGCCGGGCGATGTGCTCGGCCACCGGCAGGTATTCGGTGACCAGGCGGTCGCGCAGTTCGTCGCGGCGGCGGTCGCCCGGCGCCAGGCCCGCGAGTTCCTCGAACAACGGGGCGCAGTGGGCGTACTGCTCACCCCTGGCTTTCGGAGCCGACTCCTGGCTCACTGGCCCCCCGTCCTCGTGGCCATCACCAGGTCGATGGTGACCACGCGGCCTCCCTGCTCGGTCACCTGGTACGAGGCGGAGTCGGTGACCGTCTTCACCACGTGCCAGCCGAAGCCGTCGGTCTCGGGCACGGCCTGGTCCGCGGTCGGCGCGGACACCGAAACCGCCAGCTCACCGGCGGAGAGCCGGTAGCGGCAGCTGACGCTGGAGCCGACCTCGGCGTGGTGGACCAGCCAGGAGGCGACCTCGTCCACGGCGATCTTGAAATCGGCGATGGCGTCGAGGTCGAAATCCTCCTTCGTGGCCACCGCCTCGGCGAGCATCCGCAGCAGGGGGAGGTGCTCCAACCGGGCGGGAACGCTGAGTTCGACGTGCTCGGTGAGCAGGGCGTCGATCTGCCCGCTCAGTTCAGTATCGGCCATCGGCGTGCTCCCGGGGGTGAACTGGTGTTGCCATGACCGGGGGAGTACCCGCGCGCGGGCCCGGCACACACCGGATTCCCGGTCGTGTAGCGGGCCGGTGGGCGGGGTATCCCACCCGGATGAAACTGGGTGTCCTGGATATCGGCTCCAACTGCGCCCAACTACAGATCGTCGACGGGGCGCCCGGTGCGCCGCCGCTCCCGGCGATGGCGATCAAGGAGCCGACGCGGCTGGCGGAGGAGATCGGGGACGACGGCGAGCTCAGCGAGCGCGGGGTCGCCAGGGTCATCCGCGCGGTCGGCCAGGCGCTCGTCGCGGCCCGGCAGAACCACGTGGAGGAGCTGTTCGTCTACGCCACCTCGGCCATCCGGGACGCGGGCAACCGGGACTCGGTGCTCGATTCGATCGAGGCGGAGACCGGGATCCGGCCGCAGTTCCTCACCGGCGAGGACGAGGCGCAGCTGACCTACGCCGCCGCGCACCGCTGGTACGGCTGGTCGGCCGGGCGGATCCTGCTGCTCGACATCGGCGGCGGCTCGCTGGAGATCGCGCTGGGCCGCGACGCCAAGCCCGATCTCGCGCTGTCGCTCCCGCTCGGCGCCGGCCGCCTGACCAGGGACTTCCTGCCCGACGACCCGCCGAGCGGCCGGCAGCTGCGCGACCTGCGGCGGCACGTCCACGCCACCCTCCGGGAGATCTCCGACCGCCTGCGCTGGGAAGGGCCCGCGGCCAGGGCGGTGGTCACCTCGAAGACGTTCAAGCAGCTGGCGCGGGTGTGCGGGGCGGCACCGCAGCGCAAGGGGCCGTTCGTGCACCGCGAGCTGAGCGCCGCCGACCTCCGGGCGCTGGTGCCCGAGCTGGCCTCGCAACCGGCGGCGAAACGCGCGAAGCTGCGCGGCATCTCGGCGTCGAGGGCCGGGCAGATCGTGGCCGGGGCGGTGGTGGCCGAACAGGTGATGAAGGCCTTCGACCTGACCTCGGTGGAGCTGTGCCCGTGGGCGCTGCGTGAGGGCATCATCCTGCGGTACCTGGCCGGGCTGCCCGACCAGGTACCCGACCTGCACCTGCAGCCCATCAGCGGCACCGTCCGCCCGGACGACGCGGTCCCGCTGCGCCCGGTGGCGGACTGCGAGTTGCCGATCGGGTAGCCGCCGCCCCTGCGGGTTTGCCGCGCGCGCCCTACGGTCACCCGGAGAGGGCGAGCGGAAGGAGAAAGCCGTGTTCACCGATCGCCGGGACGCGGGACGGCAACTCGCCGGGCAGCTGGCCGGGCGGTGGCACGAACCGCTGGTGCTGGGCCTGGCCCGGGGCGGGGTGCCGGTGGCGGCCGTGATCGCCGCCGAGCTCGAGGCCTCGCTGGACGTGGCCGTGGCCCGCAAGATCGGGGCACCGGGCCAACCCGAATGGGGGATCGGCGCGGTGACCGCCGCCGGGCCGCCGATCTTCGACCAGGTGAGCGTCTCGCGGCTTGGATTGTCCGAGGACCAGCTGGTGGCCCTGTGCGAGGAGGAACGCGCCGAAGCGGCTCGCCGCGTCGAGCTCTACGCGGACGGCCGCGCGCCCGAACCCCGTGCCGGACGCGAGGTCATCGTGGTCGACGACGGCCTGGCCACCGGCGTGACGGCCATCGCCGCCCTGCGTGCCCTCCGCGCCGAGTCACCGCGCTCGCTGACCTTCGCCACGCCGGTGGGCGCTCCCGAGGCGGTCGAACGCGTGCGACGCGAGGCCGACGACCTGGTCTGCCTCGCCGTGCCGCCGCACTTCACCGCCGTCGGCCGCTGGTACGGCGATTTCGCCCAGACGAGCGACACCGAGGTCATCGGGCTGCTGGGCAACGCGCGCCAGTTCAGTTGAGCACGACGATCGCGGTGTTCAGCGCCGTGGCGAACAGGACCCACGCCAGGTACGGCACCTGCAGCCAGGCGGCGAGCGGGGAGCGGCGGCGGAACAGCAGGATGGTCGCCACCACGGCCGCGTCGAGCAGCGCGATGTCGGCCAGCGCCACCCCGTAGGCGCCCGCGCCGAAGAACAGCGGCGTCCACGCGAGGTTCAGGACCAGGTTCACCCCGTACACGGTGAACCCGCGGCGGTCGCCGCCCGCGCGCCAGTACAGCCAGCCCGACACGGCGATCGCCAGGTACAGGACCGTCCACACCGGACCGAACAACCACGCGGGCGGGGCCCAGGCCGGCAGGTTCAGCGAGGCGTAGACCGCGGGTGCGTCGGTCGAAGCCAGTGCGCCGGCCACCGCCACCACGGCGACCGCGGCGATGAACCCGGCCAGGACCAGCGCGGGGGAGACGGGCTTGCCGGAGGTGGTGGTCATCGGATCCTTCCCTGGTGAGATGGTGTTTCGAGGCCGGTTCGGAAAGGAGTTCGGATGCGGTACGCGGACGGCCCCTCGGTGGCCTGCGAGCTGGACGTCGCGGCCGAGGCCGGGCGGGTGTGGCGGCTGGTCACCGACATCGGCGTGCCCGCGCGGTTCAGCCCGGAGCTGCGGCGCGTGCGCTGGCTCGGCGAGGCGGCCGGACCGGCGATCGGCGCGGAGTTCGAAGGGCACAACGAGAACCCGGTGCTGGGCACCTGGCGCACGATCGCCACCGTCGTCGAGTTCGACGAACCGAGGGCGTTCGCCTGGGCGGTCGCCGATCCGGACGGCCGGTTCGGCGAGGTCACCGGCGATCCGATGGCCACCTGGCGCTTCGGCGTCGAGCCGGCGCCCGGCGGCGTGCGGGTGCACCACTCGGTGCGCGTCGGCCCGGCGCGCTCGGGGCTGAGCCTGGCCATCGACCGGTGGCCGGACAAGGAGGAGGCGCTGCTGCGCCACCGCCTCGCCGATCTGCGTGCCGGGATGGAACAGACCCTGCTCGGCATCAAGTCGCTCGCCGGGGACCCGGCGAGCTGAGCCCCGGCAGCAGCTTGTCCAGGGTGACCGGCAGCTCCCGCACCCGCACCCCGGTCGCCCGGTGGACCGCGTTGACCACGGCCGCCGCCGTGCCGACGATGCCGATCTCGCCGATGCCCTTGGCGCCCATGGCGTTGACGTACGGATCGTGCTCGTCGAGCCAGTCCGCGGTGATCTCGCCGACGTCGGCGTTGGCGGTGATGTGGTACTCGGCGAGGTCGTGGTTGACCACGTGGCCGAAGCGCGGGTCCAGCACGCTCTGCTCGTGCAGCGCCATCGACAGGCCCATGGTCATCCCGCCGACCAGCTGTGACCGGGCGGTACGGGGGTTGATCACCCGGCCCACCGCGAACACCCCGTGCAGGCGCGGCACGCGCGCCTCGCCGGTGTCGGCGTGCACCCTGGCTTCGGCGAACTGCGCGCCGAACGCGGACATCGCGAACCGTTCCTCGTCGGGGTTCTGGCTCACCGAACCCTCGGCTTCGTCGCCGTCGGCGGGCTCGGTGCCGAACTTCTCGCGGAAGGCGAGCGCGGCGTCGACCACGGCCGAACCCCAGGTGATCATGCCCGAGGACCCGCCAGCCACCGAGGCGTTCGGGTAGTCGGTGTCGCCGATGCGCACCTCGACCTCGCCGACCGGCACGCCGAGGGCATCGGCGGCGATCTGCGGCAGCGTGGTCCAGGTGCCGGTGCCGAGGTCCGCCGCGCCGATGTCGACGGTGTAGCGCCCGCCGTGGAACCGGATCGCGGCGGTCGACTCCGGCGACCGGTTCACCGGGTACACCGAGGCGGCGACGCCGTAGCCGACCAGCCAGTCGCCCTCGCGCCGCGGCCCGCGTTCCGCCCAGCCGAACCGCTCGGCGCCGGTGCGCAGGCACTCGGCCAGGTTGCGGCTGGAGAACGGCTTGCCGGATTCGGGATCGGTGTCCGGGTCGTTGCGCAGCCGCAGCTCGATCGGGTCCATGCCGAGCGCGTCGGCCAGCTCGTCCATCGCGACCTCGGGCCCGAACATGCCGGGGCACTCACCGGGGGCGCGCATCCACGAGGGCACCGGCACGTCCAACGCGGACAGCCGGTGCGCCACCCGCCGGTTCGGCGCCGCGTACATCGTCCGCGACGGCTTCCCGCTCTCCTCGGCGTACTCCTTGATCCTGGAGGTCTGCTCGGCGACGTCGAAGGCGATGGCCGAGAGCCGCCCGTCGCGATCGGCCGCCAGCCGCGTGCGCTGGATGGTCGGCGTGCGGTACCCGGTCAGCGAGAACATCTGCTGCCGCGTCAGCGCGAGCTTCACCGGGCGGCCCGGCAGCGCCCTGGCGGCCATCGTGGCGAGGATGACGTTGGCGTGCGGCATGCCCTTCGAGCCGAACCCGCCGCCGACGAACGGGCAGATCACCCGGATCTGCTCGCTGTCCAGCCCGAAGACCTCGGCCACCTTGGCACGGGCCGGGTGCACGCCCTGCGTGGACTCCCACAGCGTCAGCGTGCCGTCGTCCTGCCAGAGCGCGGTCGTGGCGTGCGGCTCCAACGGGTTGTTGTGGTACATCGCGGTCCGGTAGGTCTGGTCGATCACGACGTCGGCTTCGGCGAAGGCGGTCTCGACGTCACCGGTGGTGTCGGCGTCGTAGTCGCCGTCTGCGGTGAGTTCGGTCTCGTGCTCCTGCTCGACGTAGGTGACCTCGACCAGATCCGCGGCCTCACGGGCGACTTCGGCGGTCTCGGCCAGCACCGCGCCGATCAGCTGCCCGCGGAAGGCGACCTCGGCCGACTGCAGCACGGCGAGCTCGGCGTCCTCTGTGGACGCGAGGCGCTCGGCGTTCGCTTCGGTGAGCACCGCGAGCACCCCGGGCAGCTTCTCCGCCTCGGCGGTGTTCAGCCAGGTCACCCGGCCACGCGCGATGTCGGCCTGTACCGGGTGGCAGTAGGCGGGCCGGTCGACCGGGGTCTCGTAGGCGTAGGTGGCCGTGCCGGTCACCTTGGCCCGCCCGTCGCGGCGGGGGAGGGACTGGCCGATCGCGCGGGCGGTCACCGGGCCTCCCCGGCGAGGTCGCGCAGGGTGGCCACCAGGGTGCGGGTCAGCAGCGGGATCTTGAACCCGTTGCCGCCGTCGATCCCGTCGACCGCGACGGCTTCGGCGAGTTCGGCTTCGGCCGCCTCCCGGTAGGTGTCCTCGTTCGCGGGCGCGTCGCGCAACACCGCTTCGGCCTGGTGCGCCCGCCACGGTTTGTGCGCCACCCCGCCGAACGCGATCCGCGAATCCCGGACGATCCCGTCCTCGACCCGGAGGGCGGCGGCGACCGAGACCAGCGCGAACGCGTAGGACGCGCGATCGCGGACCTTGCGGTAGGTGGAGTTCGCCGCGATCGGCGCCTCGGGCAGGTCGATCGCGGTGATCAGCTCACCGTGGTCCAGCACGGTGTCGAGTTCGGGGTGCTCGCCAGGCAGGCGGTGCAGTTCGCCGAACGGGATGCTGCGTTCCCCGGTGGTGCCGAGCACCTGGACCTCGGCGTCGAGCGCGGTCAGCGCCACCGCGAGGTCGGACGGGTGCGTGGCGATGCAGTGCGGGGAGGCCCCGAGCACGGCGTGGTGGCGGGTGTAGCCGCCGAACGCCGAACAGCCGCTGCCCGGCTGACGTTTGTTGCACGGCGTGGTGACGTCCTGGAAGTACACGCACCTGGTGCGCTGCAACGGGTTCCCGCCGGTGGTGGCCATGTTGCGCAGCTGCCCGGAAGCCCCGGCGAGCACGGCCTCGGCGAGCACCGGGTACCGCTCGCGGACGCGGTGGTCGGCGGAGAGGTCGCTGTTGCGCACCGCGGCGCCGATCCGCAGGCCGCCGTGCCGCCCGGTGATCTCCGCCGAGGTCAGCGCCGTCACGTCGACCACCAGCCCCGGCGTGGTGATGCCGAGCTTCAGGTGGTCCACCAGGTTCGTGCCACCACCGAGGAAGACCGCCGACGGATCGGCGGCCACGGTCCGCACGGCGGTGGCCGCGTCGGCGGGGGCGCGGTAGTCGAACGGTTTCACGCCCGGCCCGCCTCCTCGATCGCGGCCACGATGCCGGGGTAGGCCCCGCAGCGGCACAGGTTCCCGCTCATCCGCTCGGCGATCTCGTCGTGGTCCAGTTCCGGCTGCTCGGTGATGTCCTGGGTCGCATGGCTCGGCCATCCCCGCGCCACCTCGTCGAGGACGCCGACGGCCGAGCAGATCTGGCCCGGCGTGCAGTACCCGCACTGGAACGCGTCGTTGGAGATGAACGCGCGCTGCACCGGGTGCAGTTCACCGTCCTCGGCCAGCCCGTTCGCCGTGGTGACCTCGTCCTCGCCGGTGGCCACGGCCAGCGTCAGGCAGCTCAGCACCCGCCTGCCGCCGACGAGCACCGTGCACGCGCCGCACTGCCCGTGGTCGCACCCCTTCTTGGGGCTCGGGTTGCCGAGGCGGTCGCGCAGGGCGTCGAGCAGCGTGGTCCGGGTGTCGACGGGCAGCCGGTGCTCCTGCCCGTCGACCCGGAGCGTGACCTCGGCCTCCATCAGGCGGTGGCGCCTTCGTCGTGCACCTTGTGCTTGCCCTCGGCGAACTCTTCGACGATCTTCGCGCAGAACGCGGGCAGGTCGTCGGGGTTGCGGCTGGAGACCAGGCCGTTGTCGTTGACCACTTCCTGGTCCACCACGTTCGCCCCGGCGTTGCGCAGGTCCGTGCGGATGCTCGGGTACGAGGTCAGCGTGCGGCCCTTGGCCACCCCGGCTTCGATCAGCGTGATCGGCCCGTGGCAGATGACGCCGACCGGTTTGCCCGCGGCGAAGAAGTCGCGCACGAAGCCGACCGCGGATTCGTCCAGCCGCAGCTTGTCCGGGTTGATCGTGCCACCGGGCAGGATCAGCGCGTCGAATTCGGCGGCCGAGGTCTCCGAGACCACCCGGTCGACGGGGAACTTGTCGGCCGGGTTGAGGTCGGAGTTCATCGCCTGGATTTCGCCGGACGACAGGGAAACCAGGGTCACCGTGGCGCCCTCGGCCTCGACGGCCTTGCGCGGTTCGACCAGTTCGACCTGCTCGACCCCGTCGGCGGCGAGCATGGCGACAGCGCGTCCGATCAGTGTGGAGCCCATGTTCGGCAGTCCTTTCGCGTGGGATCTTCCGGCGGATACCACGGTGCCCGTTCGGCAAACGTGCCCGAGCCGTCGCCGCATTTGTCGGGAAATCCGGTTTCGCCTCGCAGGCGAACGGGTACCTACCGGCAACTCTCCCGTGAGGATCGAGACCATGGACACGACGCGCGGCGACAACCTGGGTGGCGGGCTGGTGTCCCTGGCCGCCCGTGCCGAAGAACTCACCCGCTGCCTCTACTACCGGACGGTGGACCCGCACGGCGCGCCCGTGGCAGGCGATCCCGGTGAGCTGAGCCTGCTGCTGGGCCACCTGCGGTCGCTGACCGACAACGTCGCCCGCACCCTGCCCGGCCTCGGCGGCTGGCTGGAGGACCGGGCGCTCACCGGGGAACTCGGCCCGCCGCAGGAGTTCGAGGCCCTCACCCAGGCACTGGTGGAGGTCAGCTCCGCGCTGTCGTGCGCCAGGGAGTCGGCCGCGCGGCTGGGGCGTCAGCTCGACATCGCCGAGAACGTCTGCCGCGCGCTCGACACCGCCTGAGCGGTCAGGATGGCCGCCGGTGCCGCGCCAGCGGTCCCCATTCGGGTGAGTTCTGCTCGCTGACCAGTCGCTCGGCTTCCCGCAGCACCTCTTCGCCGATCCAGGCCACCGGCCGGTCGCAGACCACCAGCGGCTCGTTGTCCGGCCCGCGGGCCTGCTCCTGCCCGCTCAGCACCCACGGCACCACGCCGGGGCCGCGCAGTTCACGCAGGTGTTCGTAGTCGTGCAGGCGGCGGGCCAGCCACAACCGCAGGGGCCGGTCGCCCCACCACGGCTCCACGCGCAGCGGGTTGGCCGACAACCCGGGCAGCTTCACCCCGGTCAGGCCGTCCCGGCTGGACTGCGCGGCGCGGTCGCCGAGATCGGTGTCCGGGCCGTGCGACCAGCGGACGAACAGTTCGCCCTCGGCGCCGCTGCACACCTCCGCCAATTCGTCCAAGGAGGAAACAGTGGGCATGTCGTTCACGGGCAGCGGGTTACCCGGGAAGGATGGTCTCAACCACGTTTCGCGGGGTCCGGGAACCGGACACGACCGGGCGACGACCAGAATGGCGGAACCACATCGTCTCGGAAGGTGTCAGCTTGATGTCGCGCAGTAACCGCACCAGCAACCCCGTCACGGCCAAACGCGGCCTCTCGCCGAACGTCCTGGTCACCCTGGTGATCGTGGTGGTCGCGGTACTCGTGGTCGGCGGGGTGCTCCTGTTCAGCGGCGGGGACGACAACGCCGACGGCGGCACCGAGCAGCCGCGCGTGGCGGCCGAGGTGCTGCGCAAGCCGGACAGCCACACGCTGACCGAGGCGCCCGACGGCAAGGTCACGCTGGTCGAGTTCCTCGACTACCAGTGCCCGGCCTGCGCCTCGTACTACAAGAACATCACCAGCAAGATCGAGCAGGACTACGCCGGGCGGATCACCTTCGTCACCCGGAACTTCCCGCTGGAGATGCACCCGCTGGCGCTGCCCGCCGCCCAGGCCGCCGAAGCCGCCTCGCTGCAGGGCAAGTACCGCGAGATGTACCACGCGCTGTATGACAACTTCCAGCAGTGGGCGATCAGCGCGGACGGCCAGAACGTCAACTCCGACGAGGCCGCCGCGAAGACCGTCTTCCAGGGCTACGCCACCCAGCTCGGCCTGGACGTGGCGAAGTACCAGGCCGACCTGACCAGCCCGCAGGTGCAGGCGCGCATCGACCAGGGCCGCGCGGACGGGCAGCAGGCCGGGGTCACCAGCACGCCGACGCTGTTCGTCAACGGCCTCAAGTTCGCCCCCCAGGGCGACACCTTCGGCGCCGTCGACCAGGAACTGCGTGAGCTGATCGACAAGGAACTCGGCTGATGGAGACGCGGCGCGGGCTCGCCTGGCTCTACACCATCGGCGGCGGTATCGGGCTGCTCGCGGCCGCCGCGCTGATGCTGGAGAAGCTGGCCAAGCTCAAGAACCCGGACTACGTGCCGACGTGCTCGCTCAACCCGGTGGTCTCGTGCGGTTCGGTGATGGACAGCACGCAGGCCGCCGCGTTCGGCTTCCCGAACCCGTTGCTAGGCATCGCCGCCTTCGCCGTGGTCACCACGGCCGGGGTGGTCATGCTGGCCGGGTTCGTCCCGCCGCGCTGGTTCCGCGTCGGCATGCAGGTGGGCGCCACCTTCGGCGTGCTCTTCGTGCACTGGCTGGTCTTCGCCAGCCTGTACCAGATCCACGCCCTGTGCCCGTACTGCATGGTGGTGTGGGCGGTGGTGATCCCGATCTTCTGGTACACCACGCTCGACAACCTGCGCAGCCCGAAGCTGTCGCGCTGGCACAGCGCGGTGCTCGCCGCGTGGTACGTGCTGATCGCCGCGCTCATCCTCCAGGCGTTCTGGGACTACTGGACCTCCTGAGCCGCGAGCACGGCGAGCATCCGGTCGAACGCCCCGCCGAGCAGCTCGACCTCCTTGGCGGACAACGGATCGAAGAAGAACCGCCGCACCGTGGCCACGTGCTCCGGTGCGGCGGCTTCGATGGCCTCGCGGCCGGCGGCGGTCAGCCGGATCATCGAGCCGCGCGCGTCGTCGGGGCAGTCTTCGCGGACGACCAGCCCGCGCTTCTCCATCCGGCTCACCTGGTGCGAGAGCCGGCTGCGCTCCCAGCCGGCCCGCCGGCCCAGTTCGCGGGCCCGCAGCAGGCCGTCGGGTGCCTCGGACAGCGGCGCCAGCAGCGTGTAGTCCGCTGTGGACAGTCCGGAATCGCGTACCAGCTGGCGTTCCTGGGCGGCGTGCAGTTCCCGCTGCACCGCCAGGTAGGCCTGCCACACCTGCTGCTCGCGCTCGCTCAGCCACCGCGGTTCGCTCATCGGGCCACGGTAACACGGTTTTGTTGACGCATCATCATCTCCGGCGTAGCTTGGCTGGCATGGACTTGGGCATCTACAGCTTCGCCGACCGCCACCCGGACCCGCGCACCGGTGAGCAGGTGCCGGTCTCACGCGCGCTGAAGAACACCGTCGAGCGCATCAAACTGGCCGACGAGCTGGGCCTCGGGTTCTACGGGGTGGGGGAGCACCACCTGGACAACTACGCCAGTTCGAACCCGGGCACCGTGCTCGCGGCCGCCGCGAGCGTGACCGAGCAGATCACGCTGAGCAGCGCGGTCACCGTGCTCAGCACCGAGGACCCGGTGCGGGTGTACCAGCAGTTCACCACGCTGGACCAGCTCAGCGAGGGACGCGCGGAGCTGCTCGCCGGGCGTGGCTCGTTCACCGAGTCCTTCCCGCTCTTCGGTGCCGACCTCGGCGACTACGAGGACCTGTTCGAGGAGAAGCTCGCACTGCTGCTGCGGCTCGACCGCGAGGACCCGATCACCTGGTCGGGCCGGTTCCGGCCGCCGCTGGAGGGCGCGCGCGTGCTGCCGCGGCCGTACCACCGGCGGCTGCGGATCAGCATCGGCACCGGCGGCAACCCCGAGTCCTCGATCCGGGCGGGCCTGCTCGGCCTGCCGGTGGTCTACGCGATCATCGGCGGCCGTCCCGAGCGGTTCGCGCCGCTGGTCGACCTCTACCGCCAGGCGGGGGAGTCCGGCGGGCACACGAAGGAGGAGCTGAACGTCACGATGAGCGCGATCGGGCTGATCGCCCGCGACTCGCAGGACGCGAAGGAGACCTTCTACCCGTACTGGCTGGAGACGATGAAGTACGGCGCGCGGGCCCGCGGCTGGCAGGTGCCCACCCGCGGGGAGTACGACGAGTTCGCGCGCGGGGCGCAGTCGATCTTCGCCGGCAGTCCGGACGAGGTGGCCGAGCGGCTGATCTCGGTCGGCAGGCTGGTCGGGGCCGACCGGTACGCCCTGCAGATGGACTGGGCCGGGGTGCCGCACGACCGGGTGATGACCGCGATCGAGTTGCTCGGTACCGAGGTGCTGCCGCAGGTGCGAAAAGAACTCGGCTGACGCCGCCGGTGTCGCTCCGTAACCGTCCACTGCGGACGAGTCACGTCGCTGCGTCCCGTATTACGCACAACCGGTGATCCACCCGGGTTGTCCGCCGCCGATCTCTGGTGTTTCCGGCTCCGGCATGGTTTGGTCGATGCCTACCTGGCCGGACCACGGAGTTGTGATGGGTGCGCACAAGAAAACCTCGTTGTGGGCCGGCATGTCCCAGCTGTCCTTCGGCGGCTGGGGTGACTACCAGCAGTGGGCGGATCACGACTTCCAGCCCAAGCCGCTGGACGAGCCGGAGCCGGAGCCGTCACAGCCGGTGACGGCCGAAGCCCCGCCCTCGAGACCGGCCCCGCCACCACCGCCGCAACCACCGCCGCCCCTACCGGAACCGGAGCCCGAACTGGTGGACGAACTGCCCGGCGAGGACGACGACCAGGACTTCATCCGCGCGCGCCCGTACGTGCGCACCGGCGGCCGCACCGGCACCCGGCACGACCTGCGGGTCGAGGTGATGGTGTCGACCAAGCGCGGGGTCCAGCTCGACCGCACCCGGCTGTCCAGGGACCACCAGCTCATCTGCGACCTGTGCCGCCACCCGCTCTCGGTCGCGGAACTGGCCACCCACCTGCGCAGCCCGCTCGGCGCCGCCCGGGTGCTCATCGGGGACGCGCTCGACCTCGGCCTGCTGGAGATGCGGTCGGCCCCGCAGCTGACCGCCAACGGCCGCCCGCCGGTCGACCTGATGTACCGCGTGCTGGAGGGCCTGCACCGGCTCACCTGAGGTAAATCGCATGCGATTCGAGCGGATCGCATGCGATCGTCGGGCGCATGCACCTGCGTGACGATCCGGCCTGGCGGCCGGACACCCGGTTCCTCTCCCACCACGAGCGCCTGACGGCCGCCGACTGGCTTGACCGGCTGCGGTCGGCACCCGGCGTGGACGCCCTGCCCGACGTCTACAACGAGGGGCCTGGCCTGCGTGAGCTGGAGGCGGAGGTGGCGGGCCTGCTCGGCAAGCCGGCCGGCCGGTTCGTGCTCAAGGGCGTGATGGCGCAGCAGGCGATGCTGCGGGTGTGGACCGAGCGCACCGGCAGCCCGGTCGTCGCGCTGCACAGCCGCAGTCACGTCGAACTGGACGAGGACGGCGGGTACCAGCGGCTGCACGGCCTGGTGCCGGTGCGCCTGGGCACCTGGAGCCCGTTCACCGCCGCCGACCTGGACGCGGTGGCCGAGCGCGTCGGCGTGGTGGTGGTCGAACTGCCGATCCGGCGGGCCGGGCACAAGCTGCCGTCCTGGGACGAGCTGAGCGCCATCTCCGCGTGGTGCCGCGAGCGCGGGGTGCCGCTGCACTTCGACGGCGCCCGGCTGTGGGAGAGCGCGCCGTACTACGGGCGGTCGCCGGCGGAGATCGCGGCACTGGCCGATTCGGTGTACGTGTCGCTGTACAAGACGATCGGCGGGCTCGGCGGCTGCGTGCTCGCCGGTGAGGCCGAGCCGGTCGCCGCGACGCGGCCGTGGACCACCCGGCACGGCGGCAACCTCTACACGGTCTTCCCGTACGTGCTGGCCGCCCGCGCCGGGCTGCGCACGCACCTGCCGCGCATGGCCGGATACCGCGAACGCGCGCTCGGGCTGGCGGCCGCGCTGGCACGCGTCCCCGGTGTGCGCGTCGCCCCGGAACCACCGCACACCAACGCTTTCCAGGTCTACCTGCCGGGCACGCCGGACCGGCTCACCGCCGCGAACCGCACGCTGCTGGAGCGGGAGAACGTGTGGTTGTTCGCCAACTTCACCGAGACCCCGGTGCCCGGCCTGGCGATGGCGGAGGCCGGCGTGGGCAGTTCGACCGCCGCCTTTACCGACGAGGAGGCGGCGGAGCTGGTCGGCAGGCTCGTCGAGGAGGCGCGGTGAACCGGGCCGATCTCGAAGAGCTGCTGCGCACCCGAATCCTGGCCGCGGAGATCGCGCCGGGGGAGCGGATCAACGAAAGCGCGCTCGCCGAAGACCTCGGCGTCAGCCGGACACCGGTGCGGGAAGCGTTGCTGCGCCTGGAAGGCGGCGGACTGGTCCGGTTCGATCGCGGCCGCGGTTTCCTCGCGGCCGAGCTGAGCGCGGACGAGGTCCGCGAGACCTATCCGATCATCGCGCACCTCGAAGAGTGGGCGGTGCGCGGTACGGGCTCCGCTTTGCGCGGGCTGGCACCGAAATTGACGGAGATCAATTCCGCTTTCGCCGCGGCCACCGATCCCGCGGCGGCACACGGGTTCGACGCCGAGTTCCACCGAGTCCTGGTTTCCCGGTGCGGCAACACCCGGCTCCTCGAATTGACCAACGGGCTGTGGCGGACCATCCGCCGCTACGAGCACGTGTACTTCGCCGACGCGGCCGATCACCGCGCTTCGGTGGCGCAGCACGCGGAAATCGCCGCCGCGGTCGCCGCCGGTGACGGGGACCTGGCCGCGCGCGCGGTCGCCGAGAACACCACCGAGTCGATGCACCTCCTGCTCGCACGGCTCTGACCACTCGCGATTGAAAGCGCTTCCCCTGATCGGCCTATTCGAAAGTTTCGAATAGGCCGATCGGCGTTTGTCGCGGTTTACGAGCAGGTTGTCCAGCTCCTTGACGCGGATGGGCGAGGCGGTTAGTTTTTGATCGCGATAATTTCCGATAGTTTCTGGAAGCGATCGGTGAGAGTTCGTCGAGGAGGACGGCGTGACCGCACGAACCGGCCCGAGCCGCCGCCAGCGGTTCACGCGGGACCGGTTCCTGGTGTTCGCCGCGCTGCCCGGCATCACCCTGCTCGTGCTGTTCCACTACGTGCCGCTGCTCGGCAACGTGATCGCGTTCAAGGACTACCAGCCCTACCTCGGCATCCTCGAAAGCCCGTGGGTCGGCCTGACCAACTTCGACGTGGTCTTCGGCGGCGACCCGGCCTTCCTCAACGCGCTCACCAACACCCTGGTGATCACGCTGCTGCAGGTGATCGTGGTGTTCCCGGTGCCGATCGCGCTGGCGCTGCTGCTGGACAGCCTGATCTCCGAACGGCTCAAGCGGGTCGTGCAGAGCGTGCTCTACCTGCCGCACTTCCTGTCCTGGGTGATCGTGGTGGCGATCTTCCAGCAGATGCTCGGCGATTCCGGGCTGCTCAACGGTTTCCTGCGCGAGAACGACTTCACCACGGTGAACGTGATCGGCTCGCCGGAGCTGTTCAAGGCGCTGATCACCAGCCAGGTGCTGTGGAAGGACGCGGGCTGGGCCACCATCCTGTTCCTGGCCGCGCTGTCGCGGATCGACACCACGCTGTACGAGGCGTCGGCGATGGACGGCGCGAGCCGCGCCCGCCAGCTCTGGCACGTCACCCTGCCCGGCCTGCGCGGCATCATCGTGCTGCTGCTCATCCTGCGCCTCGGCGACGCGCTGACCGTCGGCTTCGAGCAGATCATCCTGCAGCAGGCCGCGGTGGGCGCCGACGCCAGCGAAGTGCTGGACACCTACGTCTACAACAACGGGATCCTGGCGGGCAGCTGGGGCGTCAGCGCGGCGGTCGGCCTGGTCAAGGGGCTGGTCGGGGTGGCGCTGGTGCTGAGCGCGAACAAGCTGGCGCACCGGTTCGGCGAGCAGGGGGTCTACCAGCGATGAGCGCGCTCGAGGGACCGTCGGCCTTCGGCAAGGCGGTCAAGGCCGTGGTGCTCACCCTGTGCTGCGCCGTGGTGGTGGTGCCGTTCGCGGGCATCGTGTCGACCAGCCTGGCCACCCGGGAGGACGTGACCAACGCCGGTGGGTTCGTGCTGATCCCGCGCTCGATCAGCTTCGACGCCTACAACGCGATCCTGTCCGGCGGCGTGGTCACCAGGGCGACGCTGGTCAGCCTGTTCGTCACCGCGGTGGGCACGCTGCTGAGCCTGACCGCGACCACGCTGCTCGCCTACGGGCTGAGCCGGCGCGGGACCCTACTGCACCGGCCGTTCCTGCTGGTGGTGCTGATGCCGCTGCTGTTCACCCCCGGCATCATCCCGAGCTACCTGATGGTGAAGAGCCTGGGGCTGCTGGACAGCTACTGGTCGCTGATCCTGCCGGTGCTGGTCAACGTGTTCAACGTGATCGTGCTGCGGGCGTTCTTCATGGAGCTGCCCGGCGAGATCATCGACAGCGCCCGCGTGGACGGCGCCGGTGACGGGCTGATCCTGTGGCGGATTGTGCTGCCGATGAGCAAGGCGGTGCTCGCGGTCATCGCGTTGTTCTACGCGGTGGCGTACTGGAACTCGTTCTTCAGCGCGCTGCTCTACCTCAACGACACCGCGAAGTGGCCGCTGCAACTGGTGCTGCGGACCTATGTGGTCAACCAGTCCCAGCTCGGGGTGGACCAGCTCGGTTCGGGGGCGGATCTGCCGCCCGCCGAAGCCGTGCAGATGGCCATCCTGGTGCTCTCGATCATCCCCGTCCTGCTGGTCTATCCGTTCGTGCAGCGCCATTTCACCAAGGGGGTGCTGATCGGCGCGGTCAAGGGCTGAACCCACCGAAGGAGAATCCGATGAACGCGATGAACCGCCGCCGGTTCCTCACCGGCACCCTCGCCACCGTGGCCGTGCCCGGGGTGCTGGGTGCCTGCAGCAGCGGGGGTGGTGGCCCGGCGACGCAGCAGACCGTGGCCGACACGCAGTTGCCCGCCTACGTGCCCTACACCGGTGTCACGCCGGACCTGCCCGGCAACGAGCAGGGGCTGTTGAACGGTTTCCTCCGGTACCCCGATCCGCCGGTGCGGGCGTTCTCCGCGCCGCCCGGTGACGGTTCGCCGGTGTCCGCCTTCGTCCTGACCAGTTCGCCGGTGCCGCCGACGGTGGACCAGAACCCGTACTGGCAGGAGCTGAACAAGCGCCTCAACGCCGACCTGCGGCTGACCATCGTGCCGAACTCGGACATGCCGACGAAGTTCGCCACCCTGGTCGCCGGGGACGACCTGCCCGACTTCGTCGTGCCGGCGCTCTACACCCCGAACGGCCTGCCCGCCGGGGTGGCGAACCTGCCGGCGTGGCTGGCGGGCAAGTGCCAGGACCTGACCCCGTACCTCGGCGGGGACGCGGTGAAGCAGTACCCGTTCCTGGCGAACCTGCCGACCGCGGCGTGGAAGGACTGCCGGTACAACGGCGGCATCTACGGCCTGCCGGTGGCGCGCGGCATCGCGGGCAGCCTGATGTTCCGCCGCGACGACCTCTTCGCGCAGTTTGGGGCGAACCCGAACCCGGCGTCCTTCGCGGAGTTCCGGGCGGTGTGCCGGCAGGTCTCGGACGAGAAGGCGGGCCGGTGGGCGCTCGCGGGCGCGCCGCTGGACTTCGTTTCGCAGATGCTCGGACTGCCGTTCCGGTGGAAGGACGAAGGCGGGAAGCTGAAGAGCAAGTTCGAATACGAGGAGTACAAGCAGGCGCTGGCGGACTGTTCGCAGTTGTTCGCCGACGGCGTGGTGCACCCGGACAGCACGACGAACAACGCGCCGGTGAAGAAGTGGTTCAACGCGGGCAGCGCCCTGCTCCACACGGACCGGTACACGGCATGGCCGCAGTACTACGCGGAGAACGTGGCCGGCCCGGGGTTCAAGATCTCCGGCATGCGGCCGCCCTTGTACAACGGTGGCGGGTTCGCCGGTACGTGGCAGGCGCAGGCGACGAACAACTTCACCGTGCTGAAGAAGGCCGACGAGGGCCGGATCCGGCAGCTGCTGAAGATCGCGGACTGGCTGGCTGCCCCGTTCGGCACGGAGGAGTACCTGTTCCGGAAGTACGGCACGGCCGGTACCCACTACACGATGCAGGACGGCGGGCCGCGGCCTTCGCAGGCTGGCGTTTCGCAGACGGTCCTCGGCATTCGGTACATTGTGGACTCGCCGGACGTGATCTTCGTGCCGGGTAATGCGGAGGCTACGAAGGCTTGTTATGACTACCAGGCTTCGGTGGTGTCTTCGTCGGTGGCGGATCCTACGTTGAGTTTGTTCTCGGATACCTGGTCGCGGAAGCAGGGGCAGCTGGGGACGATGATCAATGACGCGCAGAACGATATCTTGGCGGGGCGGAAGCCGGTGTCCGCGTGGGATGAGGTCGTGAAGCAGTGGCGGTCGGGTGGCGGGGATCAGGTTCGGACTGAGTTTGAGGCGGCTTTGGCTGGGCAGTGATTTTTGTTTGTGGTGCCACCCCGGTGTTTCAGTGTGACTACGGCGGGGGTATCGATGTCAAGGCGGGAGAGATGCCTTGACATCGATACCCCCGCCGTGTTTTTCGCTTTGGACCGGGGATGGGGAGGGGTGGGTGGGAGGGCTGGGCACGTTTTGTGCCCGGGTGTTTGTTTAGGGAGCTACTTTTGGTGGGGGCTTCTTTGGTGCCCGGCCGCCGGTTGAGTGCTCGGGTTTGGGGGGTGTCTTTTGGGTGGTCGGCTGCTGGTTGGGTGCTTGGGGGCGGTTTCGGAGGAGGGGGTGTGTGCGAGGACACGAATGTGGCTTTGGGGGCGGAATCTGCTCCGAAAGCCACATTTGTGTCGCGGGGGGCGGCTGAGACATCGGACCGGCTACCAGGTGTAGGAGGTGGCGCGGGTGCTCAGGTGGGAGCGGGACCACGAGCCGTTGGCGATGAGGAGGCGGTAGCGCAGGTGCAGGGTGTCGCCGGGGGCCAAGTGGAGGGGATCGTAGAAGGCGAGCGAAGGGTTCACCACGGCGTAGGGGGAGTTGCGGACGAACCAGTGGACTTCCGGGTGGTCGGGCGCCGGGGTGAAAAGGAGGGTGGAGGTGTGGTCGACCTCGTCGTGGGTGCCGAGGTAGGCGAGCCACGAGGCCTTGCGGCCCATGAGTTCCGGGCCGGACTGGTCATCCGAGGCCAGTACCTCGCCGTGTTCGAAGGAGCGGGGGCCGCGCCAGAAGAAGCCGCAGTAGCCCGCCAGTTCCCGGCCGTGCACGGTGGGGCTGCCGAACTCCAGCGGGGTGTCGCGGACGTTGCGCAGGTCCGAGGTGAAGTCCAGGGTCCAGGCATCAGGCTCGACGGTGAACGCCATGGTGCGGCGTTCTTCGATCCACTTCTGCCCGCCGGAGGTGAGCCAGTCGATCTCCTCGACGACCCCTTCCGGCGCCAGTTCCACGAAATTCCGGTGCACCTGCGAGCCGACGTTCGGCAGGACCTCGTACCCGCGATCACGGACGTAGGTCACCCCGCCCCAGAAGTTCTGGTCGTCCAGGTGGGACGCGGTCATCGCCAGGCCCTTGTGCCACCGGTGGTCGTGCGGCCGGTTGCCGGTGACCACGTCGCCGGCCAGGGTCCTCAGCGGGTGGAAGCTCGGGCTCGGGCATTCGAACGCGTCGATGTCCGGCCGGTAGGTGTAGCGCAGGAGTTCGACATCATTTTCCGACACGGTGAACACACCGTCGCCCTCGGCCAGGTTCACAGTTTCACGCCCCCGTTCATGCGGTGGTAGAACACATCGCCGGGCTGCAGTTGGGCACGGGTGACCGGGGCGCCGGTGAACGCCGACCGGTACAACGCCGTGATCAGTTCGAGTGCTTCGCGGCCTTCGGCGCCCGAAAGCGGCGGACGTTCGCCGGATTCCATGGCGTCCAGGACGAACGGCAGTTGCGCCGAATGCGAGCTGCCGACATCTTCCGCGACCTCCGACCACGAGGAGATCAGCGCCTCGTCGGTCACGTGCGGCGCGGGTGTGTACCGCCAGTCGGTGTTGTGATATCCGTACAGGTGCGTGACTTCGACCGTCGCGTCGGTCAGGTCCACGCGCAGGTAGCTTTCCTCACGCGGGGACAGCACGCTGTTCACGATCGACGCCATGGCCCCGCTGGCGAAGCGCACGATCGCCATCGACACGTCCTCGGTCTCCATCGTGCGGTCGAGCCTGCCCGCCATCGCGCGGACCTCGGTCCACTCGCCGAGCAGCGCGAGCAGCAGGTCGATCTGGTGGATCCCGTGCCCCATCGTCGGCCCGCCGCCCTCGGTGGACCACTTGCCGCGCCAGGGGACGTCGAAATAGGACTGGTCGCGGAACCAGGTGGTGTGGCAGACCGCGACCAGCGGCCTGCCGAGCGCGCCGCTGCCGATGAGCTGCCGGGCGTGTCGCGCGCCTGAGCCGAAGCGGTGCTGGAACACCACGCTCGCGTACGGGCCGCCTTCGCCCTCGGCGGCGGTGATGCGGTCGTATTCGGCCAGCGACAACGCGGGCGGCTTCTCCAGCAGCACCCACGAACCCGCTTCGAGGCAGGCGACCGCGATGTCCGCGTGCGTCGACGGCGGCGTGCACACCTGCACCAGATCCGGCTTTTCCGTGCGCAGCATGGACTTCAGCGACTGGTAGGCGACCGCGATCCCGGTCTTCTCCTGGAACACCGCCAGGCGCGCGGGATCGGTGTCCACCGCGGTGACCAGCTTCGCCCGCTCGCCTGCGGCGCGGATGGCCGGTACGTGCGCTGCTTCGGCGATGCCGCCGGTGCCGACCACGGCCACCCGGAACGTCCGCATCGAGCCCTCTTTCCGATAGTTTCGAAGCGGTGCGCTGACAATTCGACCCTAGGGTGGCGCATGCAGGTCGTCAAGCCGCGGTGAGCGCGGGAAACCGGCGTCGAAACATTTTCGAAAGTCATTGTTGTCCCGTTGTCCGCGGCCGCATCATGAAAGCGACCACTGGAGGTGGACGTGCGAAGGAAAGCGATACTTCTCGGCGTTCTCACGATGCTCGCCGCCCTGCTGGCGCCGGTCGCGCAGGCCGCTTCGCTGACCGAGGTGACCGGTTTCGGCACCAATCCGAGCGGCCTGAGAATGCACCTGTACGTGCCCGACAAAGTGACGCAGAAACCGGGGGTGCTCGTCGCCGCGCATTACTGCACCGGCTCCGGACCGGCCTTCCATTCGGGCACGGAATTCGCCCGCTTGGCCGATCAGCACGGGTTCGTGGTGATCTACCCGTCGGCCACGCGCAGCGGCAACTGCTTCGACGTGTCCTCGCCGCAGGCGCTCAAGCACGACGGTGGCAGCGACCCCGTCGGCATCGTGTCGATGGTGAAGTACGTGCTGCAGCACCACAACGGTGACCCGAACCGCGTCTACGCCACCGGTTCGTCCTCGGGCGCGATGATGACCAACGTGCTGCTCGGCGCCTACCCCGACGTGTTCAAGGGCGGGGCCGCCTTCGCCGGGGTGCCGTTCGGCTGCTTCGCCACCACCGACGGGTCCGGCTGGAACAGTACCTGCGCCAACGGCAACCTGCTGAAGAGCCCGCAGCAGTGGGGCGACCTGGTGCGTGCGGCCTACCCGGGCTACCACGGGCCACGGCCGCGCATGCAGGTGTGGCACGGCACGGCCGACACCACGCTGCGGTACCCGAACTTCGGCGAAGAGATCGACCAGTGGACCAACGTGCACGGGCTGTCCACCACGCCGACGAGCACCGACCACCCGAAGCCGGAGTGGACGCGCACCCGCTACGGCACGCAGGTCGAAGGGATCAGCATGGCGGGCACCGGGCACAACGCGCTCGGCGCGGGCATGGCCGCGTCCGCGCTGAAGTTCCTCGGGCTGGTGCCGTAGGGCTCAGGCCGCCGGTGGTGCGGTGCTCTGCCGCACCACCAGGCTGGTCGCCAGTTCCACGCGCCGGTGCTCGGCTTCTTCGCCGCGGGCGAGGGCCAGCACCAGCCGGGTGCCCGCGACAGCCATCTCCTGCAGCGGCTGGCGGATGGTGGTCAGCGGCGGGCCGACCCAGCCCGCCACGGGCAGGTCGTCGAAGCCGATCACGCTGATGTCGTCGGGGATCCGCAGCCCGGCCGCGCGCGCCGCCTCGTAGACACCGAACGCCTGGAGGTCGCTGCCGGCGAACACGGCGGTCGGCCGGTCGGGCACCTTGAGCAGTTCGGTGAGCTGCGCGCGCCCGGCTTCGACGTGGAAGTCGCCGTAGCGCACCAAAGCCGGGTCGACCGGCAGCCCCGCGGTCTCCAGTGCGGCGCGGTAGCCGTCCACCCGCGCGCGGCTGCACAGCACGCGTTCCGGTCCGCCGATCACCGCGATCCGCCGGTGGCCGAGTTCGAGCAGGTGCCGGGTGGCGATCAGCCCGCCGTTCCAGTTCGTGGCGCCGATCGAGTAGGTGCGTTCGCCGGGCTCGCCGACCGGGTCGACCACCACCACCGGGATGTTGCGCGACTCCAGCTTCGCCAGCTGGTCGGCGCTGAGGTCGGAGAACACCGACACCACGCCGATCGGCCGCCGGGCCAGGACCTTCTCCAGCCAGCCGCGGCCGGGCGTCAGCCTGCCCTGGGATTCCGAGAGGACCACGGCCAGGTCGTGCTCGCTGGCCACCTGCTCGACCCCGCGCATGATCTCCAGCGCCCAGATGCTTTCGAGCTCGTGGAACATCAGCTCCAGCAGGTTGGACCGGCGGGCCCGCTCGTCGCTGCGCCGCTGGTAGCCGTAGCGGCGGATGAGCTCCTCGACCCGTTCCCTGGTCGACGCGGCCACGTCGGTGCGCCCGTTGACCACCTTCGAAACTGTCGGGATGGAAACCCCGGCCTCGACCGCGATCTGCGCGATGGTGACCTTGCCCTGGACGGGCTCGTTCGCCGGCTTCCGCTCGGATTCCACTGGCATGGCGGGCAGTCTACGCGCTTTTCCGGATGGCGATAGTTTCGGCTGTTAATCCGAAATAATCTGGACAGGTGGTCGGTGACCTTCTAACATCGGACCTGCCGCCACCGTTCGCATCCTAGGTAAGGAGCAACGGCTGTGAGTGTGCATTCCCGATTCCGCCGCTGGGGCACGGTACTGGCGGTCAGCGCCGGGCTGGTGGCCTGGCAGGCCGCCCCGGCCTCGGCGGCGCCCCCGTTGAAGGACATCACCGGCAAGTACGTCGGCAGCGCGGTGCCCGCCTCGGCACTGGCGAACGAAGCCGACTTCCGCACCACGCTCACCCGCGAGTTCGACAGCGTGACGCCGGAGAACGAGATGAAGTGGGCGAGCCTCGAACCCAACCGGGGCCAGTACAACTGGTCCGCCGCGGACGCGATCGTGAACTACGCCCAGCAGAACGGGAAGACCGTCCGCGGGCACACGCTGGTGTGGCACAACCAGTACCCCGGCTGGTTGAACAACCTGTCCGCCGCCGACCTGCGGACCGCGGTGCAGAACCACATCACCACGGTGATGACCCGGTACAAGGGCAAGATCCGGGCCTGGGACGTGGTGAACGAGGTGTTCAACGAGGACGGCAGCCGCCGTGACTCGATCTTCCAGCAGAAGCTCGGCGCGAACTACATCGCCGACGCCTTCCGCTGGGCCAAGCAGGCCGACCCGGGCGCCAAGCTCTACATCAACGACTACAACGTCGAATGGCAGGGCGCGAAGAGCAACGCGATGTACAACCTGGTGAACTCGCTGCGCCAGCAGGGAGTCCCGGTGGAGGGCGCGGGATTCCAGACGCACCTGTCCACGCAGTACGGCTTCCCCGGCGGGTTCCAGGCGAACCTGCAGCGCTTCGCCGACCTCGGCGTGGACGTGGCGATCACCGAGGCCGACGTCCGGGTCCAGCTGCCCGCGGACTCGGCGAAACTGGCCAAGCAGGCGGACTACTTCGACCAGGCCTGGGACGGCTGCCAGGCGGTGACGCGCTGCGTGGAGTTCACCACCTGGGGCTTCACCGACCGGCACTCGTGGGTCCCCGGCACCTTCCCCGGTGAAGGCGCCGCCTGCCTCTTCGACAGCAACCTGAACCCGAAACCCGCCTACACCCGGATCAACCCGTAGCCCCGCCCCACGGACACGAATGTGGCTTTGGGGGCCGAATCGGCCCCCAAAGCCACATTCGTGTCACGAGATCTCGGGGGACAGGACGCGGTCGAAGCCGACGAAGCGGCGTGGGCCGGTGAGCACCGGCGCCAGGGTGGTGCGGATGTCGGTGCTCGACGCGCCGATCCGCAGTTCCACCTCGCCCGGGTCCACCTGCCGGTGCCCGGCGCGGCCGGTGTAGCAGGTGAGGTCCGCGTGCAGCCCGATCCGCACGGTCCGCGCCTCGCCCGGTGCCAGGTCCACCCGCGCCGCGGCGATCAGGCGCTGCACCGGCAGCACGCATTCGGCCACCGGGTCGTGCAGGTAGACCTGCACCACTTCGCTGCTCGCGCGGTCGGAATCGTTGCGCAGCGGCACCGAAACCTCGAACACGCCGTCGGTGGCCCATTCCGCGTCCCCGGTGGCCTCGCCCCAGGTGAGGGGCGCGTAGGAAAGGCCGTGCCCGAACGGGAACAACGCGGTCGGGTCGACCGTACTGACCTCGCTGCGGGTGGCCAGCGGGGCGGCCAGGTAGGTGGCGGGCTGGTTCACCCCGGCCGCCGGGAAGCTGACCGGCAGCCGCCCGGACGGGTTGGCCCGCCCGCTGAGCACGTTCGCCAGCGCCACACCGCCCTCCTCGCCGGGGAAGAAGCCGCAGACGATGGCCGCGAGCCGGTCGGCCTGGCGGGAAAGCTCGTACGGACGGCCGCTCAGCAGCACCAGCACCACCGGCGTGCCGGTGTCCAGCACGGCTTCGAGCAGTTCCTCCTGACGACCCGGCAGCCGCAGGTCCGTGGCGTCGCAGCCCTCGCCGGAGGTGCCGCCGCCGAACAAGCCGGCCCGGTCACCCAGCACGACCACGGCAAGCTCGGCGTCGGCGGCTACCTTGACGGCGTCCGCGATCCCGGCGTCCTCGCCGCCTTCCACCGGGCAGCCCAGCGCGTGGGTCACGTCGTGGTCGGCGCCGAGCGCGTCCAGCACGGTGCGCACCTCGATGCCCAGCGGCACGTCGGGGTGGTGCACGCCGACGTGCATCGGGAACGAGTAGCAGCCGAACATCGCGCCGGGGTCGTCGGCGCGCGGGCCGATCACCGCGAGCCGCTTGCCGGGTGCCAGCGGGAGCACGTCTTCGTTGCGCAGCAACACGATCGACCGCTCGGCGAGCGCACGCGCCACCGCGCGCGACTCGTCGTCGTCGAGGTCGGCGTGCCCGTCGGAGAGCACCTCCGGGTCCGGCGACCAGCCCGGGTCGAGCAGCCCGAGTTCGCACTTCTGCCGCAGCACCCGCTCCAGCGCGCGGTCCACCAGCGCGAGGTCGGCCTCACCGGATTCCAGCGCCAGCAACAGGGGCGCGCCGAAGCAGTCGACGGTCGGCAGTTCGACGTCGATCCCGGCGGACAGCGCCTGCGCGGCGGCCTCGGCCCTGGTGCCGGCCACCCCGTGCAGCGTGCGCAGGAACGACACCGAGAAGTAGTCGGCGACCACGGTCCCGTCGAAGCCGTAGACCTCGCGCAGCCGGGTGGTGAGCAGTTCCGGGTCGGCCGCGGCGGGTACGCCGTCGTTGTCGGTGTAGGCGTTCATCACCGACCGCGCGCCCGCCCGCAACGCCATTTCGAACGGCGGCAGCAGCACGTCGGCCAGTTCCCTGGCGCCGATCGACACCGGCGCCAGGTTGCGCCCCGCCTTCGACGCCGAATACCCGGCGAAGTGCTTCAGCGTGGCCACCACGCCCGCCGATTCGAGCCCGCGCACGTAGGCCGAGCCGATCGTGCCGACCAGGTGCGGGTCCTCGGCGATGGTCTCCTCGATCCGCCCCCACCGCAGATCGCGGGCCACGTCCAGGACCGGCGCCATGCCCTGGTGCACGCCGAGGCGCCGCATCGACCGTCCGATGTGGACACCCATCCGCTCGACCAGCGCCGGGTCGAAGCTCGCGCCCCAGCACAGCGGCGACGGGTACACCGTGGCCCGCCAGGCGGCCAGGCCGGTCAGGCACTCCTCGTGCACCTGCGCCGGGATGCCGAACCGGCTGGCGGCCATCACCTCGCGCTGGGTGCGGGCCAGCCCGCGCGCGCCGATCAGCGGCTCCACCGGCCGGGTGCCGAACACCCGGGTCAGCTGGCCGATGCCGGAGCCGACGAGCCGGTCCCAGTCACCCGGTTCGATGGCGAAATCGTGCTGGTGCGGTGCCATTTCGCCGGCCGCGTCGATGCCCACCCAGACCCCGAAGAGCTGGGCGAGCTTCTCGCGCGTGTTCATCCGGGCCATCAGATCGGCGACCCGGTCGGCGGGTGCCGCGGCGGGATCACGCCAAAGTTCGGTGCTCGCGGGATCGAGGGTCACGACTGCTCCACCTGTCGGGTCGACTGGCGCACGACGAGCCGGGTGTCCAGCGTGACGTGCGTGGGTTCGGGTTGCTCACCGTTGATCAGCGGGATGAGGAGCTGGATGGCGCGCCTGCCCATCTCGCGGATGGGCTGCTCGACCGTGGTCAGCGGCGGCACGCACAGCACCGACTCCGGGATGTTGTCGAAGCCGACCACCGACAGGTCCTCCGGCACGCGCAGGCCCAGCTCGTTCGCCACTTCGACGGTGGCGATGGCCGACAGGTCGTTCGCGGCGAACACCGCGGTCGGCCGGTCGGGGGAGTCCAGCAGCAGGCGCGCCGAAGCCGCGGAGACCTCCGGGTCGTAGGCGCCCACCTGCACCAGGTTTTCGTCCACCGACACACCCGCCGCGGCGAGCGCCCGCCGGTACCCGGTCTCGCGCAGGTGCGCGGACTGCAGGTCGGGACGGCCCTTGAGCAGGGCGATCCGGCGGTGCCCGAGGCCGAGCAGGTGCTCCACGGCCAGTTGCGCGCCGCTCAGGT